>JABABZ010000021.1 GCA_014237965.1 Phycisphaerales bacterium | reverse complement strand
GAATCGATCCGCCGCGGGTGCCGCCGGATGCGGAGGGCGGACGATCGGGGGATCGGCGGCGAGGCCACAGGTCAGAACAGCGAGCGTCGTCAGGCAGATGTCGGGGGTTCTCATCGACGCATTGCACGCGGAATGCGGTGGGGCACGCAAGTCGTGACCGGAAAAATCACCGAGAGACCCCAGAAATTCTGATGCGAGCCTCGCTTCCACGAAAAAAGTCGGGAGATCGCCGACCCCGCCGGTCGTCGGACTCTGGACGACGACGGGTGATTCACGCGGACAGCGTCTGGAGGATCGTGCGGACCGCGGCGATCTGGCGATCCAGGGCCATGCTTGCATGCGGCGTGTCCGCGTCCAGGCATTGCTCCGGCAGGCGGGGGAGGTGAACGAAGCCGGCGGGGATTCGTCGGTTCGAGATCGCGTTGGCGTGCAGCACGCGGTACGAGATTTCATTGCAGAGAAACGCGCCTGCAGTGAGCGATCGCGACGCGGGAACGCCGATATCTCGGATCGACTCGACCAGTCTTCTGACCGGGAGGGAGGCGAAGTAGGCGTCCGGTCCGCCCTCGACCACGGGCTCGTCGGTCGTGCAGTTGCCGGCGTTGTCGCTCATTCGATAGTCGCGAAGGTTGATGGCGATCTGTTCGATTGAAACTCCGGGCCGCCCGGTCGCTTCGCCCAGCATGACCACCGCATCGGGAGAATCGGATTCGACGCGTCCGACCACGCGGTCGCCGGCCTCGACGCCGATCACCGGAAGCACCATGGTGGCCAGCTCGATGTCCGCCGGTGTATCGGACGCAAGCGCTTCGACGACCGAGGCGGAGGGATTGAGCGGCGAGCCGCCGAAAGGCTCGAAGCCGGTGAGGAGGATCTTCATGGTCTGGACCTTCCCGGGTCAGTGCGGGGGCTGGAAACACGGATGTCGATGGCGGGAATTCGCTTCCGTTCCTATCATCCCACGAAGTTCCTGATCATGCGGCCAGGACGTTTCGAGCCTCTTCCGTCGTCCGAAATCGCGACGATTCGTTTCCAAGGATTCCCTGATGATGAAGACCGATTCGCTCTGGGTCACCGAGTTCATGCAGCGACTCGAATCGCTCACCCCGCACGAGACGGCATTCCATCAGGCCGTGGGCGAAGTGGTTCCGTCTCTCGAGCCGGTGCTCGACCGGAATCCAACGTGGCGTGACACGCGGATCCTCGAACGTCTCGTCGAGCCGGAGCGGGTCATCGAGTTCCGGGTCTCCTGGGTCGACGACGCGGGCGTGGTCCAGGTGAACCGCGGCTACCGCGTCGAATTCAATTCGGCGATCGGCCCGTACAAGGGCGGGCTTCGTTTCCACCCGACGGTCGATCTCGGCGTGCTGAAGTTCCTCGGCTTCGAGCAGATCTTCAAGAACGCCCTCACCGGGCAGCCGATCGGCGGCGGCAAGGGCGGATCGAACTTCGATCCCAAGGGTCGTTCCGACGGCGAGGTGATGCGGTTCTGTCAGGCGTTCATGAGCGAGCTCTTCCGACACATCGGTCCGGACACCGATGTCCCGGCGGGTGACATCGGCGTGGGCGGACGCGAGATCGGCTATCTGTTCGGCCAGTACAAGAAACTGACCAACACCTTCACCGGCGTCATGACCGGTCGGAGCACGGACTGGGGCGGCAGCCTCATTCGTCCGGAAGCGACCGGCTACGGCGCGGTCTACTTCGCGGCGGAGATGCTCGGCGCCAACGGCGCCGACCTGAAGGGCAAGCGATGTCTGGTCTCCGGTTCGGGCAACGTGGCGCAATTCGCGGTCGAGAAACTCAACCACCTCGGTGCCAAGCCCGTCACGCTGTCGGATTCGGGTGGTTTCATCCACGATCCGGACGGAATCGATCTCGAGAAGCTCGCCTTCGTTCAGGATCTCAAGAACAATCGCCGCGGCCGGATCATCGAGTACGTGGAGAAGTACGCCAACGCCGAATTCACCCCGAGGGACCGAGACGCGGATCACAACCCGCTCTGGAATGTTCCTGCGGACGCGGCGTTCCCCTGCGCGACCCAGAACGAGATCAACGGCGTCGATGCCACGAATCTCGTGGCCAACGGATGCGAGCTGGTCAGCGAGGGCGCCAACATGCCGACGATGCCCGAAGGTCAGGACATCTTCCGGGAGAAGGGCGTCCTGTACGGTCCCGGCAAGGCGGCCAACGCCGGTGGAGTGGCCGTGAGTGCGTTGGAGATGGCCCAGGCCTCCAGTCGGACCTTCTGGAGCCGCGAGGAGGTCGACCGGCGTCTGAGCGGAATCATGAAGGACATTCATGCCCAGAGCCTCGCGGCCGCGGAGCAGTACGGCCGAACCGGTGACTATCTCGACGGATCGAACATCGCGGGCTTCCTGAAGGTTGCCCGAGCGATGCATGATCAAGGCGTGATCTGAGTCCGAGGTCGCTCGACCGAGCGATGAGGACGGGTTATCGACCAGCGACGTCCGGTTTAGAAACCGGACGTCGCTTTCTCGTGGGGACTGCGAAAGAAGCATGCCTGGCTGGCCTTGTCTCTCAGCGATCGGGGCCCGGCATGGATGTCGCAGACCGCCGATCGAACCGCGGCTGCGGGATCGTGCAGCACGGACTGGAGAGTCGCGTCGATGGAGATCGGCGTCGCCGGCCGCCGCGGGAGCCCGGAGTCGAGTCGTTCGGACGAGCGAGTTCCGACGGGTCGATTTCATCAACGAGGCAGGAGCGCGAAAGCACATGCCAATCCTTCCCAGTGGTGCGAGAATCTGGTTGTCGATGGCCGCCATTCTCGAGCCCCAGACGAGATTCCTTCCCTGCCGATCCGGCCAGTTCTGGTATCGAGATCTGGATCCGGCCACGGGCTGGCTTCCGGGAGATCCCGGTCGGCCGCCCGAATGTCTTCGCACGGCGATGGTGCCGTCCAGTCGCATCGAGGTCGCATCGCACGTCCAAGTGGTCATCGCGGCTGCCGACGAAGAGGAGAGTCGGTGGCGGGGAGACTGGCTGTTGACCTTCGATCGTCCGGATGACTTCAGTGTCGCGGACTGGGAGGCTTCACTCGAATTCTTCGGAAGCGAGCGGACGAAGGAATTCCTCGACCATGCGATCGAGCGATGCCAGCGACAGGCCGATGCCAACCAGACACTGGATCTGGTCGGATTCGAGCCGACGTTCGACCCGCATCCTCAGACCGCTTCTCGACTCGCGAGAGCCTCCGGAGCGATGAGTGAATTGTCGCGGCGTCGAGCCGAATCGGAGGTCGGACACGACGAAAAGGATGTGCATCTCGTCGAGGAGCGATTCGAGGCGATGTACGAATTCGCCGATCAGACCCTCGATCTCTACGGGCCGCATCGAGCGCTCGCCCATCACCTGCTGGCCGCCACCGCCACCGAACTCGGCGACGTGGACGATGCGATTCATCATGTGCGAGCGTGTTCAACGCTGCTTCCGCAGGATCAGGCGTTCACCGCGGATCTGATCGCGAGGTTGCAACGGACGAAACGCGATGGCGCCATCCGTCTCGGGCCCCGTCTCCGATCGTCCTGCGAGCGAGCCGGCGAGGTCTGATCACGGCCACCGTCCGGCCGACTCACGCCTTGCCGAGATATTCGCCGGTCTCGGGGTTCACCTTGACGACCTGTCCGTTCTCGATGAACGGAGGAACGCGGATGCGGGCGCCGGTTTCGACGAAGGCTTCCTTGTTCTGATTGCTGGCCGTCGCACCCTTCGCCTGCGGCGCGGTGTCGGTGATCGTGAGCTCGAGGGATGCGGGAAACGCGACCGACAGCGGCTTGTCATCGAACATGCTCACCGTGCATTCGGTGTTTTCCTTGAGCCACTGGCTCTGATCCTTGCCGATCACCTCGTTGCTGATCTCGACCTGGTCGTAGGTCTCGCTGTCCATGAAGACGAAGGGGCCGTCGCCTCGGCCGCTGGTGTCGTAGAGGAATTGCATGCTGCGACGATCGACGTTCACTTCGTCGAGCCGATCGTCGGAATTGAGGCGGTTGATCTTGATGCCGCCGACCTTGACATTCTTCATCTTCGCCTGCACGTAGGCAGGGCCCTTGCCCGGCTTCACGTGCTCGGTCTCGATAATCTGGTGGAGTTGTCCGTCCCAGATGATGAACTGGCCTCTCTTCACGTCAGTGGCCTTGATCGGCATCGCGGTATTCCCGTTCGTGGACTTGGTGAGGACGCTGATCCGGCGTGGAGCAGCTCGATCCCCGAGTCGGAGATCATAGCCGCACCGGCGTGGTCTTCGAGTCGATCGGCCGGCTCAGGAGGCCGGAGACGACCCAGCCGCCTAGGATCCGGCCCATGAGCGATTCTCAACCCTCTCCACGACTGTTCGAACCGCTGTCCCTTCGCGAGGTTCGCCTTCCGAATCGGATCGTGGTCTCTCCCATGTGCATGTACTCGGCCGTGGAGGGAGCCGCCTCCTCCTGGCATCACGTCCATCTGGGAAGCCTGGCGGCATCCGGCGCCGGACTGGTTCTCGCGGAGGCGACGGCGGTCGAGGCGCGAGGTCGGATCACTCCGGAGTGTCTCGGTCTCTGGAACGACGATCATGCACGAGCGCTCGCCCGCGTCGTGGCGACGGTTCGGGAAGTCGCGCCGCGATCCGTGCTCGGCATTCAACTCGCCCATGCCGGTCGGAAGGCATCGCACGCCCGCCCCTGGTCTTCACCTCGCGGGTACGTGCCTCCAGATTCCGGCGGTTGGTCATCGGTCGGTGCGAGCGCCGACAGTTACGAGAACATCGCTCCGCCTGCAGACGCCCTCGACCAGGAAGGACTGGACACGGTTCGAAACGCGTTCGCCGATGCCGCGCGACGCGCGGTTTCGATCGGGTTCGACGTGGTCGAGATGCACGCGGCGCATGGCTACCTGCTTTCGAGTTTTCTTTCGCCGCTCTCGAACCATCGCACGGATTCATACGGGGGATCGCTCGAGAACCGAATGAGATATCCGCTCGAGGTCTTCGACGCGATGCGAGCGGTCATGCCGGTCGAAGTTCCGTTGTTGGTTCGTTTCAGCGGAACCGACTGGCGCGACGACCTCGAGGGATGGAGCACCGCGGATTCCGTGGCCTTCGCCAGGGAACTCGAAGCACGAGGCTGCGATGGGGTGGATGTGTCGACCGGCGGGAATGCGAAGGCGGAGATTCCCGGTGGACCGGGGTTTCAGGTTCCGTTCGCCGCCGCGGTGAAGCGGGGGGTCGAATCGATGCCGGTGATCGCGGTCGGCGAACTGGATGATCCGAAGATCGCGGAAGACGTGCTGGAACGAGGCGATGCCGATGCGATCGCGATCGGTCGTGGCATGCTTCGAAATCCTCGGTGGGCCTGGGATGCCGCAGAGACCCTCGGCGGTCGGGTGGACTACGTCGATCAGTATGCGTGGTGCGTCGGAAAGGGCTGAGGGATCACGCGACTCAGAACACCAGCAGGCCGATGGCGATCCAGACCGCCGCGACCAGCATCACCAGCGCCGTGTAGCCGACGATGTCGCGAGCGCGGACTCCGGTGATCGCCAGCAGAGGCAGCGCCCAGAACGGTTGCAGCATGTTGGTGAGCTGGTCGCCGTAGGCGACGCTCATGATCATCTTGCCGATCGGCACACCGGCGTCGACGCCGGCCATCAGCGCGATCGGTCCTTGCACGGCCCATTGACCTCCGCCGGAAGGCACGAAGATGTTCACGACCGCGGCGCTCGTCGCGGTGAAGAGCGGCAGCGTTTCCGGGGTGCTGATGGAATTGGCCGCGGCGGCGAACATCGCGAGCATTCCGCTGGCCGCCATCATGGCCATCACGCCGGCGTACAAGGGGAATTGAACGATGATTCCCGCGCATCCCCGCGCGGCATCCTCGACCGCCCGCAGATATCGAGTCGGGGTTCCGTGCAGAAGCAGACCCAGCCCGAGCATCGCGGCGTTGATCTGATTCAGCCCGAGCCTGCCGAAGCCGCCTCCGTCGCCGAGGATGTAGGCGACGAATCCGATCAACAACGCCAGGCCGAGGCCCACGCCGAGAACCAGCTCCATCATCCCGTTCGGAGTGTCGCTGTCTTCGGACTCATCATCGAACTCGATTCCGAGACTGGATGGCGATGCGAGGTCCTCCGGGCGGCCGGGAACCAGAAGCAGGAAGACGATGGGCACGATCAGGAGCAAGCCGAGGGAGATGAAGAGGTTCATCGGAGACAGCAACGTCTCGGACAATGGCACCCCTTGCGCGGCGTACTCGGCCACGATCGAATCGGGAAGAACGTCGGCGGCGTTCTCGGGAGTGGTCATCTTCAACGGGGCGCTGCCGCTGAATCCACCGTGCCAGACCAGGAGACCGGTGTAACCGGCCGCGGCGAGAAGCGGGTAGTGACAGCCGATTCCTCGGCGTTCGAGCGACCGTCCGACGGCACGGGCGAGAAGCGCGCCGACCACCAGAGCCAGTCCCCAGTTGAGCAGGCCCGTACCAACCGCGACCGCGGAGACGAGAACCGCACCGCTCGCGGTGGATCCGGGGAGATCCGCGACGCCCTCGATGGCCTTCCGGACGGGTGGGCTTGCGGCGAGCGCATAGCCGGTCACCAGCACGAGGGCCATCTGCATGCTGAAGGTCAGGAGTTTCCAGAGTCCGTCGTCACCCCACCATGCCTCGAGGAGAAGTGTGAACTTCGAAGTTCCGATTCCCTCGGCGTCGGACGTTGAATCCGCGAACGTGCCGGGAATCACCAGCGCGAGGACGGCCGTCAGTGCCGTGAGGCCGATTGCGAGGATGAAAGGGTCCGGAACCCATCGCCCGATGGTCCTCGTGACGAGAAGGCCGAGACCGGCGACGAGCGTCCGGAGACCGCGTGGTGAGTTCGTCATACGCGTCAGGGTACTGGCCCTTGCGGAATCGTTTCTCACTCGCGTCCATGAAAAAACCGCCGAGTCCGGCCCCCCCCTCCAGGGGTCGAAACTCGGCGGCACTCCTTTCTTCGGCGACATTCCGTCCCCGAATGAGTACCTCAGCCGCTTTGGAGCCCCGGCATCACCAAAGAGGCGTCGCGGCAGGCGCACCCGTTCCAGACCGAACTCAATTACTCTGTACGGACATGTCAGAAGTCGAAAAACCGTCCGAGAAGCCCGCTGCACCTTCCGAGAACCCCCGATCGATGGTGATCGACGCGTTCAACGAACTTCCAATCGCGCCCGTCGTTCTCCACGGCATTGAAGAACTGGGTTTCGAGGCCCCCACGCCCATCCAGCAGCGGATCATCGCGCCGTTGGTCGCCGGTCGTGACGCGATCGGCCTGGCGCCGACCGGCACCGGCAAGACATTGGCCTACGGCATTCCACTGGCCCATCAACTGATCGCGGATCCACCTCCGCTCTCGCGCCGAGTCAAGAAGCGGAAGGGCGGCGATGCCGGCGCCAAGTACGTCGATCCCCGAAGAAGACTTCGAGGGCTCGTGGTGGTACCCACTCGAGAACTCGCACAGCAGGTCGCCGAGGAACTCCGACGCCTCACGCGGGGCTCGCTGGTCAAGGTCACGGCGGTCTGGGGCAAGGCGGCGGTCAAGCCGCAACGAGAACGGATCGAAGCGGGCGTCGATGTCGTGGTGGGCACACCAGGACGCCTTCGGGAGCTGATGGACATCGACGTGCTGAGCCTCGCGTTCATCCGCCATCTGGTGATCGATGAAGGCGATCGCATGCTCGACATGGGCTTTCTTCCGCAGGTGAAGACGATTCTCGAGCGGATGCCCGAGACCAGGCAGATGGCGTTCTTCAGTGCGACCATGCCGCCCGCGATGGAGAACCTCGCTCGGACGTTCCTTCGAAACCCGCAGCGGGTGGAGATCGGTCGACACACGCGAGTCGCCGAGACCGTGGGCAACCACATGTACGAGATCGACGACGTGCTCAAGGTGGCGCTGCTGCTCCATCTGGTCGTCGAAGAGAAACGTCGCGGAGTGATCATCTTCTGCCGGACCCGTCGGCGAGCGGGCTGGGTCAATGCGGCATTCCGGAATCACGGGATCTCCGTCGGGCTCATTCATGGCGACAAGAGCCAGAACCAGCGAATGCGGGCGCTCGAACAGTTCTCCGAGGGATCACATGCGGTGCTGGTGGCGACCGACGTCGCTTCGAGAGGGCTGCACATCCCGACGGTGCGGACGGTCGTCAACTACGACCTCCCACTTGCCGCCGAAGAGTGGGTGCATCGGGTGGGTCGAGCCGGCCACGGCGGAGGATTCGCCGAGTCGTTCACCTTCGTGTCGCCGCCGGATGGTCAACGTTGGAAGAAGATCGCGAAGATCGTCGGTCAGCGACTTCGCGCCGATCCCGTCCCGGACATCGAGAAGTACATCCGGCCGCAGGACGTCACCCGGCTCGAACGCCTTCGCTCCGGTGAGCGTGCGGTCCGATTCGAGCCGTTCCGAGAAGATCGGGACGGTCGTCGCGGCGCCGATTCGAAGCGTGGCGTTCGCTCGTCCACGCGGAACGAGCCTCGAGGGAGCGGTGCGGTCTCAGCCAGGAAGGCCAAACTGCTTCGGGACGAATTCGGGCTGGAGGTTCCCTCGGAGAATGCTCCCGAGAAGTCCGCCAAGAGCAAGACGCCGCGGAAGACCGGCGGGAAACGTTCGGCCGCCGGTTCCGCCGGGACGGGCACGGCCGGCGGACGCAAGCCTCGAGGAAGCGGCTCCGGCGGAGCCTCGGGAGCCAAGAGCAAGACCGACGGGCGAACCGGTGGCAAGAACGCGGCTCGCAAGACTCGGGCCCGCTCCGGCGATCGCATCGGCCATGGCGGCCGACGGAAGGGTGCGACGAAGCCGGTCTCGAAGAGCGAGAAGCCCGGTGGCGGCGTGCGGAGGCCCTCCTGAGCACGCTTGATCGCTTCAGCCACCGCCGAAGGCATATCCGTAGTACTCGCTGAAGATCTCCCAGAGTTCCGGGTGATGGTCGTGCAGCACGTGAGGTTGCTCGAAGAAGTGCTCGGTGACCACGGCGAAGAACTCACCGGGATTCGTGGCGGCATAGGGATCGATGGCGCCGGGATTTCCGTGCTCCAGTCTCATCTTGAAGTCGTCGAATTCCGACTGGCAGATGTCGACCCATCGCTCGTGCAGGCCCTTTCGCATCAGGGGGGTGCCATTGACCGTTCCGTTCAGCATGTCGAGGGCATGCGCGAATTCATGGAGCACGACGTTGCGGGTTCCGATGTGCTGTGAGGCGTAGATGGAGTCGGACCAGCTCAGGATGATCGGGCCGTTGAATCTGGCCTGCCCCAGAATCGGTGTGGATCCCGAGACGATCCCGTTGCCCTGGTGGCTTTCGGGGATCACCACGCCGGCGGGATAGACCAGGACCGCCGACACGTGCTCGAAGAGGGTGGCATCGTTCTCGAGCACCAGAAGGCAGGCATGCGCCGCGATGAGGATTCGCATTCGATCATCGAGTTCGAGACCGCCGCAACCCTCCCAGTTCGTCTCCGCGACGAAGATCCGCGCCTTGTTCTCCAATTTCTCTCGTTGTCGAGGGCCCAGCATCCGGTAGTGGACCATGTGCTCCTGCAGCGTTCGCCGCCAGACCGCGGGAATCGGTTCGGCCAGGAGTTTCCGGCGGCGTCGTCTTCGAAGGAACCACATGATCACCTCGTCGTGTCCAGAAGGTCCGAGCGTGATCGGTCGACTCAGCCCGAGGGGAGTACGGGCACGATCCACTGCACGAGGATGAAGATGCCGACGGCCAGCCCGAGAAACGCCAGCAGGACCTGCAGCGTCATGATGCCGACTTCCCGCCAGTAGGTCGCGAGGTCGATCACTCGGACCGCCTTGTACATCATGGCGATTCCGAAGATGAGAATCGGCAGAAGCCACAGCCAGTTGGACTGAATGCCGGGCAGCGGCTGGATGAAGGGAACCCACCCAAGCATGGTCATCGACCACCTCCGCGACGATCCGGAGTCGTCCGTCCACCAGCGTCGAGGGCCACGGCGAAGTTGATCAGGCCTGCGAGGGCGCAGAAGAGCGTGCCGAAGTCGGCGGCGTGTCCGATCGCGGTGTACCGATAGGCGGTGCCGATCGTCTGATCATGCATCGTGATCTCGATCAGTTCATCTTCTTCCGCACCCCGGATCAGCGAGGCATCCAACGCCCCGAAACCGAATGCGATCGGTCCGGCGGCGGCCTGGGCGATGAACCACAGGTTCATCTTCCCGCCCGCGGCGGGGTTGGTGTACGGCGGGTCCCAGTACCGGACACTCCCCAGTCCACCGATCAGCAGACCGCTGAACCAGAGAACCAGGAATCCCACGAGAATCCGCACTCCTCGGCCCTTTTCGCCGATCGACATGTGGCCGAGTCCCGGGAGGACGAGTCCGAGAACGAACGCAATCCATTTGAACGGTACAGATCCACCCTCGTTGGAGGCGCGTGTTCGGTTGCCGGCTGTTGTGGGAGTCGTGGACATCCGATTCCATTGAAGAAGAACGGCTGCGTTCGGGATCGGCGTCTGATCCGCCTTTTCACGATCGCAGTGTAGCCGCAGACAGGGAGACGCTCTCATGACCAGCAAGAAGCAAGACCGACAATTCGACCCCACCAAGACCGGCAGCGTGGTCGATCGCCGGACCGGCATCGATCGTCGTGACGGTGAAGACGAAACGAACCTCGAACGGCGTCGGGGGCCTGGACGGCGACTCACGGACTGGGTCCGGACTGCTGAAGAGGGTGAAATGACCCGCGAGCAGCAGATGTTCCTCCATGCCATCGACACGTTCAAACGCGTCAATGAAGTCAGCTTCCCGACCTGGACCGATGTGTTGGAGGTCGTTCGTCGGCTCGGATATCGCAAGACGATGTCGAGCGAGCTCAACCTCGGATCTCGGATCGAAGACTGGTGTGAGTCTTCCGAAGCTCCCAGTGGGGTCGATCGAGCTCATGAGGAAGAACCGAATCGATACCGCAAGGCGGGTTGAGACGACTCTCACGCATCGGTCATTCGAAATCACGATGAAGAACGAGCCCCGCGACCATCCGGTCGTGGGGCTCGTCTACTCCCGGGAAGGGAGCGGTCGAACACCGGTCATCCGTTGTTCTTGAACCAGTCGGTGTTGATCTGAATGTACTTGTGCCATTCCTGGGGCAGGTCTTCTTCCGGGAAGATCGCCTGCACCGGGCATTCGTCGACACAGAGTCCGCAGTCGATGCAGGTGTCGGGGTCGATGTAGAGCTGGTCGGAATCCTCGTGCTTGTCGCCATCCTTGGTGGGATGGATGCAATCAACCGGGCAGACTTCGACGCAAGCGGTGTCTTTGGTACCGATACACGGCTCAGCGATGATGTGGGTCATCGAACCTGTTCCTCCTGGACTTCTAGGGAAGGCGGCGACCCCGCCCTCGTGGGTGAGAAAGTGTAGCCAAGAACGTCTGATCGATCCGAGAATCCCGGGCTTCCTCGGCACCACTCGGAAAAAGAAAAACCCGGAGCCATAAATGGCTCCGGGTCGGAGTGATATTTGTTCATGGCCTACGGCACCCTGGAAGGGGTGTCGCCTGTTGAAGTCACTTCTTCTTCTTGCGAGTGGTTCGGCGAGCGGCCTTCTTACGCGTGGTCTTCTTCTTGGCAGCCTTCTTGCGAGTCTTCTTCTTGGCGGCCTTCTTACGCGTGGTCTTCTTCTTGGCAGCCTTCTTGCGCGTGGTCTTCCTGGCAGCCTTCTTACGGGTAGCCTTCTTTGCGACCTTCTTTCGGGTCGCTTTCTTCTTCTTCTTAGCCATGAACATGGCTCCTTGTAGTTGCGCTGTCGGAGTGTCGGAGAGGAGTGGCCGGCGCAACGGCGCCCACTCGCAAGAAATTTGTACCCTCTTCGGACACATATGGGAAGAACCTTGACAAAAAACGTTGTTGATCCTCTAGGAGGGGATTCAAGCCCTATTCGGCTCTGCCTGGTCGGCGCAGAAGGTCGAATGGGCCGAATCGTCGCCGAACTGGCCGCGGAACATGATTGCAAGGTGGTCGTCAAGGTGACCCGCGACGACTCAGCACCATCGCCAATGAGCGAAGCGATGTTCGATGTCGTCGTCGACGTGTCTTCAAGGGAGGGAATTCATCAAGCAGTGGGCATTGCAGTAGCGCATGAAGTGCCGTTGTTGGAGTGCGTCACCGATGTGGATGCGCGGGCAAAAACAGCCCTGAAGGCAGCAGAATCAAAGATTCCAGTCCTTCATGCACCGAACACCGCACTCGGCGTGGCAATCCTCCGCGTGGCGCTTCGGTCCATCGGCCGCCTTGCCAACTCATGGCCCGTGACCATCACGGAAACCCACCATGCGAAGAAGATCGATCAGCCTTCGGGAACAGCGCGAAGTCTGGTCGAAGACCTCCGAATCAGTCGCAACGACATCGAAGATGGCGACATCATCTCGAACCGAGTCGGCGAAGTCGTTGGAGAGCACGAAATCACCTTTTTCGGCAAGGACGAAAAAATCATAATTCGGCATCAGGCGGTGGATCGTCGGGTCTTCGGCCATGGCGTGCTTCGAGCAGCCCGGTGGCTCTCGAAAGGGCGCTCGCCCGGGAGTTACTCGATCGAGAACACGTTGGAGGATCTCGGTGATCCTCCTGTGATCACTGATTGACCAGATCGTAGAGGGCTTGTGTGGCCCTTCCCGAGGTCAATTCGGGGACTCGAGCTCGGAGGGCCCCGGAAGTCGGGTTGAACCACCATGTCGCCTGGGTCGGATTGGTGATGCAGATCTCCCTTGGATTCTGGCGTCTACCTGCCGATTCGGGCGCGATTTCCATCCAGGGTTGACCAGAAGACGAGAACCAGGCATTGCGGGGAAGTGGATTGAACCACGTCGGATCCACGTTCCGAGACCAGCCGGTTCGAGAAACCAAGGCGCCCGAAAGAGCGCTTCGCAACCTGATTTCGGCGTGAATTCGATCCTTGGCGAGCCGAGTGGATTCGATGAGACGATCCTCCTGCCGGGCGTCGTCGTAGATCCGCCAACCTCCGAGGATGAGCAGGCCTGCCGCGAGGATGGTGAGCACGTTGAGCGTGGATCGCATGAAGCCCCCATTTCTCATGGTTGCCGGAAGCGAGGCGGGAGTGGAATCTCGAGATCCCTGATTCCAGCCTTCAGTCCGCACTTCCGCAGTCGAGCCTCGAATTCGGATCGAAGGAGTGCAAGAAACTCTTCGGTTCTCAGGGGCGAATTCCCTCCGGTCCTGACGCCTGGCGCAGTCGTGCGGGCAAAAGTCCCAGGCGCCGCCGCTTCCAGTGCGAATGCTCCACGATGCCGATGGCTGGACGGGCACCCCTCGTCTTCACTAATCTCCCAATGCAAGATCGACGGAGACTCTGATTCAGAGGTGGAGGGCCATGACCAAGGAAAAAGTGACGGTCATTGGGCTGGGGCTCATGGGATCAGCCCTCGCCAGGGCTCTGTCAGCCGCCGACCTGGAAGTCACCGTCTGGAATCGGACCGCCGCGAAGGCGGAGTTGTTCAAACCGGGCGAAGTCCAGATCGCCGATACGTTTGCCGATGCGGTTCGAGCCAGTGACATCATCGTCGTGTGCGTACGTGATTACGAGGCCACCGCCGATCTCTTCCGTGTCGAG
The DNA here is from genome assembly GCA_014237965.1 of Phycisphaerales bacterium. Taxonomy (GTDB): domain Bacteria; phylum Planctomycetota; class Phycisphaerae; order Phycisphaerales; family SM1A02; genus UBA12014. The sequence continues at coordinate 11,670 of JABABZ010000021.1, read as the reverse complement.
CCCGTCGAGGACGAGCTTGCAGGAAAAGCCATCGTTCAGCTCTCGACCGGAACACCCCTCAAGGCTCGTGAAGCATCCGAATGGGCGAAGGTTGTCGGCGCGACACACCTCGATGGCGAGATCATGGCGTTTCCGGATGCGATCGGTACCGATGGCTGCGCGATTCTGTACTCGGGTGACCGCAGTGGCTTCGAAGCCTGCGGGAACGTGGTTCAGGCATTCGGCGGGACTTCACAACTGATCGGAGCTGATCCGGGGATGGCGGCCGCCCTCAGCAATGCCGTCTTGTCCATCTACTTCAGTTTCGCCTTCGGTCTCCTCAACGGCGCCGCGATCTGTGATGCCGAGAAGGTGCCTCTGCCACTCTTCCGTGAGTTGGTGCAATCGCTGTTCCCGGTATTCGACGACGTCCTGTCGCGGTCCGTCGACATGATTTCCGCCGACGATTACGAGTCGGAGCACAGCACCCTCGAGACCAGTGCAGGAGCCCTCGCGCAGATCGCCGCGGTCGGAAGGGATGCAGGTCTTGATGGTCGTCTCGTGGAGTGCATGCGGATCTACGCTGCAGAGGGGCTTGAGGCAGGATTTGGTTCGGTCGGGAATGCCGTGTTGTTCAAGCAATTTCGCAATCGACAGTGACAAGTGCTTTGATTTGGATTCCTGACCGGCCCTCCCTTGTTTCAGAGGGTACCCTTCCGGATCAATGAACCAGGCTCCAAACCACCTTCGTACCACCCGTCTCGACAACGGCCTTCAGATCATCACGGAACGGAATCCCTCGCAGCGTTCCGCCAGTCTCAACTGGCTGGTGCCCGGAGGGAGCGCGTGTGATCCGCTCGACCGTGGCGATGGCTGGGCCACACTTCTCTCCGAATTTCTGTTGAGAGGTTCCGGCGACCTGGACAGCCGTGGGTTCTCCGAAGCGCTCGATCGGCTCGGAATGCGGCGATCGGTCTCCGCCGACACGTATCACCAGCACATCTCGGCGACCCTCTCCGGCTCCGACCTGCAGTCGGGGCTCGATCTTCTCGTCGACCTCGTGCTGAAACCGCGTTTTCCCGATGAAGCGCTGTCACCGGTGAAGTCGCTGTGTCTGCAGGAACTCTCGGGAATCGAGGACGATCCCGCGAGTTTCGCGGCCGTGCGGCTCGACGAGATTCGGTACCCGTCGCCCTTTCACCGGCACGGGCTGGGCATTCAGCAGCACATCGAAGCCGCGACGGCCGATGATCTGCGAGGGCATTGGGCTGAAGTGGCGAGACCATCCGGTTCGATCCTGGCGATTGCCGGGGATGTCGATCACGATCGAGTGGTCGAGCAACTGTCTTCGAAGCTCACCGACTGGGCCGGGACCGGTCCCAGCCCCGGTTTCGTCGACGAACCCGTCGGTGGAACGCTCCGAATCGAACGAGACACCTCTCAAGTGCATCTGGGAATCGGTCTTGCAGGTCCGATCGCCGCCGATCCCGACCAGCTCGCCTTTCGGACCGCCGTCGGCGTTCTCGGTGGTGGGAGTTCCAGCCGCCTCTTCCTGGATGTGCGTGAGCGGCGCGGGCTCGCCTATTCCGTGTCCGCGCGGTACTCGGAGGGATTCGCGCTCGGTGCGTGCACGATCTCGGCCGGAACCACGCCGGAGCGGGTCGGCGAGACGTTGGAACGGATCGACGCCGTCCTCGAGGCCTTCGATGAGGGACCGACGGACGAGGAAGTCGGTCGAATCGCCGTCGGGCTTCGCTCCGGCGGATTGATGCAACAGGAGCACGGGCCGGCTCGGGCGAGACAACTCGCTCTCGACGTTTTTCGACGTGGGGCCGCTCGATCGACGGAGGCCATCCTGTCGGAGTTCGACGCGATCGACGCCGATGACGTTCGTCGAGTCGTTTCCGAGCGGATGGGGCCGGCGTGGCGATCGGCGGCAGTTCGCTGTCTTCTTGGCCCCGCATCGGCCATCGCCGAATCCGATTGAGAAGGGCGGATCCGAGTTCATCCGTCCGTTTCAGGCGGTCGTGAACACGCCGCTGGACGTATACTCCGACTCTCATGGCACTCGAATCGTCCATTCTCGACGAAGGCACCCGCGTCAGGGTGACCCAGCAGGTCCCTCAGACCCACGGTGTCTGGTCGACCACGTGCGAAGGAATGGTGATCCGGTATCGGCAATCACAGACCGGCTCGTGGTACGCCCATGCGAAGAATGATCGCCTCTGGCTCGATCGCCTCGAGATTCGTCTCGACAGCGGTGAGATCACGACGCTCAATCTCGATCACTACACGCTGATCGAGGATCTGTCCGATCCGACTCGGACGCCAGCGTCTCGAAATCCAACCGAGATGGAATTGGATGATCGTCACCGGCCCTGATCGTCACGCACGAAGCCTGATCATCCCGGCGATGCTCCTCTCGTTGATCTGGGGCGTGGCGGGATGTACGCCGAACAAGACCAATCCGCGAACCGACCTCGCCTGGCCCTGGTGGCCGACGCAGATGAAGATCTCGGATCTGACTCGTGTCGGTCGACCTGATGCCGACGGCATCCGGCCGCTTGAGGTTCGCGTGCTCTTCACCGATGTGGATGGCGATCCGACCAAGGCCTGCGGATCGCTGGAAATCGCGGTGACCCGTGAAGCGGAGAACGATGAAGCGGTGATCGAGCGTCTCTCACTCGACGATCGCGACGCGTCCATGGCGTACTTCGAACCGGTGACAGGGTGCTACTTCATTCCGATGATTCTCGACCTGCCCGGTCTGGTCGAAGGCCGAAGGCTCAGGATCGAAGTGGTCTACGACGGGCGTGATGGCGCTCGCTTGAGCGAACGCCGAGCATTCGATCTGCCGTTTTCCCTGTCCGACTGAGCCGGAGGCTCAGCCGTCGATCAGGCCCTTCTGGCGATACTTCTCCTGATACTTCGAGTACAGGCGTTTCTGCCGATCCCCGAGATCGATCTCGCGACCGTCGATCCACGCTCGCATCGGTGGGTTGGCGATGTCGAGGGGGTCGCCGTCACAGAGGAAGAACGTCGCGCTGTGTCCGTCTTCGAGTGATCCGAGTCGATCACCGACCCCGATGATCTCGGCCGGGCCTCGCGTGATCGCGTGGAGCGCCGCGTGATGCGGAAGGCCGTGAGCGGCTGCGGTCGCGGCATGGTGGGCCAGGCCTCGTTCATGCGCCGGCTCATCCTCGGCGGCGATCGCGAAGGGAATCCCCGCTTGATGGAGCGCGGATGCCACGGTGAAGGGTCGATCGATCGCATGATGCCGTGCGGATGGCAGACGATGAACTTCGGTCAGGATCACCGATGAATCGGTCTCCTTCAGCAGGGGAAGGCACTCGGCCGCCGCGCCACCGCCGACGATGACGGGGCGGAACCCTCGATCGCTCGCCCATGCGAGCGCCGTCTCGATCTGTCCGCGAGAATCGGCGCGGATGAACAAGGGGCGTTCGCCGCGGAGCATGGGTTGCATGGCTTCGAAGCGGAGGTCGGTCGCGATGGTCGGATCCGCCGCACGGGCATCGGCCCAGGCTTGAGCATCGTCGAACCAGAGGTCGATCGCCTTGAGTCTCGCGGTGATGTCGGATCGCTGGGCGCCGCCACCGCGTCGCATCCATGGAGCGCGAATCGGTGCCGCCATCGGCCAACTGACGATCACCCCGGCATCGCGGACCAGCGCGAGATCTTCGGTCGTCCATCCGTCCATCCGCAGAATGCTGGCCCGACCGGGGATGGTTCCCCGCTGGGGCATTGCCAGGGTATGGAGGATTCCCGCGGAACGGGCCACGGGAATGAGATCGCTGTCCGGGTTCACGGCGATCCATGCCGCCGCTTCCGGATTGCGATCGCCGGATTCGCTTCGATCATCCGTGGCTTGCACCTGGCCGACTTCCAGCAGTCCGATCTGACTGGCGCTGGAGATGAAGCCGGGGACGAGGCTCAGGCCGCCCGCGTCGATGACGGTCGCATCTTCGAGCATGTCCTTCGGTGGCCCACCCTCGCCGACGGCGGTGATGCGGCCCGCATCGAATCGAATCCAGCCATCGTTCACGACCGCGGGGTGATCGTTCGAGACGGGATGCAGAGACGCGTTGAAGACCACCAGAGGCTGTTCCTGCGGCGGAGCCGGAATCTGAGCGGACTGTGCCGCGGCCGTCCCAGCGACGGCCATGGCGGCCAGAGTCGTGAATGTGTTGTGCAGCAGGTTCATCGGGAGTCCTCCGATCCGAGAGTCTCAAGTCGAGCACGGTCCCTCGCCAGCGTGCGAGCGAGTTCGATCATCGATGCGGAACCACATCCGCATTCACCGGCACGAATCGCGGCGGGGTCTTCTCCCCGCGCGACACGCTCGAGGAAGACCGCTTCGCGATCCTGGAGCATTCGGGCGAGAAGGCCCGTCGGACGTCCTCCACCCGGTCGGCCTTGACCCCTTCCTCCGGGTCTGCCTCCGGGTCTTCCACCCGGTCGTACTCCCGGTCTTCCACCCTGGTCCTCGGCACCGGCGGCGGATTCGGGTTTCTTCTCACCTCCGCCACCCGCCTCTGCCAGCAACAAGCCTCGCTCGGTCATCGCCGATGCATGGGCATTGGAAGCCTCTTCGCGATCGTAGTAACGGGCACCGTCGATCCAGGTCTGCTCGCACCGAGCGTAACTCGATAGAGGCGGTTCGTTCCACAAGACGAAATCGGCGTCCTTGCCCGGCTCGAGCGAGCCGACCCGAGCGTCGATCTGCAGTTGTCGGGCGGGATTGATGGTGACGAACTTCAATGCTTCATGAGGCTCGAGACCACCCCATCGAACGGCCTTGGCGGCTTCGTCGTTCATCCGGGTGGCGACTTCGTCGTCATCCGAGTTGAAGGAGACGACCACGCCGACATCACGCATGAGCGAACCGTTGTAGGGGATGGCATCCATGACTTCCATCTTGTACGCCCACCAGTCACTGAAACTGCTCGCCCCCGCGCCGTGTGCGGCGATTTCGTCGGCGACCTTGTAGCCTTCGAGAATGTGCTGAAGAGTTCCGATGCGGACGTTGTAGCGTTCACACAGTCGGAGGAGCATCAGAATCTCGTCCTGTCGATAACTGTGGCAGTGGATGATGCGATCGCCGTCGAGGATCTCGACGATGGCGTCGAGCTCGAAGTCGGGTCGAGGCGGTGAACGTCTCGCCTGTTCCTCCGGTGGGAGGGCGAAGAATCGATCACGGGCTTCGTCGTATTCGCGAGCGGCCTGGAAGGCGTCTTCGATGAACGCGGCCACCCCCATCCGGGTGTTGGGATACCCGCCACCACGCTTGACGTTCTCGCCGAGCGCGAACTTGATCCCGGGCTTGGCGTCCTCGAAATGCAGGCCGTCGACCGCTCCGCCCCATCGCAACTTGACGACGGAGTTCTGGCCGCCGATCGGATTCGCCGAACCATGCAACTGGTTGCAGGCCGTCAGCCCGCCGGCGAGCTGCCGGAAGAAGTCGATGTCATCGGGATTGACGACGTCTCCGATCCGTACTTCCGCGGTGTTGGTCTGAGCCCCCTCGTTGACGCCACCCGAGATACCGGTGTGGCTGTGGCAATCGATGAGTCCGGGGGTGACGTGCATGTCGGTTCCGTCGATCTCCAGGATGTCCTCGCCGTCGATGTCGAGGTCGACACCGACCGCCACGATCTTTCCGTCCTGCACGAGGAGATCGGCGTCTTCGAGGACACCGGTCTCGGCGCAGGTCCAGATCGTGGCATTTCGAACCACCACCGATCGTTGTCGCGGCGCTTCGAGTCGTCCGTACATTCCCAACGGGGTGGGGAGTCGTTCGATCGTCGCGACCTCGGGCTCGGCCTTGTCGGGCTCGGTGCTTGCCTCGGAGGCGTTCTCGCCATCTTCGGATTCGCCCGCTTCTCCGTCTGCGGTCGCGAGTTCCTCGTCTTCGGTCTCGGGCCTCGCCTTCAACTCGAAGGGAACGAATTCTCCGCTCGTGGTCTGCAGTGAACCGACCACGCGGTCGTTGATCACGACGGCGGTGGCGATCACGTCACCCTCGATGCCGAACATCTCGCCATCGGAGGCGAAGCCGAGGCTCCGCCGAGCGAGCTTGGTGTTTCGAAGTCCGCCGCTTCGCCCGCCCTTCGAAGGCGAGCTTGCGCCTTCGCCGCCGTCGGTCCCGGCCAGGCGACTCCCGGTGACGGTCGCCGAACCACCGCCGGGTCCGCCGCTTCCGGTTCCGCTGAGCGAATCACCGGTGATCTTCAGCTCCATGTTCGACGACGGTCCCTGTTCCATCGAGATCGCGAGCTCGAGGTTCGAGGTGCCACGATCGAACCGTCCAGCGACTTCCGCACTGAACATGGGATTGGTGATGCTTCCGGCGACGCGATCATCGGAAGACAGTTCAAAGGTCATGGTCATGGGGATCTCGCCCATGTTGGGGATCTCGACCATGCAGTCCCAGACTCCGGAGACGGGATCTTCGCGTCCGGGCTCGCCTTCCTCGGCCTCGTCGTCGGCGATCTTCTCACCGTCATCCGTGTCGGCGTCGTCTTCGGCGTCCTCTTCGGCGTCCTCTTCCGGCTCCTCACGCTCGGTGGTGATCGTGAGCCGGTTGCGATCCCGGTCGATGGTCGCCTTCAGGTCTTCTCGCACCGTTCCGTCCACCACGACGTCGAACGTGCCGCCGATCATGAACTTGGTCGGAGCCTTGACTTCGCTTCGACGCCCCGCGACCCAGACCTCCCGGACTTCGGTGCCTTCGGCGAAGAGCTCGCCGTCGACCACCAGAAGGTTGGCGATGCGCCCCGGTTCGACCGTTCCCGCGAGCGTCTCGATGCCGAGCAGGCGGGCCGGACGCGTCGTGACGCAAGCGAGGGCTTCTTCCGGCTTGAGGCCGGCGTCGATCGACTTCCGCACGGCGGCATGGAACGAGCCGGGGCTGTCCAGACGATGCGTGGTGAATGCGACGGGAATTCCCGCTTCGAGAAGTCGTCGCGGATTCGATGGAGCATGCTTCCAGGTCTGGAGTTCTCTCAAGGTGACACGGTCAGCGGCGTAGGGGTCCTTGACGTCGGGGGCTTTCGGGAAGTTCAGAGGGGTGATCACCGGAAGCCCGGTCGCGGCGACCTCGTCGGTCCGACGAAACTCCATGCCGGAGCCGAGCAGGACTCCCTGCAGTTCGAATTCTTCGGCGACGCGAGCGGAACGGAGGGCATCGAGTTCATCGCTGGCGTCGAAGACCACCAGCTGGCGGCCATCGAGCGCGTCCCCAAGCGCATCGAGTGCGTCGGATTGCTCGGGAGGCTCGAGTCCGCTCGGATCATCGGCGAACATCGCTCGGTTCCGAGCGTGCCAGCGGGCTTCATCGAGCGTCTGTCGAAGCAGGGCGATGGCGCCCATCTTGGAGCCCGGGTATCCGCTGCTTCCTCCCCAGCCGCCTTGCTCGAGCGAGGCGAACATCATTCCTCTTTCGGTGAGTGGTCGCGCATCCAGATCACGCTCGGACAGAAGCACGATGGCCCCGTTCCCGCGGAGGATTCCGGACTCGGGAAGCACCTGGGCCATGGTGAATCCCTGTGATCGAAGTGACTTTCGTCCCTCGCTGTCGATCGTTCTGGCGTCCCGCATGTCGATCTGCGGAACGATGCGACTGTTCCAATGGCTGCCCGCGCCGTTTCGAGCCTGCTCGAGCGAGGTTCCGGGGCTTCGCACGATCGAGGGATCAATGAGCCCCGCATAGACGAAGTGATCGGAGAGATCCCTGACCCGGTAGCCGGTGGGCACGTCCAGATCCGTTCCGATGGCTTCGATGAGTCCATCACGAAGGAGGATCGTCGCGTCCTCGATCACTTCACCCGGCCGTGGGACGAGCGTGACCCCGACGATCGCGTCGCGTCGAACTTCGGGACTCCGAATGTCCTCGGGAGGCGGGGTGTGCTGAGCCACGGCCGTACAGACGATGAGCGATGACGCCATGAGGATGGGGCCGACGAATAGCTGGTGGATCTTCAAGTGTCTCGGTTCCTTACAGGAGCCCCCTGGTATCCAGATTGGGCGCGGGGAGGCTCGGGCTGCAAGATGGTAGGTCTGGCATCCTCGTCGGTTGCGATTTCCTCGAATTCTGAAGGGCGGAGACCGAAGAAAAGCCGCCGTCCCCGAGGGGACGGCGGCTTCTGGATTCGTTGGGATTTCGGGGTCAGGCGAGGGCGTTGTCGATCATGCGGCCCATGGCCAGATCGAGTCGGGCATCCGTGTCGTAGGTGCCATCGCCGATTTCCGCCTGAATACGGGCGATTTGATCCGTCGGAGCATCGCTTCGGGGCTGCAGGCCGGCATATCGCTGCGCCTGATCAGAGAGCTCGACCGCATCGGCATCTCGCCTTCCAAACCGGTCCTGAGAGGGTGAATCGGGGCGATTGGTCGGTTCGACATGTTCCGCTCGTTGGAGGCGGGACGTTGGTGAACCAAGATTTCCGGCGATGTTGGCGATGTCGGACATGGGTCTGGATACCTCTGCGGCATTCGTTCGAAGCCGCGTGTCTGGGGTTGAAAACTGCTTCCTGATTGCTTCGCGTACACAGCCTGAGGCGGGGGGGTTCGTTTGCCTCTCCGTGCTGACATTCATATCGTCGTCTTGAGTGAAATTACTTGAACGGTGTTCGATGACAGGCCGAAAGCGGCAAGCCATTGCAGCACATGGACTTAGGTAGATACGGGAACATTCGTTCCAGTTCCGGAAGTCCGCTCGGAGGCCTTGATGAAATCGGATCGATTCGGCATGTCCCGTAATCCCGTCAGCAGTGTTTCAAGAGGCCGGTTTTTTCGCGGACGCTGCGTTATTCGAGACGTTCCCTCGACCGCCTTGGCAATTGCCTCGTTTTTCTTCATTTTCTTGATGGGGTGCGGCGAAAAGACCGGGAACGGCGATGCGGCGATCGGTGGGGAGGCGCCGCGGCGCCTCGGAACGACCGATTCGCTGATGGACGAGGGCGATGAGGTCTTTCTGGATGCTCGAACCGCTTCGATGATCGAGGCGACCGGCTCCACCACGGCCGCCGCGAGTGGCATCGATGGTCGCGGTCGGTGGTCCCTGATGCTGGTCACCGTGAGTGGCGACAACCACCCCATGCAGGCTCGAGCGATTCGGGGCGAGATCATCCGGACGTTTCCGGAGTTGAACTCCATCTTCGTTCGGTCGACTTCCAAGGGATCGATGATCTGGTACGGCCGGTTCAAGTCCGCCGTCGAGCCTGCTGCGAAACAGACTCGTGAACGAATCAAGTCGCTTCAGCGGAACGGCCAGCCCGCCTTTCCTCGGGCCTTCTTCTCGGTGCTCCCGGACGATTCCCCGATCGGTGATCGGGACATCCGGCAGCTTCGGATGATGTATCCGGGTGTCGATCCGCTGTACTCCCTTCAGATCGCCTGCTGGGGAACCTTTGGAGGTGATCAGATCAGTTGGAACGAGGTCCGTCGATCCGCGGAAGCGAAGGTCGCCGGACTTCGAGCTCGCGGCTTCGACGCCTGGTACCACCATGACCCGGTCACCGAACTCAGCGTGGTGACCGTCGGCGTCTTCGACAGTCGGGCGTACGACGGGCGAAGCACCCTCTTCTCCCCGGAAGTGGAGGCGCTCTTGAAGGACTTTCCGGTTCACCTGATCAACGGTGAGGACGTGATCATCGAGATCCGACCCGGGGATCCCTCGACTCGAGTTCCGCAGCAATGCCGACTGGTCTCCGTTCCGGAGCTGCCGTGAAAAAGGACGAGGTGCCACGCGTTCCCGGATCCAAGAGCGATCCGCGGGGTCGTTCGCCGATCATCGGCCAGGATGCGGCGATCGACGAGTTTCAGACCGCCCTCACCAGCGGCCGGATTCCCCAGGCGTGGATTTTTCACGGTCCTTCGGGCATCGGCAAGCTCTCCACCGCGATCCGCTTTGCAAGGTTGCTTCTGGAGGCCGCGCCCGACTCCGAGGCGATACGGTCCTTCTCCCCGCCGCTGGATTCCGACGCCGCACTGCTGATTGATGCCGGTACGCATCCGGATTTGAAGGTGATCCGGAAGGAACTCGCGGCGGACAGCGAGTCGACCCGTCTCCGCGCATCCAAACAATCCAACATCCCCATCGGCGTCCTTCGCGAGCACATGCTCGGCGGCGAAGTCGACGGCAAGCACTTCGAAGCGGTTCATACGCGGACGCCGTACATGGGCGTCCGTCGCGTCTTCATCATCGATGAGGCGGAATTGCTCGACCAGGTCGGACAGAACGTGCTCTTGAAGACGCTCGAAGAGCCCGCTTCGCGCGTGATCATCATTCTCATCACCACCCGTGAAGAACGACTGTTGCCGACCGTACGGAGCCGTTGTCGTCGGATCGCCTTCCGAACCCTCGATGACGCCTCCATGAGGGCATGGCTCGAGACCCGATCGACGCCGCTCCCGGAAACCGATTCCGAGTGGATCATGGCCTTTGCGGATGGCCGCCCCGGCCGTCTGGAAGTGGCCGAAACAAGCGGAATGCTCGCGTGGAGCGCAACCGTGGCACCAGGCCTGGCACGGCTCGAACGTGGTGAGTGGCCGTCCAACTTCGCCGACACCCTGTACGAACTCGTCGACGAGTTCGCGAAGCAGGTCGTCAAGGCGGACAAGCGTGCCTCGAAGGAAGCGGCGAATCGGGCGGGACTCGGACATCTCACCGCCGTCATCGCCACTCGATTGCAGGTGGGACTCCGGGCGGCGGCCGAGGCTGGTGATGATGTGGCATTGGAGCGAATGGCCCGGGCGACCGAGCGGATCGCCGACTCGGAATTCCAGGTCGCCCGCCACGTCAACATGAAATTCGTGCTCGCCGAACTGGTCGCCGGAATGGCCGAGGACTTCGGTGTCGGGATGCCCTCGGGCGCATCGTCTTGAGCGGGCGGGCGGATGGTCTCGAGATCGAGCGAAAGTGGCTGCTCCATCGTCTGCCCGACCTCGTGGTGGGCTGCTCCTCGACTCCGGAGTCCGGGATCGAAATCCTCGAGATTCGCCAGGGGTATCTCTCGGCCGCGACTGATGCGGACTTCCAACGGGCGATCGACCACCCTCCAGATCCCGATGACCCACCTCGAGTCGGCCGAATCCGGGCCAATCGCATGGCCGACGGGACGACACGCTTTGAACACGCCCTCAAGTCTGGAGCAGGCCTTGTTCGTCGAGAGCTGGACCGTCCGATCACCGCACGGGCCTTCGAGGCCTCATGGCCCGGGACCTCAGGACGACGAATCGAAAAGACCCGATGGCGGATCCGGGAGGCAGGCCTGGTCTGGGAAGTCGATCGACTGCAGGCGCCTGCGGTGATCCTCGCGGAAGTCGAGGCCGCCGATCGGGCCACCGCACTCGCCATCGAACCCCCGGAATGGCTGGCCGGGTGCATCGAACGGGAGGTGACCTCGGAATCGGCCTTCAGCAATGCGGAATTGGCATTCCAGCAGGGACTCATCGGAGGCGACTCGGATCGCACGGTGGGACCGGCAGGCGACTGACTGGGATTCAGGGCCGGATTCGCTACCATGCTCCGTCCGGTGAGATTCCTCCGGTGAGGAATCCACGGTCCCGATGGAGACTTGTTCCGTGTCCACTTTCAAGTGTGCGATCGTCACCCCCTCCGAGCAGATCATGGACGACGATGTCGTCGAGGTCGAATTCCCCCAGTGCTGT
>JABABZ010000219.1 GCA_014237965.1 Phycisphaerales bacterium | reverse complement strand
GGTCATGCCCGCCGCGTTCACGATGCCTCCGATGGCCAGCACCGCGAGCAGTGCACCGAAGTCAAGGCGGTTTGACAGCCGACCGATGCCGCTGCGCCAGCCCGCCTCCGCGAGATCTCTCCCGGGAACCTGACGAACCAGCCCGACGTTGTCATGCGGGCAGGCGCTCACGCAGTCCAGGCAGAACGTGCAATCGAGATTGCCGGACTTGCTCGGAAGCAGGAGGTCGAGACCACAACCCGGTCCGCCGGGACCTCCCGTCAGACAATCTCTCGTGGCACAGGTCGCACACCGATCCAAGTCGATCGCGGCGACCGTCCGGGGGGAGATCGTCGAGACCGCCATCTGGTACTGCCCGACCGGGCAGACGTATCGGCAGAAAGAGGCGCCCTCGAACACGAGATCGACGACGGTCGCGACGGCCACCAGCCCGACGATCAGAATCGCGGTGGCGATCGGACTCGCCCAGAGATCGAACGCCTCGTACGCGACGAGCCATACGACCACCAGAACGACGGCCAACCACTTGGATCGAAGTCGCTTCGGCCATCGCCAGCGGGGCGAGATCCAGCGCCGCAGCACCGAACGCGGCGCGATCAAGGGACACGCGAAACAGGCCACGTTCCCGAGCACCACCAACAGGACGACCGCGACCCCCCGCCAGTGGGTCCAGGGAAGCGTGCCCGCGAGGTTCATCGGCGCCTCGTCGACACCGAGCATCCCGTCGATGACGATGAGCGCGGCACCCGCGAGCGTCGTCAGTCGGATCCCGAGCCGGAAGGCCGAAGAGCGGAGCAGTCGACCGACCATCGGCGTCCGAAGAAGGTCACCCCGATCACGTGCCGGGGAGAGCACGGGGAGCGAGATCGACTTCGGAGGCGCCTCTCCTTCGCGACCATGCGACTTCGGCTGGATTCCGAGCAACCAACGTGCGGTGATCACCATCGCGGGAATCAGATAGACCAGATTTCCCGGAACCCACATCAAGCCCGCGGCAAGTTGCTGATCGAGCACCGCGTCGAATCCTCGTGCCGCCGCGAGTTTCTCGTACCAGGAGTAGACCGGCGCGTCGGCGAAAGCGAGCGAAGCACTCACCACGGTGTTCACCAGATCCGCCGAGACCAGATAGGGAATCAGCGCGATCCGCGGCCAGGGCGACCGATACGGGAACGGCGCGACGACGGGAAGCCAGAACAGAAGTCCGGCGCCCAGCATGCTCGCGTGCTCGACGAGATGCCACGTTGGATTCTGAATCGCCAGTTCATATGCCGCGGGAACATGCCAGCCCAGCGTCGTTCCCGCCATCAACACCCATCCGACCACCGGATGAATCACCCGTCGCAACACCGCACGAAACCATGGCGCCGCGAAGATCGGCCCCACCACTCCCGACCGCCACGACCGAGGAAGCCCCATCAACATCGGCATGGCCGGAGCGCCGAACCACCAGAGCGGTGGAACCACCAGCGCCAACAGCATGTGCTGGATCATGTGCGCCGACAGGGATCGTTCGGCTGCCGCATCCAGCGGGGTCGCCACCGCCACGAGGAGGCCGATCCAGCCGAGCACGAACGACAGCTGCCTCCAGACAGGAAATCTGGCGGCGGTGCGTCGGCCTCCACGCAGGAGCCGGCGTCGACCGACGAAGTAGATGGATATCGAGACCAGGGCCGCCACCGCGGTCCAGGGCGCGCCGGAGACGGCGGCCCCGAGCAATTCGACGGAAGTGGTCACGCCGAGGATCATGAGGAGCTTCGCCTCCGGTCAGCGTGCGGCAACGGTGTCCGCGTCTGCTTCGGATTCGCCTTCCGCTCGAGGATCGGCGGTGGGTGATTGATCCCGACCGGGTTGGTGCTCCATGGCACCGGGTATGCGGGCCGGAAGGTGACCTCCATCCAGCGTGGAAAGGAAGGCGACCAACGCCTCGGTCTCCGCACTGCTGAGGTTCTTCCCGTAGGCGGGCATGTTGCCTCCGCCCTGTTGGATCTGCCGCACCAGTTGATCCCAACTCAGACGCGTCGCCACGTCATCGAGCGCCGGTCCTCGTTCACCACCTCGTCCACCGATGGAGTGACAGTTCCGACACTGCGCGTACTGCAGCTGGATCGCACCTTGAAGCTCGAGCGGGGACCGGCCACGGACGTACTCGACCGGCGTGGGTATGGACGTCCACGCCTTCATCACCGGACTCCAGGGCGACGTCTCCCCGAGCCAGGTCAGGACCGCCAGCGCGGTCACGATGATGCAGAGGATGATCACGGAGATCGGTCGACGAGACGGGGCTCGTTCACCGCGCGGAGAGATGAACGGGAGTGCGGCGAGGAAGGCGATTCCCACCGGCGGGCCGACCAGGATCAGGAACGTCTCGGTGTCCGGCGGAAGCAATGCGAGCACCGCGAACAACCAGAGGAAGAGGCCGTCCGGACGTGGAGCGACCTCGATGATCGTCGGACTCGGGACCGGCCCGGGTCCGAAGGGGCCGTACCACGCGGCGAGGCCGATCAATCCGATCAACGCCGCACCGCAGAAGACCATGTCGCGCCGCGCCGCATCGGGAAAGAACGGTACGCCGGTCTTCTTGACCCGGCCTTCATACTCCTCGCGGTAGGTCTCGGGTTCGACGGGCTGGCCGACCTTGGGCATCTCGCTGATGCCACCCTTGAGGACGAGGATCAAGTGGAGTCCGATCAGACCGATCGCCGTTCCGGGAAGGACGAAGACGTGCAATGCGAAGAACCGACTGAGCGTCGCACCGGAGATGTCCGGTCCGCCGAGGACCACCGATCGCAACCAGTTGCCCATCAGTGGAACCCGGTCCACGATCGCCGCGCCGATGCCGAGGCCCCAGTAGGCGTTCGCATCCCAGCGCATGATCTGGCCGGTGAACGCGAGCCCGAGCGTGGTGACGCACAAGGCGACGCCCGCGACCCAGGTCAGTTCCCGCGGGTACTTGTACGTGCCGTGCAGGAAGATCTGCGTCATGTGGATCAACATCATGATGCACATGGCGTTCGAACTCCAGCCGTGAAGGGCTCGGAGCATCCATCCCATCGGAATCTTCTCGTCGATGTAGACGAGGCTCTGATACGCCTCGCCGGCGCTCGGAACGAAGATGGTCGTCAGCAGAACGCCGGTCACCAACTGCACGATGAAGAACATCAGCGTGGCACTGCCGAAGACGTACCACCACTTGGCGCTCCGCGGAACCTTGTGGAACATCGCGTGCTCGGTGACCGCGACCAGACCGGTCCGATCGTCGAGCCACCCGAGGGTTCGTCCGATGACACCTGGGCTCTTCATGTCAGGTGCTCTCCTGAAGACCGGGAAGACGTCCGCCCAGAATTTCAAAGCTGCCGTCCTCGACCCGCCAGACGTACTCGTACAGGCCGCGAGGCGGCGGACCCGAGGCCCGGGCGCCATCTTCGTAGTAGACGCCGCCATGACACGGACACATGAAGAGTCTCGACTGGGCGAACCACTCGACCGGACAACCCAGATGGGCGCAGGTCACCGCGAAGACCTGGAAGGTCTGATGATCGATGCACCGCACGTAACAGACGTTCTCGTTGGTGTCGCCGTCGGTCGGCGAATCCCAGGGATTCGTGAACTTGATCAGCACCGTCTCACCGACCTTGAAGTCCGTCGCCTTGCCGAGTGAGATCCAGCGATTCGGATCGCCGGCTTCCGCCGGTCCGATGGCGACCCCCACGATCGGAATCGCGGCAAGCCCACCGCCCACGGTGAGCAGGGTGGTGCCGGCGGCGAAGAGGAATCCACGACGCCCACCACTCTTGGCGGCTTCGCATCCCTCGCAAGCGCCGGCTTCCGACGAATTCGTGGAAGCGGGATCGACGCCGCTTGATTCTTCGCGTGGTACTTCACTCATGGTGCACCATCCTCCACTTCCGGTCCCGATGGCCAGATGTTGCGCTTCGAGGCCAGGAATGCGACGAGGTCGGCGACGTCGGCGGCCTCCAGAGGCTTCGTGATCTCGCCACCGTCCGGTCCGCGGAACGGTCCGGCG
>JABABZ010000218.1 GCA_014237965.1 Phycisphaerales bacterium | reverse complement strand
AATGGCGACGGCAACCTCGACTTGCTCGGGGCGAATTCCGGGTCCAGCAATCGTGAACTCCTGCTCCTGAACGATGGCACCGGGACGAACTGGACCGACATCTCCAGCCAGATCTCGCCTAACCCGACCTCGGACGACAACGACACCAAGTTCATCGACTACGACATGGACGGCGACCTCGACTTCGTGGTGGCCGCCCTCTTCTCAAGCCAGGATCGGTTCTATCGCAACAACGGTCGTGGGTTCTTCACCCAGCAGACGAATATGATGAGCCCCATCACCGACGCCTCGCTCGACGTCGGGTTCGCTGACGTCGACGGAGACGGCCGCCCGGACATGGTGACGGCGCAAGGCGAGGGCGGAAATTTCCAGAATCGCATCTACATGAACACCGGCCCCGTCGACGACATCGATCCGGAGGTCCGACGAACCAGCGTGGTCACTCCGAATGGTGACGATCCCGGGCCCTTCGTGGTTCGTACCGCGGTGTTCGACCAGTACACCTCGGATCGCGGCTTCTACCCGCGGTCGATCGAACTCGTCTACACCGTCGACGGGGGTCGCGAGGTTGCGATCGAGATGGACTGGGCTGGGAACTCCGTGTGGAGGTCCGAGATTCCTGAAATGGCCCCTTGCAGCCTCGTCACCTACTTCGTTCGGGCCGAGGACCGTGCGGGCAACGTCGGGGTCGGCGAAACCGTCGACTTCGAGACCGCCGGTTCGTGCGGCTCCATCGCTGACCTGAACGGCGACGGTTTCGTGAACGGCGCCGACCTCGGCCTCCTGCTCGCCCAGTGGGGCGGACCCGGCAGCGCCGACTTCAACGGTTCGGGATCGGTGAACGGCGCGGACCTCGGCATCATGCTCGTCGAGTGGACGGGCTGATCTCGAAGACCTCGGGATCACCGCCCATCACGTGCCGGCCTCGATCAGCCCTGTTGTGATCGATTGACGCTCTGGACGTCGCGGGCGAATTCCGCATTGGCACGCTCGACGATCCCGGGAATCAGGAACAGATCGATGATCTGGCCGATCATGAAGAGGCCGCCGGTGAGCAGCCAGATCACGCCGGTGATGATGCGGCCGTTGTAGAGCCGGTGGATGCCGCAGACTCCCACGAAGCAGAGAAGCCAGAGCAGGTACGAGGTGCCGGTCGATTTCATGAGAAGCTCCCGAGCGGGTGACTGGTGAATTCGGCGTGTGGTGGTCGAAGCGATGCCATTCTGCCATCTTCTTGCCGGACGGGTCGAGAGGGAAGCGTGCCGGGATGCTCCGGGTATCCTTGAATGCATGAAGCGACTCACCGCAGGCGGGGGATTCCCTGCCATCTGGTACACCGTCAAGAAGGGCCGCGAAGCCGGTGGCGTCTTCAAGCTCTGGAAGGCGATGCGGACGCACAACGCCTGCAAGACCTGCGCCCTCGGCATGGGCGGCCAGGCGGGGGGCATGGTCAACGAGACGGGTCACTTCCCCGAGGTCTGCAAGAAATCGCTGCAGGCGATGGTCGCGGACATGGCGGGTCGCATCGAGCCGCGGTTCTTCGAGGAGTACACCCACGAGAAGCTGCGAACGCTCTCCCCGCGCGAACTCGAGTCGGCCGGTCGGATCACCACGCCGTTGTATTCAGGTCCGCTTGACGACCGGTACCGCCCGATCGAGTGGTCCGACGCGATGGATCGCATCGGTACCGCGTTCGGTCGTACGAAGCCCGATCGGTCCTTCTTCTACTTCTCGGGTCGTTCGAGCAACGAAGCGGGCTTCCTGCTGCAGATGGTCGCCCGCCTCTGGGGCACCAACAACGTCAACAACTGCTCCTTCTACTGCCATCAGGCCTCGGGCGTGGGTCTGTCGAGCGTCACCGGCAGCGGCACCGCGACCCTCGACCTCGAGGATGTCGACGAGTGCGACACCCTCTTTCTGATCGGCGGCAATCCGGCCTCCAACCATCCGCGGTTCATGCGGACGCTGATGGAGATCAAGCGCCGTGGCGGGAAGGTCGTCGTGATCAATCCGCTCAAGGAGCTCGGGCTCGAACGATTCAAGGTGCCGAGCGACGTTCGGAGCCTGCTCTTCGGCACCCGCATCGCCGACCTCTATCTCATGCCGACCATCGGCGGCGACATCGCCCTCCTGACCGGGATCGCGAAGGTCGTCCTCGAGCGCGGCGGCGTCGACGAGGCGTACGTCCGTGAACACACCGCTGAATTCGACGCGTATCGAACCGTCGTCGAGTCGGCTGACTGGGCGATCATCGAATCGGCGAGCGGCGTTGATCGGGCGGACATCGAAAGGGCGGCGGAGGTCTATCTCAAGAGCCGGCGGACGGTCTTCGCCTGGACCATGGGGATCACGCACCACGCCCACGGCGTGGAGAATGTCCAGGCGATCGCGGCGCTGGCGCTGCTTCGGGGCATGGTCGGTCGGCCCGGTGCGGGTCTGCTTCCGCTGCGCGGGCACTCGAACGTCCAGGGCATCGGATCGATGGGGGTGACGCCGACGTTGAAGAAGGCCGTCTTCGAGAACCTCCAGAAACACTTCGGGGTGACGCTTCCCACCTCGGTCGGCCTCGACACCATGGCGTGCATCGAGCGTGCCGCGGAAGGTGGCATCGACGTTGCGGTCTGTCTCGGCGGCAATCTCTTCGGCTCTAATCCCGACGCTGTCGCCACCAGCCGTGATCTCGGCCGGGTTGGCATGCTCGTGCATCTCTCGACGACGCTCAATACCGGGCATTGTTGCGGTCTCGGGCGGGAGAACATCATCCTGCCGGTGCTCGCCCGCGACGAGGAACCGCAGCGGACGACCCAGGAGTCGATGTTCAACTACGTCCGGGTGTCCGATGGCGGCCCGGCGCGGCACGAGGGTCCCCGCAGCGAAGTGGAGGTCGTCGCCGATCTCGCGTCACGAATCGTCACCGATCTTCCCGGTGAGACGCCCATCGACTGGGACGAGATGCGTGATCACGGAACGATCCGACATGCCATCGCCCGGATCATTCCGGGATACGAGGCGATCGGCGAGGTCGACGCAAGCAGCCGAGAGTTCACGATCGACGGACGTGTCTTCCACGAACCGACCTTCGCCACCGACCACGGTCGGGCGATCTTCCATCCGGTGGCGATTCCGAAGACCGAGCGTCATGAGGACGAACTCGTGCTGATGACGGTTCGCAGCGAGGGGCAGTTCAACACCGTGGTCTACGAGGAGGAGGACCTCTATCGCGGCCAGGATCGCCGCGACGTGGTGCTGCTTCATCCTGACGACATGGCGGCCCGTGGCATCGAGCCCGACCAGCTTGTCGAGGTCACCAGCGAAGTCGATTCGATGCAGGTCCTCGCCCGGCCCTACGACATCGCACGGGGCTGCGCCTGCATGTACTACCCCGAAGCGAACCGATTGGTACCCCGTGCCGTCGATCGGTCTTCCCGAACCCCGGCGTTCAAGTCGATCCCCGTGCTGGTCGAAGCGGTATCGCCGGTGGCCGCGGAATGATCGCACTTGAGGCACGGATCAAGGGATTTCGTCATGCCTCGCCCTCGTCGTCGGTTCCGAGCCCGATGTTCTTATCACGTCACGGTTCGGTGCAACAACCGCGCCTTCGATCTTCGGAGCCGTGAGGCTCGGGCCGTGGTCCTCGATGCGCTTCGCCGATCGCTCTTCAAGTACTCGGCACGCCTCCATGGCGTCGCCTTGATGAGCAATCATGTCCACTACTTGCTCAAGACCGAGAATCCGTCGGACCTCCCTCGCTTGATGCAGTGGTTGAACTGGTACACGGCCATCACCTTGAATCGCCTGCTTGGTCGGACCGGGCATTTCTGGGAAGCCAGATACCACGCGGTACCGGTTCCGGATGGCGACCAGCGGCATGTACTCAACGTCCTGCGCTACATCCACGGAAATCCGTACGCCGCCGGTGCGTCGCCGGGGCTTCGCGACGAGTTCACCAACTATGGAAGCCATTCGACCGGCGAGGATGATGGACTGACGACGCTCCATCCACAGTTTCTTCGGCTCGGCGGGAC
>JABABZ010000217.1 GCA_014237965.1 Phycisphaerales bacterium | reverse complement strand
ACGCCGCGTTCAGATGGGACCGTCCATTCGGACGTCGCGACGAGGCGATCGGTGTTGGCTTCAGTTGGTCACGACCCACCGATCTCTACAATCCGGCACGCCGCGAGATCATGTTGCTCGAGACCTACTACAGGATTCAACTGACCGAGAGCATGCAACTCTCACCAGATCTCCAGGTCGTCCTGCAACCCGCGACGGGGGCGGACAGTCCGGTCTACGTCTTCGGGATCCGGTTGAAGACCCAGTTCTGATGACCGACCCGACGAGAAAGGCCGCCCCGATGCGGGGGCGGCCTCGTGATTCTCGTATTCGTGTGAGCCGGAGAACTCAGAGCCCGGCGACCGACCATCCATCTCGATACTTCCGGGTCACGTACTGGTTGAGCTCGGGCTTGTTGGTGAACTTCATCCCCTTCGCATCCCATTCCAGCATTTCATTCGGGGTGCGACTCGCCAACGCTCCGATCGCAAGCGTCTCCGAGACCTTGCCGGCATAGCTGAGGGGAGTCAGGCAAGGATCTCCACCGCGAGCCTCATCGATCCACAGATGCCAGTGGTTGCCACCACGAGCCTGTGGCATCTCCATGTTGCGTTCCATGCCCTTGCGGAAGTACTTGTAGCCATCGCCTCCCTGAGGAACGAGCAACGATGCCTTGTCACCGACGATCACCACCACGTTCTGCGGCAGTTTGTAGTCGGCAGGAAGTCCGAGCTGCGACGGAGGTGGAGTCACCTTGCCGTCGTACCACGTGAACGGAATGTCCTCGCCGCCTGATGCCTTGTTTCCGGCAAAGACCATCTTCACGACTTCCGTCGACGGGTACTGGTCATCCGTGCTGTCAGTGGCTTCGCAGATCACGGTCTTCGGATCACCGAGATCCAGAGGCTGGAAGGCCGCATCGACGATATGGCATGCCATGTCCCCGAGCGCCCCGCAACCGAAGTCGCGGACGCCGCGCCACGCGAACGGCGCGTAGGCCTTGTCGATGTACGGACGATCGGGTGCGGTTCCGAGCCACAGATCCCACTCGAGTTGAGCGGGGACCGGATTGCTGCCCGGAGTCCTGGCGTTGCCCTGAGGCCACCAGCCGTTGGGCCGATCGGTCCACGCGTGAATCTCCTTGATCTGCCCGCAGATCCCATCGCGAACGCCCTGCATGCATCGCTGCTTCATGACTCGCGATGCGTTCTGAGTACCCATCTGAGTCGCCAGTTCCGGCTTCGCGATCGCGGTGTTCCGCAGAGCCCGGCACTCGTGGACCGAATGCGCCAGCGGCTTCTGGCAATAGACGTGCTTGTTCTGATTGAGGGCCATCATCGCGATGATGGCGTGCATGTGGTCGGGAGTGGTGACCGAGACGGCGTCGATCTGATCCCCCATCGAGTCGAACATCTCTCGAAAGTCGACGAAGGTCTTCGCATCCTTGTGCTTGCCCGCGGCGGACTTGAGATTGTTGCGGTCCACGTCGCAGAGGGCGACCATGGCCACTTCGGGGTGAGACGAGATCTGTCCCAGATCGCTCGCACCCATTCCGCCGACTCCGACGGAAGCGACGTTGGTCTTCTGAAGAACGCCTCCCCGACCGAGGGTCGGCTTCCAGCCGACCAGGACGACACCGGCTGCTGCCGCGGACTTGATGAAGGTACGACGGCCGAAGTTGCCGTTGGCGAGATGCGATTCTGTCATGTCGGACTCCTGATGCTCGGCGTCTGCCGAGGCGGATTTCTGATCTTGGGGTGTATCGCACGACCGGAAAGCGGGAACCGGATGGTTCACCGGACGGTCAGACTCCGATGCTAGCGTCAGGGTTTGGATTCGGGGCGGAAAATCGGCTGGACTCGCAGATCCTTGAAGTAGACGAGGTCTCCATGCCCGCAGAATCCGAGATGCCCCTGCTCTCTGGAGACTCCGGGATGCTCCTGGCCACTGAGCGTCCCCGCTCGGACTGCCTCATCGAGGTCGAATTCACTGATCACCATCCCGTTCAAGACGACCCGGATCCGACGGCCGTCGGCTCGAATCTCTTCGAGATTCCACTCCCCCGGAGGGGCCTGATACCCCCGAAGAGCGGGTGAGATCCCGTACACCGAACCGTGGAACTGCCAGGGCTTGAGCCCCGCGTACTTCGAATGACTGTTGTCGAGAACCTGGACTTCCATCCCCTGATACGCGGCGTCGCCGGTCGATGGCGCTCGGATCGCGATTCCGTTGTTCGCCCCCGGCGGAACCTTGAAGGCGAACCGGAAGACGAAGTCGCCGAATTGGTCCTTCGTGTAGAGATTTCCGCCCGCCCGTTCCGGGTACGTGCGAATCGTGCCGTTCTCCACTCCGTAGCCCTTGACGTTGCCGATCCAGCCGGTGAGATCACGCCCGTTGAAGAGCGATTGGAAACCAGACTCGTCGACACCGATTCTCGCCATCGAGACCTTGTCGAGAAGAATCGCGGACTCCCGCCCCGCATCCTTGTTCTCGAGAGAACGGAAGACGAGTTTGAACGGGCCGGCGATCGCTTCGCCGGACGGGATCTCAAGATCCACGAAGTACCGTCTCCAGAGGCCTGCGTCGATCGCGTCTGAAGAGGCGACCGGATGATTCGCTCCGTCTTCGATCGACACCTTCAACGACGCCAGGTCAGGTCCCCATCGTGCGACCGTGAAGCCGATCCGATACGACGCCCCGGGAACCACGGCATCTTCGGGAAGGACACAGCTTGCAGTGCAGCCCCCCCGCGCCCCGAGCGTGGCGACTTCGCCGTCGAACCACTCCGAGTCCGCAGCACCGTGCTTCTTCGGCGACCAGTATCCGGCGTCCGCCGATCCCGTACCCGTGAGTCGCCAGGATTGACCCGTGGAGTCGAACTCCGGATTCGCGATGCGAATCGGCTCGAGCGTCACCGCCTTCGTCTCTGCGCCGGCCGACAGCGCCGGAAAGAAGACCGAGATCAGGGCGAGACCGATGAGGGGCATGTTCATGGGGTCGATCATAGGGCACGCGACTCGGATCATCCCAGTCGAAAGACCGGACATTTCGGGCGTCACGCCGTCCGGCTTCCGACACGAGACGGCCCATTCGTCATGATGGATTCCGATGACCCCGCTTCACTCCAGGATCTTCGCCGACGGAACGGAAGTGCTCCAGAGCCGCCTGCTGGCAGATCATCACTTTCCGCACGCCTTCTCGACGCGGTCGGGGCCGGGAGGCGTCCTCTTCGATCTCGCCCGGCTCGGAGAGAGCCATCTGGGCACGTCGGACGACGTGCTGCTCGCCAACCTGGGTCGATTCGCCACCATTCTCGGCGTCGACGCATCCAACCTCTCGACGGCTCGACAGGTCCACGGAACCGAGATCGTCCACGGATCGCAAGCCACCCATTCCGACGCGGATATGCTGGTCTCGGACTCCCCCCACGGAGCGATCGCGGTGCGCACCGCGGACTGCGTTCCGATTCTTCTCGCATGCCCGGACACGCGGATCGTCGCGGCGGTACATGCCGGATGGCGAGGACTCGTCGCGAATGCCCCGGCAATCGCCATCGCTCATCTCGAATCGCTCGGCGTGAATCGCCGTGGCCTGCTCGCGGCCATCGGTCCCGCCATCGGGGCCGCCCGCTTCGAGATCGGTTCGGAAGTGGCCGATCGATTTCAGGCTTCAGGTCTTGGCGACAGTCTCCGAACCGGGAATCCCCGACCGCACGCGGATCTCTTCGACGCGACGATCCGTCGGCTGCTCGATTCGGGGATCGCGAGAGAGTCCATCGACGGGGAACCGTGCTGCACCTCGGAGGATTCCAGGTTCTTCAGCCATCGAGCGGAATCCGGTCGGACCGGAAGGCATCTGTCCGGGATCATCGGTGGAGTCCGCCGGTCGGCCGAATCCAAGGAGTAGAATGAATCCGTGCCTTCCGGAATCTCACCATCCAATGACGGCGGACTTGACCCGCGATCGGATTCGCTCGACATCCTTGCGGGCATCACCGCGGACATGCTCGATCGCGATGATTCCAACGCCTGGCCGCCTCTGGTGGTCGAGGGAATGCTCCGGA
>JABABZ010000216.1 GCA_014237965.1 Phycisphaerales bacterium | reverse complement strand
GATCGCCTGGTTCACGAGTCGAGTGGGATCTCGTTCGAGAATGCGACGATACGTCTCGACCTTCTGACCGCTCGGATATCCGCTGTAGCGGCGAAGGGTCTTGTCATCGAGCTTGTTGCCGGTCATCACGATCTTCGACGCATTGAGGACGATGACGAAGTCACCGCTCAAGACGTGGGGCGTGTACTCCGGGCGATGCTTGCCCATGAGAATCGTGGCGATCTGCGTGGCGAATCGACCAAGGATCTTGCCCTCGGCATCAAAGAGATGCCAACTGGCTTCGATGTCACCTGGCTTCGCGTGATAGGTCTGGCGGGGCATGTCGGGGGCCCGTTCGGCTGAGTGGTTGCATGAACACGAAGATGATCCAGCAAGCAGTGGATCACGCCCGGGACGCGGGCAACTCCAACGACTCCTTCAGAGGAACCGATCGAGAATCGCCAAGAATAGCCATCCACGGTTCGCTGTCAAGGTGTCACCGTGCCGATGAAGCCAAGGCCTCATCTGGATTTCAACCATGAATGACCCTCTCGACACCTCCCAAAACACGCCTGAACCCACATCTGAGAAGGCGGAGAAACAGCCTTCTCGTGCTCGAAAAACCACTTGGGGCCTCGTTCTCGCGTGGGCCACCATCCTGATTTCGATTGTTCTGTGGTCGAGCAAGACCACCTTGATGGACATCTTCGGCAAGACCGGCGAAATCTCGGAATCCGTCTCGGAGCCGGATTCGATCCCGGATGGCCTTCTGGTATCGATCCAGGAAGAGGTGATCGGCCAGATCGCGTTCAGCCTCTACAGCCTGACCGGCGATCCGACTTCCGTCCTTCAGGCGGCGCCGATCGAGTCGATCGGTCCGGCCGGCGAGGTCGCGTACGCGATTCTGCTCGGTTCGATCTCCGGGCCCGAGAAAGGTCTTGAATCGCTTTCGAAGATCGCCGACTCGCAGGATCCGATCGTCGAACTCCTCGTTCCGGCTGCGACGTCGGCGCTCCAGGCCGCCGCGGACGGGACGCCGGTCGACGCCTCCACGGCGGCGCTGCTGGAGGAGCGGCTCGGCTGGTTCGGCCGGCTCGCTTCGAATCTCCCGGATGCTGCGGCGATGAAGGAGATGGAGGCGTCGAGTCGGAGCTCCATGACGATTCTGATCGCCCTTCTCCTGGTGTTCGTTCTCGGCGGCCTGATCGGTTTCGTGGTCGGTTTCGTCTTGCTGATCTTCAGTCTTCTTGGTCGCCTTCCAAGCCGGATTCACCCGGTCGGGCCTCACGGGATCTATGCCGAGACGTTTGCCATCTGGATGCTCGTCTTCTTCGTGATGCAGGTTTCGATGGGCCTCCTCCTCCCTGAGGATGCGCCGACCCTCGCCTGGAGCACCGGTCTTTTCTTCCTGAGTCTCGTCGCGCTGGCGTGGCCGGTCGTTCGAGGCGTTTCTTTCTCGCAGATGAGGCAGGACATCGGGCTGCACTGGGGAGGTGGTCTGCGTGAGTTCCCCTTCGGAATTCTCAACTGGATGATCGCGCTTCCCTTGCTCTTGATCGGAGCGATCCTGACCTTCGGCCTCTCGACCATGATGGAGTTCCTCACGGGGCAGGCGCCGACGCCTTCGCATCCCGCACAACAGGCAGCGGTCGGCGCGGAGCCGTGGACCATCGTCCAGCTCTACGTGCTCGCGTGCATCGCCGCTCCGATCGTCGAGGAGACGATGTTTCGAGGCGTCCTGCTGACCCATCTCCGTGGGGCGATGCGACGGTGGTCGACGTCGATCGCGATCGTGTTTTCCGCGGTGATCTCCAGCGTGATCTTCGCGGCCATCCATCCGCAGGGGTTGATCTTCATTCCACCCCTGGCCGGACTGGCGATCGGTTTCTGCGTGGGGCGGGAACTCCGAGGGTCTCTGGTGGCGCCGATGGTCGCTCACGGGTTCAGCAACGCCCTCGTCATGACGATCAATGTGGTCATGTTCGCGGGATGAACCGGAGAATTCGGTGATTCGGGTGGTACCATGTCCGGGTCTTCCGCAGGGGAGGCCTCCTTCCGGGACATGGGATTTGAATCATGACTGATGCCTTGGCGTCATCCAAAGTGAACCGAACCGCGGCGATCCTCTTCGCCGGGGTCCTGCTACTGCCGGCGGCATCCGCCACCGCGAGTCTCGAGGACGAGGGTCGCGGACAGGTGACCGACCGAGCCGAGGTGGACATCGCACCCGAGCATCACGGGAAGTTGGATCCGATCCTCTTCTTCAAGCGACTGGCCGACCGCTATCGGGCGATCGACGGGTACGTGGAGGAGACCGAGGTCGAGCAGGTGACCAACGATCCGGCCACGGAAGATCCGCCGATCCGAACCCGCACCAGGGTGCGAGCGGAAGTCTCCGACTCCAGACTTCACGTGGAGAGACCGGGTGTCCTCGATGATTTAACCAGAGCGTTGAGCCCGCCGGCGGCCGGCGCCGCGGAGCGCGACCTCTGGCTGCTTCCTCACCTTCGACTCCGCTTCAGTCCCAATCCGCTCGAGCGATTTCGGAAGAGTGGACGGTCGGGTTTTCGAGCGGCCGAAGCGGATCGTGTGATGGTCGAAGACCGGGAGATGGTTCGCGTCGAACTCCGCTCGGGCGGCGAGGGCGAATCCGGTTCGTCTGATGCGACCTTCAGTCTCTTCGTCGATCCGGAGCGAATGCTCGTCGAACGGGTGGAAGGCGAGGAGTGGCTTCCCGGTGGGATCAGGCAACAGACCACGCTTCGGATCGAGTCGATGCAACTCCGGGATGACCGGTACGTCGCCGAACCACTTCCGGAACCCTATCCAGAGCCCCTCGAGCCGCCGGCCACCGTCCGTCCGATGAGACTCGACCCCGCCGCCACCCCGCCCTTCGCGGAGAGGGACGACCCATCCGAGCCGCCGAAGAGCGTGCCGGAAGATGATCAGGTCCAGCCCTCGACGTCCGAGCACGATCCACCATCCCTCCCCGGTATTCCCGAAACGGCCGGACTCCGCGGCTGAGTGGTTCGGTGCCGCCGGGCGCGGCATCCTCCGAGATCGATCGTCACCATGAATCGGACCGCCATCCGCGGCGCTGCAGAGCGCCGCGATCGTCGCGCACGTGGAAAGCTCGCCTCCGGTGATGGATAGATCGAAGCGTGCTCGTTCCTGAAGCCTGTCAGCTACTGAAGCTCGACGGTCCAATAGGCCTCGTCCATGAACGCCTTCCAGGATTCGTACTTGCCGCTTCCCAGTCGAACGGTGATGGCGGGGTTCCGATTCGGTCGGACCGGTTTCTTCACGAGACGCATTCCGGCCTGGAGCGGTGTCCGGCCGCCCTTGCGGGCATTGCAACGGACGCAGGCGCAGACGAGATTGGTCCAACTGTTCTCGCCGCCCTGGACTCGCGGAAGAACGTGATCGAGTGTGAGCTCGCGAGTCGAGAACGAGCGGCCACAGTACTGGCAGCGACTCCCGTCTCGGGCGTAGATGTTTCTTCGGTTGAGTTTGACTGCGCGATGGGGGCGCCGGTCGTAGTCGAAGAGCCTGATGATCTTGGGAACCGCCAGCGTGACGCGAGTGGTCCGCACCCAGTCGTGATGGTTCGGTTCGAACTCGTGCTGCAGTTCGGCGATGTCCGCCCAGGTCTCGAAGTCGTAGTTGCGGTAGTGCCCATCCTCCACCGCGATCACTTCCGCGATGTTCTTGATCAGCAGGGTGAAGGCCCGGCGAGCGTCCACGACGCGAATCGCCGAATACATCCGGTTGAGCACGAGAACCTTGGCATCGAGTCCGGCATCCAGAGCCATCGTCATCCTGACGCTCCTCCGATCTGGTCGCCGAATGAACGGTGGTGCCGCTCGCGTCGGGTACCTGGGGTCCGTCGCGGGTTCGCCGCGGCATGGAACAGGGAGAACACCGGCACCGCCGGTGATTTGATACTACCTCACTCCGGCGATGAAGGGCGACTGTGATGTGAAGAGTCGGTTCAAGAATCGACCGGAGGACGACTCTTCGCACGCATCGGTGGTGATTTCAGGACGTCGCGCGATGGCAGCCGACCAGATGGTCGTCGACGAGTCCCATGG
>JABABZ010000215.1 GCA_014237965.1 Phycisphaerales bacterium | reverse complement strand
ACGGCGAGATCGACGTTGTCGATTCTGATGGAACCGGTACCACAGTCAGGCTGGACGATCTGCGCCACGATGCGGATCGAAGTCGTTCCGGCCGGTGCGGTTCCCGAGATCTCACTCGAGTACCAGGTGTCATTGTCGAAACTGCCGGTTCCTTCAAGGACCACTCCGGCGACGTAGTCGATGGGGTTTCCAAGATCGGAGCCGAGGAATTCGATCTTCTGAAGCACATAGTTGTCGGTTCCGACGATCGAGTCGAAGGCGGGCGTCCAGGAAGACATCGAGAGGGTGACGAGATCGCCCTCGAAGACGCCGGGGATGACCTGGTTCAGGCCGGAAACCCCGCCGGGATCGCATTGTCCGTCACCGTCATAGTCCGGGAAGGTCCCGAACATGCCCGCCGAGTGAGGCGGGGAGAGGTAGTTGAAGTCGTCGAAGAAGATGTTTCCGTACTGCTCGTCCCAGGCGTTGAACATCACCGAGGTCTGGTAGCTGTAGTCGACACCGTTGTCGAAGGACGGGTTGACCAGCGGAGCCGCCGGATCCCGCTTGTCGACGGAGAAGTTCATGTCGTCGGTCCAGGACGCTCCAGGGTCGCTCATGCCGGCCTGCAGGAAGACGGGAACCACGGTCAGGCTGGTCGCACCGACCGGAGCGATGGCGAGGAAGTCGGCTTCCTGCCAGGCACCGGTCACCATGTCCGGATCGCTTCCGACCAGAATTCGCTGTTCGGCGATGCTCACCACGGAGCCGCCCGCGTTCTTGAATTCGACCTTGATGCCCGACCAGTTGTTGGTGCCGGCGATCGTGTCGAAGTCAGGAGTGAACGCGAAGGCGCCCACGCGGTACACCTCACCGGCCGCGACCGGGACGTTGTAGAGGGAGACCGCACCGTTCCCGTTGTAGTCGGCACAGAAGCAGCCGAAGGTCTTCAGGGCGAAACCGGATCCGGCGTGAGTGATCTCACTGCTCCGCTCGGCGTTGCCGAAGGTTTCATAGGTACCGCGAAACTGATTCTCGAAGCCTGGGTTCTCAAGAGCGTTCGGCCCTCCGTCATCGGCCAGGCTGGTTCCGAATGGAACGAGAGCGGCGGCGACAAGCCCGAGGGTCAAAGTGCGAATGGTCACGGATCTTCTCCTGGTGTGAGGGAGCGGTTTAAACGATTTCTCGAAAGCCACGGTGAGTGAACTGGCGCATCAATCGAAGTCGATGCGTCTGAGACGCCGATCCGGCGAACCGGATCGAGGGTTCGATGGAAGGGGTGGAACGAGCCTTCCGAAGGAGCCTCAAGAGCCTCTCAGACGGTTCAATGCTACGCGTAAACCCGCACTGATCCAATCTTTCCGTGCCCTTTTTCGATTTCGGATTGATTTTCCGGCAACCCTGACATCGGTGTCTGCAGACCGCGACGAAAGACGTCCCCACGGATCTCGAATTCCGTGTTTACGCTCGGGGTCCGGACCGATTTCCGGAACTCCATCTCTTGATTGCTCAATTGAACTTTCAGCGTTTGTCTCGACGCATTCCATTGCGTATGGTCGAACACATATCCCCGCCTTCCCTCCACCGAAGGTCTCAAGCGATCCTCCGGAAAAGACACGACATGAAGCTCCGTTCACTCATCGCCGCCGGGCTGTTCGTGGCCACGCTCCTCGCCACATCCGGGCAGGCGGCCATCGGAGACGGCACCGATGGCCCCAGCATCGTCGAAGTGAAACAGACACGAAACGGCTGGCAGCTCTATCGAAACGGAGCACCGTTCTTCATCAAGGGTGGATGTGTCGTTCGGAACGCCAACAGTCCGGAATTGGAAGACCTCCTCACGGAGCTCAAGAACGCCGGCGGAAACTGCATCCGTCTCTGGGCGACCGGCCCGGGAACGATGGGAATCCTGGATGCGGCCCATGAACACGGCCTCTCCGTTTTTCTGGGGCTTTGGATGGACCACCCGGTGGGCCACGTCGACAGCGCCGGAGCCTTCTTCGACTACACCGACATCGCCGCGGTCAACGACCAGATCGAAGACCTCTCGGTTCAAGTCGATCTCTACAAGGATCACCCGGCACTCCTCGCCTGGGGGGTCGGCAACGAACTCTGTCATCTCACTGCCGAGGCGGATGCGAACACGCAGGTCGTCCAGCTCATCTGGCGGGCGATCAACAACACCGCCGCGATGGTGAAGGAGCGAGATCCCAATCACCCCACGGTCTCGGTGACCGCGGAGACCGGCGACTGGCATCAGGTCGACAACGGAACCCAGCTGAGCCAGTGGTGCTCGAACATCGACATCTGGGGCATCAACGCGTACGAAACCATGCCGCAGATCAGAGCGAAGGTCGAGGCATCGCCCTGGGATCGCCCGTACTTCATCCCGGAGTACGGCCCTCAGGGATGGTGGAGCTCGCCTCAGACTTCGTGGAGCTCCCGGCTGGAGCATCCCAACAAGGTCAAGGCCGACTGGTATCAGAGCGGATGGACCAACGCGATCGCCGCCGAAGCGGACCGCTGCCTGGGTGGCTTTGCGTTCGCATGGGACACCCTGGACTCGCCGATCGACACCTGGTGGACCATGTTCGACCATGAAGGCCGGCCGACCGAGTGCATCGACGTCCTCTGGGAAGCGTGGAACGGAACGCCTCCTCCGAACCTTTCACCCGTGGTCACCGGGATCAACGGCATCGAAGCCCAGACGGTCCAACCCGGCCAGACCATCGATGTCGAACTACTTGCCGTCGACCCGGAAGGAGAAGAACTCCTCGTCGACTGGTTGGTCGGCCGAGACGTCTTCGATGCCGACGGAAACTACCTCTGGGAGACGACGGGGGCCTGCGACTTCCTCGCTCAGGATGCCGGCCTTCTCTACGAACTGGAAGCCCCGCTGATTCCGGGCGCGTATCGCCTGGTCGGCTGGGCCCGAGACAGTGGCGGCCGGACCGGCGTCGCTTCGGTCCCCTTCTTCGTGGACGGAGACATTCCCGAAGGCGTCGTCGCGATGCCGTTCCCGCTCGATGACTACTACGGGCCCAGCGGCTTCATGGGCGCCTCATGGACGCTCACTCGGTCCGACATGGACTCGCCCAACGGCGACTGCGGTGGCGCCGGTCACAAGTTCGTCTTCAATGCTCCGCCCATCGCGCTCTGGTGTGGTGTCGCCTGGCAGTATCCGACCAACAACTGGGGCACCGCACCGGGACTCCAGATCATGCCTGGCGGAACGTCCGTCGACTTCCTTGCGTGGTCCGATGTCCCCGGGACCACCCTCGACTTCTTCGTCGGCACCGACGGCTCGGACGGCTTCCAGGTCGAACTTCCCGGGGTCGAACTTCCCCTGGAACCCACCTTGATCTCGATTCCAATCGACGGAATCCAGTACGACGATGTGGTGATCGGATTCGGATGGGTCTACTCCCAGGGTGCCGGCCCCGCCGATCCGACCCGTGAGATCTACATCTCCGACATCATCTGGGACGGCCCCCCGCCGCCTCCGCCCTGCCCGTTCGACCTCACCGGCGACCGAATGATCGACGGCTCGGATCTCGGTCTCGTCCTCATCAACTTTTATTCAACCACCGCCGGCGATATCGATGTGAATGAAGATGGATACATCGATGGCCAGGACATCGCGGTGATTCTCGCGAACTGGGGCCCGTGCCCCGAGTGAGCCCACTGGCGGCCCATCGAAACGGAATGGCCGCCACGCGTTCGAAACAAGATCCACCCACGGCCTCCGAGATACTCTTGGAGGCCGTTTTCTCCGCGATGGAACGGTGAAGGATGCGGCGCCGACCCCACGACATGACGTTCCGTCGTGCCGGCGATATCATCTCGCAGATGCCCGAATCCCCTTCCCAGTCCAACACCGACCATCCGAGCGAGCCCGCCGACGAGATCATCCGGGCGGCGAAATTCGATGCCGCCGCGATCATTCGCTACCACTACTACTGCCTGATCCCGCTCTGCCTGCTCATCGTCACCATTCCACTCGCGGTCATCC
Organism: Phycisphaerales bacterium; assembly: GCA_014237965.1. Classification (GTDB taxonomy): domain Bacteria; phylum Planctomycetota; class Phycisphaerae; order Phycisphaerales; family SM1A02; genus UBA12014. The sequence goes on along the minus strand of JABABZ010000215.1, from coordinate 83 downwards.
TGGCCATCGGATATCGCATCATCCTGACCCGGATCGTGGCCAGTTGGTCGGCGACCCTGACGCCGAAGAGCCTGCTGGTCAAG
>JABABZ010000214.1 GCA_014237965.1 Phycisphaerales bacterium | reverse complement strand
GATCGGCCAGTCCGATCGGCCAGTTCTCAGAGCTGCACCGAGCTCCACTGCTCGGGTAAGCGGCTTTCTTGCCGCTTCAGCTGCGTTTTCCTGAATGGAGCGTACCGGTCTCGAACCGGTGACCTGCTGCTTGCAAAGCAGCCGCTCTCCCAACTGAGCTAACGCCCCGTGTCCATTCTGTCTGCTCGAACCGTTCTGTCTGCTCGAACCGACGCCGAGGCGATCGTTCGAGGTCTCACAGGGTAGCGTCAAACCTCTGTTTTCGGAAGTCCTCGCCCGGTCGGTTTTCTTCAGTCTGCATCGTTCTCGGTGATGAAGATGTCGAATCGACGGGGGGTGACGATCATCAGTCGGTACCCGGCGTCGTAACTCTTGGTGCCGACGAGTCCCACCATGCGGCCGAGACCAGGAGTGAGATCGACGTCCTTGGTGGGTTTCACGTAGCCCAGGGTGCGGCCCCCGACCGGGTCCTGCAGACGGTAGAGCAAGGGGAGACGCTTGCCGTCGTAGACCCGACTGCTGTTGAGTCGGCCCACCATCGTGTAGTCCGCCCGGGCGATGATCGCGACCTTGGCGTTTTCGATCCGATCACGATCGACCTCGTTTCGATCCTCCAGCTTGTGAAGGGTGGCGAGTCGACGTTGGACCTCTCGCCGAAGTTCGATCTGTCGAATTCGGAGTTCGGCGAGACGCTTCTCGGTGGGGGAGGCGTTCTCACGAGCCGCGATCGAGACGAAGACGAGTTGCAGGGCTTCGAGTTCCGCGTCGTCGTGCGGTGATTCCTTGACGATCTTCCAGGCGGTCTCCGCTTCTTCGATGGTCACGTCCGCGAGTGGATCGACCGGTTCGTCGGCCGACTTGGCTTCATCTTCGGTTCCAGCGGCGTCCGGCGCCGACTCGATCGTCTCGGTCTCGACGATGACTTCGATCTCTTCCGTCGTGGCTTCCTCGGGCGTGGACTCGATGGTGATCACCGCAGTCTCGGCAATAACTTCTTCGGGCTTTGGTTCCGTGGATTCGGTGGCCGGCGTCGTCGGCTCGGCGGCCACTGGCTTCGGCGCAGATCCCATACCGGCGGGAATGTCTTCGGGCTTCGCCGGCTCGAGGAACGTGGCATAGACCCAGGCTTCGGCGCGGGCGGGCGGGCTGACCAGCAACCACGTCCGACCGCCGTCCTGGAAGCGGCCGGTGATCTTCAGTCGGTCACCGGTGCCATCGGGGCCTTCCGGAATCAGACGGACCAGAGGCTTGCTGCTTCGGTCGGGATCGACATGGGCCTCGGCGTCGCCGGTGGGTCGGGAACTCTCATTCGGCGCCATCAGGCTGACCTTGCCCTTGATGACTGTCGCAAGATCCCCTTCGACGCGGATGCGATCATCCAACTCGAGGAGGAGCTGGAGGTTCGCGAAGGTCGGGCCAGTGAGGCGGATGGCCGCCCACTTGTCGTCCTGGATCTTCGAAACCAGGACCGGATCGCCCTTCTTGATCTTGGTGACGATGTAGTCGTTGGACGTCGGGCCGGAACGAACCACGAGGTTGTTGCTTCGACTGATCTTCCACGATTCCGTGGGAGCGCCATCGGCGCCGTCCTGAGCGATCGCGGGGACCGCAAGGAGGAGGATGAGGGCGAGCGAGGCGGCACGCCGGATCAATCGATGAATGGTGGCTGGAATCATGTTTCGGAGTCTACCACCCCTGTGTCGGTTGTCGGGGCTTCGGCTGTCCGAGTACGATGCCCCGATGCCTCACCACGCGTGTTCCACCTCGATTTCTCCATCCAGACGCCTCCCTGCGTCCGGGATTCTCGCGATCTCGGCGATTCTGGTGGGTTGTCAATCCCCATTGGAACGTGATCCGGAGGCGGACCTTCAGGCCTCGGTCCGGACCGCGGTCGATGAACAACTCCGAGACCTTGATCCGGCGGCGACCGCTCAGGAAACCCGGTCGCTGGCGGACAACCTCGAAACCGAGCTTGATTCACGGCTGGACGAGTTGGAGAAGCTCGGGCCGCAGTCTTCCGACGGCGGCGCGTCGCTCGCGATGGGGACGGGACTCGACGGCGAGCCGCTGGCCGTGGTGCCCATCTCGCTGGAGATGGCGATTCGCACCGCGGTCGAACACAATCTCGGCATTCAGCGATCCCGGGTCGATCAGGCGATCTTCGCCGCCGAGGTCGTTCGTGCCGAGGCCGCCTTCGACGCCGTTCTCGGCGCGGGCGTCGACTTCGCCCGCATCGACGAGCCCGGCAACAAGACTGAGCTCGATATCCCCCTTCCCGGCGTCGATCCCCTCATCTTCGATCAGGGGCAGGACGCTCGGCAGTGGGGATTCACCACCGACGTCTCCAAACGACTTGGAAGTGGTGGTCAGGTCTCGGTGTCCTTCGGCTCCGACGAGACCTCCGACTACAAGCCGTCGTCACCCGCCAGCGCCGACGGCTGGAACAGCGCGGTCTCGCTCGGCATCGGGCAGCCACTGCTTCGTGGTTTCGGTGAGGACGTCAACACCGCGGAGATCCGGATCGCCCGGAACGCGGATCGAAAGTCCGCGGTGGCGATTCGTGGTCGTCTGCTCGACCTTCTGGTGCAGGTGGAAAATGCGTACTGGAATCTCGTGCTCGCCCGGCAGGACCTCGTGGTCGCGGAATGGTTGGTCGAAGAGGGCGATCGGATCCGGGTGATTCTGAGCAACCGCCGTGGCTTCGACACCACCCTCGCGCAGTACGCCGACGCGGTCGCGACGGTCGAGAGTCGGAAGACTCGAGTGATCCAGGCGCGTCGCGACATCGGTCGAGCCGCCGATGCCCTCAAGGTGATCATCAACGATCCCAACCTCCCCGTCGGTGGGGAGTTCGATCTGGTCCCCGTCGACTTCATGGTCGACGCGCCCTACGGCTACGACCTTCGAGATTCGGTGGCCACCGCCCTGGCGCAGTCTCCGTCGATCGACGAAGCGATTCTGGACATCGACGATGCCTCGATCCGCGAGATCGTCGCCCGCAACGGGCGTCTTCCCGAGCTCGACCTTCGCGCCGAAGTCAGCTGGCTCGGACTCGCCGACGGATTCGGGTCGAGTGTTCGCAACATCGACGGTGACTACATCGACTATCTCGTGGGCCTCCAGTTCAGCCAGCCGATCGGCAATCGGGCCGCGGAGAGCGTTCTCCGTCAGGCTCGTCTGCGACGCTCGAGCGCGGTCATCGGATATCGCAAGTCGATTCAGCAAGTGGTCTTCGACGTCAAGAACTCGATCCGGGACATCGCGGCAGGCTACGCACTGGTCGGTCAGGCGCGGAACTTCCGGCTGGCCCAGGCCGAGAACCTTCGTTCGCTGGAAGCGCTGCGGGTGACGCTCGCGGCGCTGACGCCGGAGTTTCTCAATCTACTGTTCCAGCGGCAGGAGCGTCTTGGCGAAGCACAACTCCAGGAACTGCGATCACTGGCCGTCTACAACCTCGCCATCGCCGAACTCGGTCGGGCGACGGGGAACGGTCTCGAGATGAACGGCATCGACCTGGTGGTGGTGGGACCGGAGGCGACACCGGTCGAGGTGGACGCTTCCGGCGGCTCCTGATTCATGGATGCCCTTCCCGGAGCCACGGTTCGTTCGGGCGCAGATCGGGCCGTTCTGGCCGACGCGGTGATTCGTCTTCGAACGAGCCGGCTGGTCGGCATGCCGACCGAGACGGTCTACGGTCTCGCGGCCTCGACGTTCGATCCCGAGGCGGTCCAACGGATCTACGCCACCAAGGAACGACCCGCGGACAACCCGCTGATCGCCCACGTGTCGTCGGTCGAGATGGCGAAGTCGCTTTGTCGGTCGTGGCCCGATGCCGCGGCCGTTCTGGCCCGGGCATGCTGGCCCGGCCCGTTGGCGATGGTGCTCGACCGCGACGACTCGGTTCCCGCCATCGCGGCGGGTGGACGTGATTCCATCGCGGTGCGAATGCCGGCGCATCCCGTGGCGCTTCATCTGATCGAGTCGTTCGGCGGGCCGGTCTCGGCGCCGAGCGCGAATCGCAGTGGTTCCATCTCGCCGACCGAGGCCCGCCATGTGCTGGGGGACTTCGCCGACG
>JABABZ010000213.1 GCA_014237965.1 Phycisphaerales bacterium | reverse complement strand
GACGAGCAGATCCGTCGCATTGACCTCGCCCACCGAGACGGCGTGCAGCAGCACCCGAGGGCGATCAGCCTTCGGGAGATTCCGGCCCCGGCCGAATCGGGCGGGCCAGTCGGTCCGTATCTTGCCGGTGCTGATCATTCGTGGAAGCCACAGTGGGCTCGCAACGATCGCGGCGGCGAGATAGGCGGCGTCAATGGGACGCGGCATGGCGGGTCAGCCGGCCGGGTTTGAGTTGGGGGAAGGCGATCTCGTCGCCAGATTCTTCAGCATCGCCATCATGAACTTGGGTGAATTGGCCCCATAGGAGAGGTTGGAAACCTGGCCATCCGGACGGACGTAGAGAAGTTTCGGAATGGTGTTCTGGGTATCGAGCGGTGCGATCGCCGCCCTGAACTGCGGCGTGACCATGAATTCGATCACCCCGGGGCTCGGTGACTTTTCGAGATACCGAGTGACCGCCGCGGCACCGCCCTTATCGACGCTGACGCCGACGACGGTGGCGATGTCCGCAAGTTCGCGATGATGTTCTTTGAGAATGGAACGGACCTTCTTGCAGGGGCCGCACCAGGTGGCCCAGACCTCGATGAGCATCGGCCTTCCGGCATATTCCGCCAGGGTGGTCTCGTTTCCCTCGAGGTCGACCAGCGGAACCGTGAACATGCCTTGGGCGACGGTCGTCGAGCTGCTGGCCGGCTCGGCGATCGGAATCGAGGCGGCGGCGGTTCCAGGATCGGCGCACTCCGAGCCGGTGACCATCGAGACGATGGAAGCGCAGGTCGAACAGGCCCCGGTGGTGCCCATCACGGCCACGTATCCCGTCGCGACGGCTGGAATGACCGCAATCGCGATCACGGTCTTGAGAATCGGCATCGACCAGACTCCAGAAGAAAGAAAACCGTACCTGTCGAGGATAGTCGGTTCGACACGGGAGCGGACTTGGGAGATTCGAACTTGGCAGGCAATGTCCGCTCTCACGCCGTCCCGATCGATGGGTGGCGTCCGAATCGCGGATATCGTGAGGATATGGATCCTGGATCGACACTTCCGACGGCTTCCGATTCGATTTCCGGGACTTGGCGAATTCGGATCGACACCGGCGGAACCTTCACTGATTGTCTGGCGATCCCCCCGGGTGGCGCCCGTGGCCGGTCGGTGAGGGTGAAGGTTCTGAGTTCCGGTCGTCTGAGAGGCCGGCTCGAAGCGGGCCGTGTTCAGGGCCCGCGAGGACTCGAATTTCTGGCCGGCGCGGACGTCAGGAAGCTCGTCGACGGCAGGATGATCGGGCGGCTTTCGTCCGATGCCGGCGTGGAAGGAGATCTGGAAGCGATCGGAGATCGACCGACGGTCGAGGTCGATCCCGGCATGGATGCTCCAAGGCTGGCGATGCATCTGGCGACCGGGACCCCGATCGGCGTGGATCTTCCGCCCATCGATCTTCGGATCGCCACGACTCGGGCGACCAATGCGCTGCTGGTCGGCGCCACGGGCCGAGTCTTGCTCGTCACCAACGAAGGACTCGAAGATCTCGCCGTGATCGGCGATCAGAGTCGCCCGAGTCTCTTCGATCTCGACGTCCGGCCGCCCCGTCTGGAGCCGGCGGCGGTGCTGGGTATCGAAGCTCGGCTCGATGCCGAGGGAAATGAACTCGTTCCGCTCGAGGTCGACGAGGTCATCGCCCGGTTGGAGGCGCGAATGGATGCGGAGGCGGGAGCGATCGATTCCATCGCGATCTGTCTTCTTCACGCATGGCGCAATCCAATTCATGAGACCCGGCTCGCGACCGCGATCACGCGTCGGTTTCCCGGGGTGCGACTGTCGGTCGGTTCCGTCTGTTCTCCGGACATACGGATGGTCCCGAGAGTTCGGACCGTGATCGCTGACGCGGCGCTGGCACCGGTGATGACGGCGTTTCTCGATGATCTGGGACTCGATCATTCCGAGCGCCAGGTGCTCGCGATGACCAGCGGTGGCGGGTTGGTCGATGCATCGGACTATCGTCCGTCGGAGAGCCTGCTCAGTGGTCCGGCTGCCGGCGTGGTCGGAGCGATCGCCACCGCCGCCAGAAGCGGCGCGCATCGCATCGTGGGATTCGACATGGGTGGCACGAGCACCGATGTGGGGCGTGCAGAGCGAGTGGCCGACCTTCGTGACGTCACCAGGGTCGGAAATGCGACGGTCCGCACGCCTTGTGTCGATCTTCACACGATCGCGGCGGGAGGTGGTTCCATCTGTCGGGTCTCTGAAGGCCGGCTGGAAGTCGGGCCCGAGTCCGCCGGTGCGACGCCGGGACCGGCCTGCTTCGGCGCCGGTGGTCCCTTGACCGTCACGGACGTCAATCTTCTCCTTGGTCGAGCCGACCCCGCACGATTCGGCGTTCCGTTGATGCTCGAGCATTCCGAAGCCGCGTTGGCCGCCATCTCGGTGACCGCGAGTCGGTCCCGTGAGGATCTCCTCGAAGGATTCGTGGCGCTCGCCGACGAGAGGATGGCCGAGGCGATTCGGACCGTCACGACCCGGCAGGGTGCGGATCCGGTGGAACACACTCTGGTGGCCTTCGGCGGCGCGGGCGGTCAGCATGCCTGCGGCGTCGCGGCTCGACTCGGGATGACGAGGGTGATCGTTCCATCCGACGGAGGGTTGTTGAGCGCGGTCGGGCTCCACGTGGCGGTTCGGGAACGCGCGGTCGAGTCCGCGGTGCTTCGGCCTCTGGTCGACGTGGAGCCCGGCGTGTTGCTGGCCGATGTCGAGCGACAGGCGCTCAAGGCAGCGAGCGGTGCGGGTGTCGAGGAACCGGTGGTTCGGCGACGCCAGATCCGTTGTCGCCTCCTCGGGCAGGACTCGACCATCGATCTCGATCTCGGGCACTCGTCCGATGGCGTGGAGTCGAAGGATCTGCAAGGAATGTTCGGCGAGGCGTATCGCCGGCTCTATGGACACCAGCCCCCCGACCGACCGGTCGAACTGGCCTCCATCCGGGTGTTCGCGGGAGATGCGTCAGGCGCCGAGCCCCCTCCGGTCGATCCGGCCCAACGGAATTCGCATCAACGCGGCGAGGCCGGTCGGTCGATTGATCGAGAGACTCTCCGGCCCCACGAAGTCGTGCACGGGCCGGCGGTGATCGCCGACGACACCAGCACCATTCACGTCGCCGTCGGATGGTTCGCGACCGCGGATGATTCCGGGTCGATCGTCCTGGAACGGGAGGACGCGAATGCGGTGGGAATCGAAGGCGCTGCGGCGTCGGAGATCATGGCCTGTCGTCTGGAATCGATCGCCGAGGACATGGGCGAGACGCTCCGCCGGACCGCGCTCAGTGTGAATGTGAAGGAGCGACTCGACTATTCCTGTGGGATCGTCGATTCGGAGGGGCGACTGGTCGTCAATGCGCCCCACCAACCCGTTCATCTCGGCGCCCTCGGCGACTGCGTCCGGGCGGTCACCAAAGAGTTGGAGCTGCATCCGGGAGATGTCGCCATCGTGAACCACCCTGGGTTCGGCGGATCGCACCTGCCCGATCTCACCGTGGTCACGCCGGTCTTCGATGCCGAGGGCACGTGTTTCGCCTATGCCGTGAATCGTGCTCATCATGCGGAGATCGGTGGTACGCGACCGGGTTCGATGCCACCTGATGCGCGACATCTGGTCGAGGAAGGCGTGGTGATCGCACCGATGAAGATCATCGAACGGGGGGTTTCTCGTTTCGACGTCCTTGAACATCTGCTCGTGGACGCTCCCTTTCCCTCACGGGCGGTCGCGGACAATCTGGCCGATCTCGCCGGTCAACTGGCGGCCAATCAGCTCGGAGCCGAACGGCTCGCCGTCCTGTTCTCGCTGGTCGGGGCGGAGCGGTTCGCCTCCGACCTTGATTCCCTTCGGGATCGATGCGGCGATTCCATCCAGCGGCTCGGACGACGCCTCGATGGCATGGATCGTCGCGTCATGGAACGACTTGATGATGGGACGCCCATCGCGGTGCGAGTCCGATCACGGTCTGGCCGGCTCCACATCGACTTCACCGGTTCGGGTGATGAACATGCGGGAAACCTCAACGCGCCCCTCGCCGTGGTTCGGGCCGCGGTGCTCTACG
>JABABZ010000212.1 GCA_014237965.1 Phycisphaerales bacterium | reverse complement strand
GAGGGCAACCCGTGCAACATGCACCTCGATGGCCTCGGTCTCGAGGTCAAACGGGGGGTCGTCGAATCGGGTCTCGTCGGGATGCGATTCAACACCATCGGTGTCTCCGACGGCATCTCCATGGGAACACCCGGAGGCGGCCCGGTGAGCCCTCGGACGTTATATTTCCGCCCGGAGGTCTTCCCATGTCCGCGTTCGCAACCCTTGTGGTGTATTCCGGGGTCATTCTCGTCGTCTCCGTGCTCGGGGGGCTGGTTCCCACCCGGATCTCGCTCACGCATCGACGAATGCAGTTGGCACTCTGTCTCGTTTCCGGCGTCATGTTCGGCGTCGGGATGTTGCACATGCTCGGTCATGCGGCCGAGGCGGTGGTGCACGCGCATGGGGCGGGACCTTCGATGCACGCGGTCATGCTCGCTGCGGTCGCGGGATTCCTCGCGATGTTCCTGCTCGAGCGATTCTTCTGCTTCCATCATCACGAGACGCCGGACGAGCACGGTCGTACCTGTGGCCACGACCATGGTTCGACGACTCCGTGCGCCGACGATGCGCCCGCCACCGAACACCAGCTCGGTTGGGTCGGGGCACTGATCGGTCTGACGATTCACACCGTTCTGGCCGGGATCGCCCTCGGCGCCGCCGTCGCCAGCGGCGAAGCCCAGATTGCGACGATGGGCCCTTCGCCCGCGCCCTCGGACGGAATGATCTTCGGACTCCTGGGTTTCACGGTGTTCCTCGGCATCGTCCTTCACAAGCCCTTCGATGCGTTCACGATCGTGGCCCTCATGCAGCGTTCCGGACGAAGCCAGGCGGCGATGAACCTCGTGAACATCGTCTTCGCCCTGACCATTCCCCTCGGCGTCGTCCTCTTCCAACTGGGTGCGGATCTCGCCGCGAATGCCGAGACCTTCACGATCTATGCTCTGGCGTTCAGCGCCGGCACGTTCATCTGCATCGCTGCGAGCGACGTGCTTCCCGAGCTGCAATTCCACAAGCACGATCGAGTCGCGATGACCGCGATGCTCGTGTTGGGTCTTGCCATCGCCTGGGCAAGCGGACTCCTCGAGGAGCAGGGCCACGATCACGGGACCTCCGTCGTCGAATTCGAAACCCCGGGTCCCTCGGCCAGATAAACAGTCGATCAGGGAGGCGGCATCGATCCTCCGGCGGGCCTGGCGTTCGCGGAGGTCCGGCTCGAGGGCGTCTTTGGTGGAAAGTGACCATTGAAGAGTTGCGATGTTTTCCGAAGCCGTCTACTCTGCGGGATCGAGAGAACCCAAGCGTTGAGTTGTGCGGCCTTGGAGGAGAGTCGCTTGATTCAAACGGATTCGGCCTGCTGGACACGATTCGGCAGGCCGGGTTTTCTTTTTGGGGAGACTCACCGGAGGGCGTCGGGTCGATCGGTCGGGAGGCCGGCCTGATCGAGTCCGCCCCTGGAGAGGGATGCCTTCTCGTCGGACTTCTCGGAGGGCATCGGCGGAGCGGTGTCCTGATACTCTGACCCACCATGAAATCTGAAAAACTCCTCGCCGAACTCAACCGCATCCGGGCCGATCTGGACAAGGATCCATCCGACATCGAGTGGTTCACGCTCCATCACGTCTTCTGCTTCATCAGCTACCAACAGGGGGCTTTTCAGAAGTACCTGGACGAGGTGATCAAGCCGGGCGACGAGATTCCCGAGGACTGAATTCCGCTGAAAGAGGCGGAGGAGCGGCGGCCGAGAACCGTGCCAGGAGTGGCTTTCGGTATCCTGTGCCGTCACGCACGCCACTCCGGATCCCCACCTCCCATGTCCGAACAGTCAACCAATTCGACTTCCGACAAGCCGCGAGGATTCAAGGACACTCTGAATCTTCCTGCGACTCCTTTCGCGATGCGGGCCAACCTCGCTCAGAACGAACCGCAGACCGTGGCCCGCTGGGAGGCGGCATCCATGTATGCGTGCATCGACGATGCACGCCGGGAGGCGGGGGCGCCGACCTTCCGGTTCCACGATGGGCCGCCGTATGCCAACGGGGCCATCCACGTCGGGCATCTCCTCAACAAGGTGCTCAAGGACATCGTGGTGCGTTCCCGATTGATGGAGGGGATGCGTTGCCCATACACCCCGGGCTGGGATTGCCACGGACTGCCGATCGAGCACCGGGTGATGACCGAACTTCATGAAAAAGGCAAGACCGCCAAGCTCGCGACCCTTCCCGAGGACTCGCGGCGGATCGCGATTCGTCGAGAGTGCGCGAAGTACGCGGAGAAGTTCATCAAGCTTCAGGCCGGACAGATGCAGCGGCTGCTCACCCTCGCGGACTACGACGATCCGTATCTCACGATGAATCCGGTCTACGAGGCGCGGACGATCGAGGTCTTCGCCGAGCTGGTCGAACAGGGAGTCGTCTACCGCGACCTGAAGCCGGTCCACTGGTCGATCGAGAATCAGACGGCCCTGGCCGAGGCGGAACTCGAGTACGAGGATCGCGAAGATCCTCAGGTCTTCGTCGACTTCGAGGCCACGGACCGAGAGGCGGTGGCGAAGGCCTTCGACGTCGAGATCGATACCACACCGAGTTTCATGATCTGGACCACGACGCCCTGGACGCTTCCCGCGAATCTGGCGATCGCCGTCGGGCCGAGGTATCGATACGTGCTGGCCCGCCTCGACGGGCAGGAGACGGTGATCGCACGCGAACTCTTGGAACCGGTCGTCGAACAATGCGGCATCGAGGAGGTCGAAGTGCTCGCCGAGTGCGAGGGAAGTGACTTGCTCGGGCTGGAGTACCGCCATCCGCTCCTGGACCGGATCGGTCGAATCGTCGAAGCCGACTACGTGACCCTTGAAGATGGAACCGGACTGGTCCATACGGCGCCTGGTCACGGGCAGGAGGACTATCGAACCGGCCAGCGAGAGGGCCTCGACGTCTACTGCCCGGTTCTCGGTGACGGGACCTACGACGAGACCGTGCCGGACTGGTTGCAGGGCGAATCGATCTGGACCGGCAACGAGTTGATCACCGCTCGGCTGCGAGAGAGCGGCCATCTGGTTCATCACGAACTCTTCATGCACAGTTATCCGCATGACTGGCGATCGAAGACGCCGGTCATCTTTCGATCCACCGAGCAGTGGTTCGTGGCGGTCGATCGGCCGACGAAACGCGACGATCAGAGCCTCCGCGAGATGGCGATGCGTGCGACCGGCGAGAAGGTCGACTTCATTCCCGCATGGGGGCGGAATCGCATGCGGGGCATGGTCGAGTCCCGACCCGACTGGTGTCTCTCCCGGCAGCGGGCCTGGGGCCTTCCGATTCCGGCCTTCCGAATGCCCGATGACCAGGTGTTGCTGACCCCGGCATCCGTCCGGGCGGTCGCGGCCGCATTCGAGGCACGTGGATCGGACGCCTGGTTCAGCGAGTCTCCCTCGGACCTTCTGGCGGGATGGGATCCATCTGCGGATCCCGATGCGCCGGAGGACGTCGATATCGACGCACTTGAGAAGATGCAGGACATCTTCGACGTCTGGTTCGAGTCAGGCTCGAGCTGGGCGGCGGTGATGCGGGCCCGAGGACAGGGGATTCCCGCGGACCTCTACCTCGAGGGAAGCGATCAGCATCGAGGGTGGTTCCAGCTCTCCCTGCTCCCGGCCCTCGGTGCGACCGGCGAAGCGCCGTATCGAACGCTCCTCACGCACGGATTCATGGTGGACAAGGACGGTCGGAAGATGTCCAAGTCCTCTGGAAACGCCCTGAGCGTGGACGAACTTCTCAAGGACTTCGGTGCCGACGTCTGTCGCTGGTGGGTCTGCTCGCTTCCCTTCGAGAACGACATCAAGGTCGACCTGGACTTCTTCAAGGTCGCCGGAGAGAGTTATCGCAAGATCCGCAACACGCTCCGATTCCTGCTCGGAAATCTCGCGGACTTCGAGGTGGAACGAGATGGCATGCCGCTCGATTCGATCGAACCGGAGTCGATCGACGCCTGGGCACTGGCCGAGGCCGTCCGGGTCGAGCAACGGGTGCGTCACGCCTTCAAGACCTACGCGTTCCGTGACGCCCATCAGGTCATCTACGACTTCTGCAACGAGACGCTTTCGGCGTTCTACTGCGCTGCCGTGAAGGACAGGCTGTACTGCGACAAGCCGGACTCCCAACGACGA
>JABABZ010000211.1 GCA_014237965.1 Phycisphaerales bacterium | reverse complement strand
TGCTCGGCGTCGACTGGGAGGCCGCCCCCGCCGACGGCGACCGACCCGACGGATACCGGATCGCCCGAGTCCTTGGCGGCGGCGCCTGGGACGTGGACGCCCGCGGTCCGCTGCAGGAACCCGGACTCGACCTCGGCGAGGGCGACGTCGTCCTTGCGGTGAATGGCGTCGACATGGATCTCTCCCGAGATCCATACGCGGCGTTCGTCGGCACCGCGGGGAGCACCGTGGTGCTCACCGTCGCCGACGAGGAGGCCGAGACCGGAACCCGCGACGTCGTCGTGAAGGCGATCTCCGGCGAAGGCGATCTTCGATACCGCGACTGGATCGAAAACCGACGCGCGATGGTCGCGGAGATGAGCGACGGCAAGGTCGGCTACATCTACGTGCCCAACACCGGCCGTGACGGCCAGAGCGACCTGGTCCGGCAGTACCACGGCCAGGCGCACATGCCCGCCATGGTGATCGACGAACGATGGAACGGTGGCGGCCAGATCCCCGATCGATTCATCGAACTTCTGAACCGACCGGTCACCAACTACTGGGCGACCCGCGACTCGAAGGACTGGCGATGGCCGCTCGGCGTGCACGCCGGACCGAAGGCGATGCTGATCAACGGTCTTGCCGGTTCCGGCGGTGACATGTTCCCATGGCTCTTCCGACACAACGAGCTCGGCCCCCTGATCGGCACCCGCACCTGGGGCGGACTGGTCGGTATCTCGGGCAACCCCGGTCTGATCGATGGCGGTTACACCGCGGTCCCGACCTTCGGCTTCTACGAGAAGGACGGCACCTGGGGCATCGAAGGCCATGGTGTCGATCCCGACATCGAAGTGATCGATGATCCGGGCCTGATGCTCGACGGCGGCGACCCCCAGCTCGAGACCGCGGTCCGTCTCATGCTCGAAGCGATCGACAACGGCATCGGCCTCGAGCCGACCACCCGGCCGGACTCGCCCGATCGAAGTGGCATGGGCATCGTGGAAGAGGACAAGTAGTTCCTCCACGGGAGACCGTACGTTCCAGAAAAGAGCACCGCGGCGTGACGATCTTCGTCACGCCGCGGTTTCGTTTCGGGATCCGGATTGGGATTCGAATGGGAGCCACGAGGCTCAGCCGCCCATCGCGGCGGCGATCCGGGTCTGGAGTTGATTCATGTCATCGACTCGTCCGGCGAGCACGTCTTCGCGAATCGCATTGATCCGGGTGACCAGGATCTCGATGGCGTCCGCGGACGTTGCGGGGTCATAGGGCGGATCCGGAAACTGAACGATCCGCCATCCCGTGGGCTGCCGTCGCATCCGGTACACCTCGGTGCCGATCCGGAGAATCGCGAGATCGCCATCGTTGGAGTAGACGGATGCCCGCTCGATCTCCTCGAATTGTTCGACGTAGGCGGAGCGGAGCATGATCGTTCCCGCCTGCTTGCCTTCGGTGCCGAATCTACTGGCCATCGCATCCCGGAGCTCGACCATTTCGGTCGCCGCCTCGTTGCGTGCTTCAAGAAGTCGGCACACCTCAGGCATCCGCTCACAGTCGGTGACCGACTTCAACGCCGTGAGGTATCGGTTGAAGGACTGCTGCGCGGCGGTCTTCAAGGAGAAGAGCAACGACTCGGGAGAGCTCTGGTTCACGACCACCGGTTTGGGCGGCCCGCTGGTGGCGCACCCCGGCGCGAGGTTCAGTCCCGCACCGGCGAAGACCCCCATCGTGCCACAGAGAAGCCATCGCCCGAATGGAACGCGGTGTCGAAGCCTGAAGGATCGCATGATCGGATTCCGTGAAGAGGTCGTACGGTTCAGAAACAGGTGGACTCAGTTGAACCCACCATAGTCGTTGGCGGCATCCGCTCCGGCCCCCGCCTGAAGGACGACCACCACCGCGGTCCCGACGATCGCCGCCACCAGCACCAGCCGGAGCGTCAAACCGCCCCAGGGTGGGAGCTTCGCAAGCCACGGATGTTCGAGCGGAAGCAGGATCAGGGGTGCGGCCGCGGCCATGCCCCAGGCCCACCACGGAAAATCACCGTAGGTCTGTCGGTATCCGGCCGTCGGAAGAAAGACCAGGAGAATCACCGTGGCCAGAAGTCCACCTCGACCGATCGAGGGTGATCCTCCGAACCGCGCCGCGACGGCCGCGATCAGACTGATGCCCGCGGCCACGGCGAAGAGAAAGGTCAGGGTGATCCAGCTCGCCGCATCGGCGATCGGAGCCAGTCCCGCGAAGGTGATGAAGAACACCAACGGCAGCGTCGCCCCGGCCCGCGCTTCCACGATCCGGTCGAGGGCGAGGAACCCCACGGTCACCGCCAGTCCCATCGCGATCTGATCCGCAGGCCCACTCCCTGAGAAGTACGGTTGAAGATCACCGCCCGCCCAGTGGGTGATGAACGGGAGGCACGTGACGACCACCCCGGCCAGTACCGCGAAGAACTCCGTCGACGGCCACGATCGTTCCTTCCCGGCCGAGCCGGTCAACGACCCGAGGACCGCGAACACCCCCGCGAGGACCGCGGCGAGCCCGATCCACTGCTTGCGTTCGGTGGGCGGGAATGGTGGAACGCCGTTCTCCGCCACGAAGGACGCGAAGCCCCCCACCGCGAGACCGAATCCGAAGGCGACGCCGGAGAGCCACTTCCACTTGCGCAGCGGCGGAAGGAGCCAGCACAGCGCCACCAGGCCACCACCCGCGAGAATCGGAAGGAACATCGAAAGGATGACGGTCTTGATCACGGTGTGTCGTTCCCTGTGTTGAGTCGGTCGCCGCGGCGGAGTCCGTTCACCGGACCCAGTCGCCTTCGAGTCCGACGACCAGTCGCACTTCGTCGCCGAGGGCCTTGTTCTTCACGCCCCAGTTCATGCCGAAGTCCGAACGCTTGACGGCGAAGATCGCCTCGAAGCCGGCCTTCTTCTGGACGGGATTCGCTGCGACGCCGGTGCACTCGACCTTCGCGGTGATCGGCTTGGTCACGCCGTGCATGGTCAGGTCGCCGGTGATGTCCCAGGTCTTGTCGCCGGTCGAGGTTCCACCGGTCGAGACGAATCGGATCGATTCGAATTCCTTGGCATCGAAGAACTGCGGGCCGGCGATGGTTCGGTTCAGTTTCTCGGTGCCGGTATGCACGCTCTCGACCTTGACCGTGACATCGAAGGCGGGTGCGGCGCTGCCGTCTTCGGGGTAGACCACGGTGCCGCTGACATCATCGAACATGCCCCAGAACCGGCCGGCGCCGACGTGGTGGATGCGAAAGAGCGCCATGCAGTGGATCGGGTCGAGCTTGAAGTTCAAGGGTGCCGCGGCGGGCGTCGTGACGGGGGTCGGATTCGCGGTCGCGGCCGAGGCTTCGTTCGAACCCGGCGCGGACAGCCCGGCCGCGATGCCGACGGAACCGAGCAGCGAGACGGCCAGAAGGCCACGGACGATTCGGGAACGACGCTGGAACATGTCTGAACTCCGGGGGTTGAAAACGACGAATCGGGCCGCGTTCGAGGTCGAGGACGTCGGGGCGAATGCTCGGCCGGGGTGCATGCTCGATCGCCGGGCATGCGGGATGGGCGTGCATGATAGTGGGCGGCGATCGGCATCCGGAATCCCCCCCCGGCGAGACCTTGGGAGCCGGGACGCCCGATCGGGGTTATCCGGTCCCGCCCCGCCATTCGGACCAGGACCTGCCTCGGAATTCTGCCGGGGCTTGTCGGCCCGAAGGAGCGTTGTATACTCCTCATCCCGGTCGGGAAACCAGCTGGGAGACAATCCAAGCGATTGCCTAAATCGCGGGTGTAGCTCAGTGGTAGAGCGTCACGTTGCCAACGTGAATGTCGGGCGTTCGAATCGCCTCACCCGCTTTGAAGAACACAACGCCCCTGGCTGATGCCGGGGGCGGTTGTTCTTTTGGGGTCAGCCGGGCTGGATCGGAATGCGGATTCTTCTCGAGTGACTCCCCTACTCCTCGAAGAAGTCCGAGTCGATGCGCTTGATATCGTAGGTCTGCTCGAGGGTGACGCCGAGGTTGAACTCGATCATCAGTTCCGCGAGACGGTCGCCGTCGACCAGGACCACGGTCTTGTCGAGGTTTTTCACGTACTCCGCGGCTTCCCGGGTGAAGGTACCGGTGGTGAGGAACACGCCCTTGTTCGCACGGTGGCCGGTGATCGCGCCCACGAAGGCCTGGACCGCCGGGCGACCGACCGATCCCTGGTATCGCTTGGCCC
>JABABZ010000210.1 GCA_014237965.1 Phycisphaerales bacterium | reverse complement strand
CGAGATCCATGCGGAGCCTGATCCATCTTCGAGACCAGATTCGGTCGGGCTCGGCTCGAGGGATGCTGCGAGTAGAATGCCGGTCGAACCGAGCAGGGTGATGGCCGCGACCGCGACCATCCATCCGATCGGGAGCCGGTCATGGAAGCCGTGCTCGTTGCCCGAAGGTCGAGAGTCCGACTTCCCGATGGAAAGCGTGCTTGAGGAAATCGTCGCTCGCAAGCGAGTCGAGGTCGAGAAGGCCCGGCTCGTCACGCCGATCGAGTCCATCAAGGACCGGATCGCGGAGCTCGGTCGACCTCGGAACTTCTTCCGGGCGGTGGTGGCCGATCGGGCGCCGAAGAACTTCCGGATCATCGCGGAGGTCAAGCGGAAAAGCCCGTCTGCCGGGGTCATTCGGGAGGATTTCGATCCGGCGGACATCGCTTCACGCTACCACTCCGGTGGTGCGGCTGCGATCTCGTGCCTCACCGACCACCATTACTTCGGTGGTGATCTGGGCCACATCCTTCCCATCAAGGACCGGACACCGCTGCCCGTGCTTCGGAAGGATTTCATCGTCGACGAGTATCAGGTCTGGGAATCCAGGGCCGCTGGTGCCGATGCGATCCTGCTCATCGCCGAGGTGTTGAGTGAAGCCCAGATCATCGATTATCAGATACTCGCCACCGAGCTCGGAATGACGTCCCTGGTCGAAGTCCATTCGATCGACAACCTCTACCGGGTGTTGAACCACGTCGGGTTTCCGCATTCGGGATACTCCTTGCTCGGCGTCAACAACCGGGATCTCTCGACGATGACCACCGATCTGGTTCATACTTTCCGGATGCTGGATCTGATCGAGGATCCGAGGGTCCTGGTGAGCGAATCCGGGATCAGAACCTCCGATGATCTCCGACGACTTCGAGATCATGGCATCAACATCGCCCTCGTCGGGGAGCATCTGATGCGTGAGGAGGACCCGGGAGTGGCGCTCTCGCGCCTCCTCGCCGGCCTCGATGGGAAGTCCGGTTGATCGATTGCGACGGCGGGGGAGTCCTCGTCAGGGTTCATCCATCACGTCCGGCGGTTCAGAACGTCGGCGAACAGTTCAAGGATCCATCGAATGTCCGATTCTCCGCTCGCCTCCAATCACGCCGTCGATCCGTGCACACTGGTCATCTTCGGTGCCTCCGGCGATCTCACGGCCCGGAAGTTGATCCCGGCGATGTACGAGATGGCCAAGATGGGATTGCTCCCGGCCGAGACGCGGATTCTCGGCGTGGCCCGTCGGCCGAAGACCGATGACCAGTGGCGTGAGGAACTGGAGCCATGGGTCCGGAAGCACAACGCGGATCTGGACGAGTCGGTCTGGCGGGAGATCGCCCGGCGGATCCACTACCTGCCGGCCGACGCCACCACTTCCAAGGGCATGGCCGCGGTCGGGAAGCGAATCGCGGAGTTGGATGCGGACTCGAAGACCACGGGGAACGTGCTGTTCTTCCTGAGTGTCGCGAGTTCGCTCTACGAGCCGATCGTCGAGAAGATCGATGAAGCCGGGCTGGTGGTGGAAGGCAAGCGATGGTGCAGCATCAACCCCGCGCAGGCGAGTTGGCAGCGGATCATCATCGAGAAGCCGTTCGGAAACGACGACGTCACGGCCAAGAGTCTCAACCGGACTCTCGGCAGAGCGTTCGAGGAGGAGTCGATCTATCGGATCGACCACTACCTCGCCAAGGAGATCGTTCAGAGCCTGCTGGTCTTCCGATTCGCCAACATCCTCTGGGAACCCGTCTGGAACCAGCAGTACATCGATCACGTCCAGATCAGCGCCGCCGAGACGGTGGGCGTCGGCCAGCGGACGGCGTTCTACGACCAGACCGGGGCGATCCGCGACATGATCCAGTCGCATCTCTTCCAGATCCTGGCGTTTGCAGCGATGGAACCGCCGACCGACTACACGCCGGAACACATTCGAAGCGAGAAGGTCAAGGTGATCGATGCGTTGGTGCCGACTCCCATCGATCGAGTCGCTGAATTCTGCTCGCTCGGCCAGTACGGGCCGGACGGAAAGGGCGATCCGGGATTCGCCGCCAGCGAGGGGGTCGCACCGGGGAGCACGACCGAGACCTTCGCAGCGCTCGAATTTCAGTTTCAGAACTGGCGATGGGCCGGCACACCGTTCTACCTCCGCAGTGGAAAGCGGATGGCGAAGAAGCGGACCGAGGTCGTGGTCCAGTTCAAGCCGCCCGCCGCGAATCTCTTCCGAAAGTTGCCGGCCTTCGCCGCCGGTGATCATCTCGTGCCCAACCGGCTCGTCTTCACGGTGGCGCCGAACGAACAACTCAGCCTCCGATTCGAGACGAAGCGTCCGGGTCTCGGAATTCACATCGATCCACTGGAGATGATGGCGGATGTCGGGGCCAGTTTCGACGCGCCGGTCGTCGAGGCGTACGGGCCGTTGATGATCGATGCGATGCGCGGAGACCAGACGTTGTTCAAGAGTCGAACCGAAGTGGAAAGCGCCTGGGATGCGGTGATGCCGTTCCTCGGGGAAGCCAGCGCCGCTGCACGAGCGGGAATCCGAGACAACTACCAGCCCGGTTCATGGGGACCCGAGTCCTCCAGAGCGTTGCTGGCTCGGAAGGGACGACGTTGGTACGAAGACGACGTCGCCGCTGGATCGTGAAGATGAGAGGTCCGGCATGTGGCCGGGCCCGACGTTCAAGGCTGGAAACACTGCGAGAGCGAATCACCGATGAGCGATGCCTACCAGATCGAACCCGAAGGATTTGAAGTTCCCTCGCTTCCGGGCGGCGTCAACGTCGGAGCGGATGCCGAAGACGCCCAGGAACGGCTCGGAAGAGACCTTCTGGTGATTGCGAAGCAAGCGGTCGGAAAAAGGGGGGTGTTCCATCTCGCCTTGTCCGGGGGCGGCACGCCCATGCCCTTGTACCAGCGATTGATGGTCGATCCGCTCTTCAGAGAGATGCCCTGGAGTCATACGCATCTCTGGATCGTCGATGAACGACGGGCTCCCTTCGACAGCGACACCAACAACTTCAAGCACATTCACGAACTGATCGTCGAACACGCGGGCATTCCCGGATGCAACGTTCATCCGATGCCCGTGGATCAGGAGGATGCGGCGGATCTCTATGACGCCGAACTGCGCGAGCATCTGGCCATCGGTGGCGTCCCCGGCGACCCGGATCGTGGAAGGCTTGACTTCGTCCTTCTCGGCATGGGGCCGGACGGGCATACCGCGAGCCTCTTCCCGCACAGTTCGGCGCTCAACGTGGAAGATCGATGGGTCGTGGACAACGACGGCCCGAGCGTGGTGCCGCCGCCGCGGCTCACCATGACCTATCCGCTGCTCAACGATTCGCGGTCGATCGCGTTCTACGTGCTGGGATCGGAAAAGGCCGAGATGATCAAGCGGATCGCGACCGGGAACGAGGGATTCGAGACGCTCCCCTGCAAGGGCATCCGGCCCCGGAACGGCGAGCTGATCTGGTATCTCGACCGAGCTTCGTGCGGCGGCTGAACACCGTCAGCGGCGCATCCAGTCCTGCAGGATGTTGGCGGCGGCGATCGCGTCCTGGACCTTCTTCTTTCCCTTGTGGGTCAGACCCGATCCCTTCAACGACTCATCGGCCTCGAAACTCGAGAGCCTCTCGTCGTGGAAATCGACCGGGAGTCCGGTTCGTTCGGCGAGCCGGGCGCCGAAGGCGCGAGCCGCCAGGGCCCGAGGCCCTTCGGAGTCGTCCATGTTGATCGGGAGACCGATCAGGATCAGGTCGGGACCGAACCCGGCGATCGCGGCGGTGATCTTTTCGAGGCGAGCGGATTCATCGCGTTCGACGATCACCTCCAGGGGCTGCACCGTGCCCGTCACATCCTCTCCGGCGGCGAGGCCGGTTCGAACGTCTCCGAGATCGACGGCGAGGATCCGCATGGTGTTCAGCGAAGGTCCTCGGGAACCAGGCCCGCCAGCTCCTTGACCCTCTGGGCGTCTTCGGCCCGACAGATCATGGTCGCGTTCTTCGTGTGCACGATGACCAGATCCGAGCAGCCGATGGTGCAGATCCGATGGCCGGCATCCTCGCTGAAGACCGTGAGGCCGCTGGAATCAAGGTCGGTATGCAAGGTGTTCGACGCGATCCGGTTGCCCTGATCGTCTTCGGGGAGCGTCTCGCCGAGGCTGGTCCAGCTGCCGACGTCGATCCATGA
>JABABZ010000020.1 GCA_014237965.1 Phycisphaerales bacterium | reverse complement strand
CCGCGACCTTCCAGCTCCGTGAGCTCCGCCTTCCGGCCAAGAAGCCCGTGGCCTTCTTCACGGCCCGCGGCGGCGCGAAGGATCACTTCGCCATCGAGCCCCAGAACGTGACCGTCCCGGGCGGCGAATCGCCGATGAACGCCTCTTCGAGCGATACGGCGGCCCTCTTCGAAGGTGTCCACCACGAGGGTTTCGCCGAGGAGATGCTGCAACACCCCTCGAAGTCGGGCGTCCGCCCGGACCAGTCGAGTGGCGAAGACGAGCTTCTCCGTCGCTCGAATCGAGCAGGCGACGTCGGTCAGATCGTCTTCCGTGTTCGGAAAGCGACTGATCGGCAGCAGCTCGACCCGGCCGTCCAGATCGGGGAGTCGGCGGTGGATGGTCTCGGCGACCTGGGAGGACGCGACCAACACGGCCTGCAGGTGGGGGCCCAGACCGGCTTCGATGGCTTCGGCATCCGAGCGATCGACGTCGATGTGTTCGGCGAGCGTTCCGATGATCCCATCGATCTCCGATCGGAGTCCAAGCACGTCACGAACCGCATCGCCGATGCCTTCTCCCGCGGTCGCCATCTCCTGGAGGAGATGCCGCCGTGATTCGGTGCCGGTTCGTTCGTCCCGGTTCCCGGCGATCCGACGAGTCAGATCCGCCCGACGATCGTCGAGGCGAACGATGCGGTCCTCTTCCTTTCGGAGCGTCCGGTCAAGGCGTTCGATCTCGTCGGTCAGCACATCGACCCGGTTGCGCGCCTTGAAGCGCTGGACCCGGTGAAGGTCGAGATCCGCGGCGAAGGGACGCGACTTCTCGGCGAGCCGACCGAGCCGGGCCTGCAATTCGCCTTCACGCTCGTCGCTCGCACGAACCGCCGACTCCAGTCGGATCCGGTCGCGGTCGGCTGCGGAGAGCGCCTCTCGAGCGGAATCGACCGAGGCGACGGCCTCGGACCGAGCCGTCTCGAACTGATGCCGACGACGGGTCTCTTCGGCGAGGGCCTGTTCCGTCGCCGCCGCTTCCTGAGCGGACTCGTCGATGCGGGCTTCGACCTCCGCGAGTTCGCGGCCCAGCTGGTCGACCTGGACCTCGAGTTCGCCGATGCGACGACGTTCTTCGGAGATCGCCGATTCGGCATCATCCCGGTGGCGAGTGGTCAGTTCGATGCGCTGCTGCGCCTGATCGAGCCGGTTGTTCTCCGAGAGTCGGAGCTGTTCCAGATCGTGACGGCGTTCCTGCACCTGGTGCCGATCGATCTCGGCCTTCTGCTTCTGTTCTTCCAACGCCGCCAGGACCTCCGCGAGTTCACGCCGGTTCGAGTCGAGGCTGGTGAGCTGGCGGGTGAGTCCGTTGAGACCTTCGTCGAACTCGTGGAACTGATCACGGGCGATCGCGGTGCGAAGACTCCGACGTCGATCGTCGAGCGCCCGGAATTTCTCCGCCTTCTCCGCCTGGCCGCGAACGATGCGGAGTCGCCGCTCGGTGTTCGCGAGCTTCTCGCGTACCTGGACCAGGTTTCGTTCCGCGGCATCGAGTTTTCGCGCCGACTCGAGTTTTCGCTGGCGGAACTTCGCCACGCCCGCGGCTTCTTCGAGAATCGACCGACGTTCCATCGGATTCGCGAGGAGCATCGCATCGACCTTGCCCTGTTCGATGATCGAATAGGCGTTGGTTCCCACGCCGGTGTCGAGGAACAACTCCTTGATGTCTCGAAGCCGGCACTTGCGATCGTTGATGAGGTACTCGCTGCGACCGTCGGCATAGAGTCGCCGGGTCACCGAGACCTCGTCGGTATCGATGGGAAGACGCCGATGTCGGACCCCGAACCGATCGACGACGGCGCCGTCGCCACCGGCGAGCGCCATCTCCTCGTCGTCCATGTGGTCTTCGTTGCGGGCCGACGGAGGCTCGAGCTCGACCGCGACTTCCGGGGCCAGTTCGGGATCATCCGGGCCGTCGGCTCGAGGTTCCTCGAGTCGGGGGTTTTCGAAGGTGAGCGTGACTTCGGCCATCCCCATCGGCTTCCGCGCGGCGCTTCCCGCGAAGATCACGTCCTGCATCGCCGAGCCTCGGAGACTCTTCGCGCTGCGTTCGCCCAGCACCCATTTCACGGCATCGACGACGTTGGACTTTCCGCATCCGTTGGGTCCGACCACGCCGATGATCGGCTCGTCGAACGAGAATTCCGTCCGGTCAGCGAAGCTCTTGAATCCGCTCAACGCCAGTCTTGCGAGTCGCACGTGAATCGACCTCCTGTCGACGCCACCACGCATCCATGCCGTGGCGGGCAGTATCAGGCTCGTGGAAAGGCCACAAGCCGCTATCTGCCGTCCAAGCAGACCTCTCGGTCTTCGATGGACGGGTGCTGGTCGGTGAAGATCCGCAGTGGCGGAACCGATACCGACGCTCTGAAGCCGGGATCATCACCTGGGAACAGTATCGCCGCCCTTGCGGGGCGCTTCAAGCCGATTGGTGGACTGATCCTCCGACAATGATGGATCTTCTTCCAGATCGGTCGGGAGATCGCTGTCGAATTCCGGTCGATCCGGCGTGGATTCGACGTTCTGAGCCCGGATGATCGAGGCGAGGACCCGGTCCTGCTCGGCCTTGAATTCCGCGGCGAGATAGCCCTGTCGCCAGAGCTGATGCAGGGCGCCGATCGTCTCCCCGTAGGAGAGTCCGATGCCCTTCGCGGGCGCCTCGATGGTGGTCTGATGGCCGAAATACGCCACAAGTTGACCGACGTTGGGAGGGACCTCATCGGTCTGAGCCGGAAGTTCCGGCGCCTCGCGATAGAAGACCTCCAGCCGGCCGTCCTCCGTATCCGCCTTCATGAGCAGCCGATTGCTCCAGGCTTCCATGAACATGGGCCGTTTGACTTCCTGAGCCTTCCCGAAGATCACGATTCGTGGTTTTCCAGTCTGAGCCACGTAGATCATCGGTGACTTGCTTGGCACGAGATTCAGAATGAACTTCTCATCGATGTCATAGGCTTCGACGATCGGGTCGTTCCGCTTTTCGAGGGCATCGAAGGCTGCCAATCGGACGTCGATGTCGGTGCTGTCCAACAGGGGCCTCAGGCCCATCTGGATGGCGGGATTCGCCCCCATCTCCGAGAGCATCTGAATGCATGCGAGCCTTGCCTCGACGGAGCCGTTGTTGGCGATCTTGATGAGATGGCTGGCGACGGAGGCGTCATCGAGGGCCGCACCAGCGATCAGCGCAGCCAGTCGGGGGCCTTCTTCGGGATGGTCATAGAGATCCTGGATGACCGGAATCGACTTGGGGCCCAGGGCCTGCCAGCGAAGGGTGGCATCCCGAGCGAATCCGGGGTTGGCCAGCAAGGAGCGGCGGACGGCGAGCGCGGTCGCTTCCACGGCTTCGGGCCGGAGCGAACTGTGCTTGACCAGCTCCACGAACTGGCCGGGGTCGTCATGGTGGGTGGGCGGCACCGTGAGCATGATCTCCTCGCCACTCTTGCCGTGGGCGGTCTCTTCGGACTGCCCTGGTTCGCGGGGGAATCTCGAGTTGATGGCGTCCCGAACCGCCAACGTGCGAGTGTGGCTCCGAACCGCCATGCGGAGTTTCAAGGGCATGTCGTCCGACACGATGCCGCCGTCGAGAATTCGCCCCGTCAAACGGTCGACGGCGTCCTGATTTCTGGCGTCGGGTTCGGCGAACGGATTGATGAACACCTGGCCTCGGGCCATCGCCAACGCGGTCGCCTGCTTGGGGCCGACACTGATGTCACCAGGTCGAAGGTCGGTGGTGTACAGCGTTCCGCCCTCCAGACTGGTCGTTCCCGTTCCTGGCGCGGAGTACACCCGGACGTCGAATCGACCACCCTTCACGCCACCCGGAGGAATCACTCCCTCGATCACGACGACCGCGGTGTTCTCCGAGTCGAGCATTCGCTCCGGGGTCAGGCCGCCGAATCCGGTGGCCGTGTTTCCGACCCCTCGACGAGCCATCTCCTGGAGCATCCACGATCGAACCTGGGCCGGCATCAATCGACTTCCGGTTCCTCGGAGTCCGACCACGAGTCCGTATCCACGCACGATGGTGGGGGTCTCGCCGGCGATCACCGCCTCGCTCGCGACCGTCCCGCGCATCATCGGCTGGACATCGATCTCGAAGTTTCGACGTTCCAGGTTCGAAGCGGTCTTGTCGGGATCAGCCCGCTCGATCATGTCGAAGGACTCGCAGCCCGGACCGAGCAGCCCGACACAGAGACCGAGGGCGAGCATCGATCCGGTCGGGCGAGTCAGCAGCCCCGAGAAAGGGCGAGTCATGCGGAATCTGAGCATGGTTTCGAATCCAGATCGCGGCCAGATCGACTCGGCCTCGGGAGCGACTTCCCGAGCCACCGACGAAAGGTCATTCTAGCACTCAGGGGCCTCTGGAACCGCATCTTGGGCGACAATGACACGACCCGGTCGGTGGACCGGGCCATGTCGTACTTTTGCCCCGGAACGCTGGGGCCTCTCTCTCGAGCTTTCCGGGGCAATCTGAAGGTCGTGTCCCCCGACGATCGCCTCAGTGGGTTCGGAACGCCCCTCGACGATCGAGGATCTGGAACGTGGCAAGGCAGACGGCGATGCAGGAGGAGGTGAGAAGCACGGTGGTGAGGTCGTCGAGGAGCATGGCGAGGGCTTTCGGGTGGGTTGGGGGTGTTCTCCGCGGACGTTCGTGGAGTCACCAACGAGTAGGCCGACGCCATGCGGATGTGACACACTTCGAGACGTTTTTCTCGAGTCCGCGGTTTTCGGGTCTTCAACGGGGTTTCGCGGCGGAACCGCGGAGAATCGATCTGCCCGAGGCCGTTCCCTGGGATCAGAAAAGAAGCTCCCGGAGATCGGGAGCTTCTGGCCACGAGGTCGATTCTCGATGTCGTGCCGATGGGCGGCGGGGTTGGATTCCAACCCGGACGGTCATCCCTCGACGTGGAAGAGCTTGTTGTAGATCAACCATCGACCCTCGATCTTCAGCATCGCGAACGTGTCGAGGAAGACCTTCCCGAGGTAGGCCTCGCGAAGTCGGACGCTGGCGGTCTCGCCTGCGATCTCACAGGAGAGGATCTCGAGCATCCGTTCGGCTCCGGAGGCTTCGGGCGACGGCTGCTGTGCTTCGACGAATCCGGCGAACTCGGTCACCGTCATCTGGTGCAGTCCGTCGGGGAGGTAGCCCGTGATCATCGCGGTCTCATGGAACACTTGCTTGACGAGTCCGGGATCGGAGGTCTGAAGACTCTCGTAGTACCGCTCGACGCAGGCGCGAATCTCGTTCGTGTCACTCATGTCTGATCTCCTTCTTCCAAAGCGGCGTGTCGAGGCCGCGGTTCCGGACGACGACGCGACGCATGCTACTCGCCTCCGCCGCTTCCACGCTCGAATCAAGGTGATTCGCCGAGACCTTTCTCGGAGCGGCGCCGGAGGATCGAACCGTGGGCCGGGGGGAAGATCCGCTTCAAGCCGAGCAGCCATCGATCCCCGAGCGAAGGAACGGACGAAAAAACCCCTCGGCAGTGGCTGCCGAGGGGTCGATGTGATCGTGAGGTTGCGGGGCTGATTCGGCGAGCGGCCGA
Organism: Phycisphaerales bacterium; assembly: GCA_014237965.1. Lineage (GTDB taxonomy): Bacteria > Planctomycetota > Phycisphaerae > Phycisphaerales > SM1A02 > UBA12014. The sequence continues at coordinate 20,484 of JABABZ010000020.1, read as the reverse complement.
ACCCGGCATCCGGGGAGGGTTGATGAACCCCTGCTTCAATGCCTCCGCTCGGACTCGAACCGAGAACCCGCTGATTAAGAGTCAGCTGCTCTGCCAATTGAGCTACGGAGGCGGGGAGAGTGTAACCATTCCCGCTCCGGCTTCAAGTCGCCGAGCCACCGGACGGTGGAGAAACGCGTGACTCCGATCAGCCCAGTTTCCAACCCTTCTTGACGAGTGGTTCGGCCTTCTTCCATTTCATCTCTTCGCGTTCGCCCGTCTCCGGATTGATGATGCTCACCATCTCGTTCCGGCCGATGGCCGGGGCGGCCTTCGGCCTGGCCGCGGTGGCCGTCTTCGATCCGGCAGTCTCCGCGTCGGCGGAACCGGCTCGTTCGGCGATCTCGAGATCGCGACGCTGTGCTTCGGTTCCGGCATCCGCTTCGTCGGCCGCCTCGGCCATCATCGCGGCAGCCGCGGAGACGGAGGGGCGGGCCGCTTCGGTCTTCTGAACCGCGGCGGTGGGGGCCGGCGCCGCGGGTCTCGACCCCTGCGCCTGAAGACGCCCCTTGAACACGAGATCCGTGAGACGGTCGCGGACCTGCTCCTTCATCTAGTAGAAGAGCCGTGCCGACTCCCGCTTGAATTCGATCCTCGGGTCCTTCTGGCTGAATGCCCGGAAACCGATGGCGTCCTTGATCTGGTCCATCGAGTGGAGATGGTCCTTCCAGGTGGAGTCGAGGATCTGGAGCATGATCCACCGTTCGAACTGACTGAGCTCGGTTCGGAGCAGTTCCTTGATGCGACGATGCGTGAACTCCTTGAAACCGTCGCGGTCGGCCTCCGACTTCTCGTCGTCGGTCAGCCGGATGAGACACTCACGCTGGAACCATTCATCAAGCGCTTCGATGTCGTCGCCGGCGGAACTCAGGGCTTCGTCGGTTCGCCTGGCGATTCGAGCGTCATCCCACTTGTGCGCCTGTTCCACCAGCAGCCTCTGGAGCTCCTTGGGGTCCGTGGACGGGAGCGCCGAAGCCGACCAGTTCAGTTCATATCGTGATTTCGCCCAGGAACAGAATTGCCCGAGCGCCCCTCGGGGATCGTTGGTCATGCTCGCGGTGGTCATGTCCACCGCGTACTCGATGGGATACTCGACTTCCCGTCGATCATACGCCTCGCGGGCCGCTTCGAGAAGACGTTCCGCGGCTTCAGCCGAGGTCGAGAAATCTGAGACGATTTCGGGTTCGAATTCGGTGTCGAACTTGCTGTTGGCCCACTTGACCAGTTCGCGAGCGCCGTAGTCTGTGACCAGATAGGTGTCCAACGGTGACAGATCGAAGTCCTCGATCTTGCGTACCTGTGCCTCCTCGACCTTTCGGACGACCTCGTGACGGCGGGCGTTTCGAAGCCACTCGGCGTCGATGTCCGCGTCGTACTCGGTCTTCGCCCAGCGAGCGAAACCTTCCACATCCCATTCGGATGAATCGAGATCATCGGCCAGGTATTCGTTGCAGGTGTTCGCAACGACTTCACTGCTATCCTCGAGGTAGTCCGAGCGAATCAGGGCGTGAAGATCCTCCCGGTCCTTCTTCCGGATCCGCTCGGCTTCGACCATGAACCCGAGATTCTCGTGGACCCACTCGCTGATGCATCGCGCCCGATAGTCCTTGGAAAGCAGTCGGTCCGCTTCATCGTGCGCCGATTCCTCGACGTACTCGAAGATTCGTTCCTTGATTCCCTTGTGTTCGAGCACCGGCTGCCGGATCGAATAGAACGCCTGTCGCTGATGCTCCATGGGCTCGTCGTATTCGAGAATGTTCTTTCGAATGGTGAAGTTTCGTTCCTCGACCTTCCGCTGCGCGTTCTCGACGGATCGGGAAAGCATGGGATGTTCGATCGCGTCGCCGTCCTTCATGCCGAGCTTCGAGAGGATGTAGAGCGTCTTCTTGCCGGCGAACATCTTCATGAGGTCGTCCTCGAGACTGAGGAAGAAACGGCTGCTCCCGTTGTCGCCCTGGCGCCCCGCCCGACCCCGAAGCTGATTGTCGATCCGACGACTCTCGTGGCGCTCGGTTCCGATGATGTGCAGGCCACCCATCGATTCCACCGAGTCGAAGAAGCCAAGCCGGTGGAGCCGGCATGTTCCGGAGGAGTCCAACACCTCTTCGAGCGCCCCGGCCGACATCTGAGAGGCTTTCGCCTCGTCCTGCCAGGCGAATTCCACGGCCCACGCCACCATCAGAAGACGGCGAGCCTCCGACGGATCCATGCCCTCCGCGTCCTTCCGTGAGAGCCCGAGATCCCGCTGGGCCAGATGGCGCCAGCAGAGATCCAGCACCTGCTCGTCGGACATGTCGGGCTTGGCCTCCTTGGAACAGATGCCGGCCCGCTTCCAATGTTCGATGAGATCCTCCCGGGTGATCTTCGCCAACTTGATGTCGGTTCCACGGCCCGCCATGTTCGTGGCGATCATCACGGCCCCGAGTCCACCCGCACCCAGGACGATGTCCGCTTCCCGCTCGTGCTGCTTCGCATTGAGCACCTCGTGGGGAATGCGATGGGCCTTGGTGAGCATCCGGCTGAGCATCTCGCTTCGCTCGACGCTCGTCGTGCCGACCAGCACCGGAAGTCCGAGTTCGTAGGAGCGGCGGACTTCTTCGACGATCGCGTCCCACTTGTCACGCTCGCTGAGATAGACGAGATCGTTCCGGTCGATCCGTTCCACCGGAACGTTGGTCGGAATCGAGACGACGTCGAGTCGATAGATCTCGTGGAACTCCGTCGCCTCGGTATCGGCGGTTCCGGTCATTCCGGAGAGCCGCTCGTACATCTTGAAGAAGTTCTGGATGGTGATCGTCGCCATGGTCTGGGTCTCGTCCTTGATCGGAACCCCTTCCTTGGCTTCGACGGCCTGGTGAAGACCGTCGGACCATTGCCGCCCGACCATCTTCCGGCCGGTGTTCTGGTCGACGATGACCACCTCCAACTCGCCCTTGTCGCCGGGAGAGAGCACGTAGTCGCGATCACCGACATAGACCACGTGGGCCCGCAGCGCCTGCTCGAGCAGGTGGGGGAGGTCGACGTTCTCGCCGACGTAGAACGAACCGACGCCCGCTTTTCGCTGGGCTTCGGTGATTCCCTCGTGCGTGAGGGAAGCCTGCTTCTTGTCGAGCTCGACCTCGAAGAACTGCACGAACTTGTCGCGGTTGGCCTCGAGCCGCGGGAGCTCGTCCCGGGCGGATTCAAGATCGGACTTCATGCCCGGAAGTGCGACCTTGTCACGGGAATTGCGGATGTCGCCTTCGAGCCCGGAGATCCGAACCTCGCAGGACTGGACCTTCTCGTCCGCGATGGTCCACTCCTTCTGGCTTTCGACAAGGTGTCTCGCCAGACCGTCAGCCAGTTCATACCGCGGCCGGACCGAGTGGGCGGGTCCCGAGATGATGAGCGGGGTTCGCGCCTCGTCGATCAGGATGGAGTCGACTTCGTCGACCACCGCGAACTGGCGGCGTTTCTGAACCTGGTCTTCGGCGCGGAGCTTCATGTTGTCGCGGAGATAGTCGAAACCGAACTCGGCGGTGGTTCCATAGACGACGTCGCAGTCGTACATGGTCTTCTTCAGATCTCCCGACTGCATGTGGAAGGGGTGGATCGCGCCCACGGTGAGACCGAGGGCGCGGAAGAACGGGAAGGTCCAGTCGCGGTCTCGCTGCACCAGATAGTCATTCACCGTCACCACATGCACCTGCTTGTTCTCGACGCAGGCGAGATAGCACGCCAGCGGCGCCACGATCGTCTTGCCTTCGCCGGTCTTCATTTCCGCGATCCGGCCTTCGCTCAGGACGGTGCCGCCGATCAGCTGGACGTCGAAGGGGCGAGCTCGAAACGGCGGTCGGCTTTCGGGATAGAGCACCCGGACCGCTTCGTAGATCGCATTCGGAATGTCCACGAACTGCCAGGAGGGAACCGGTTCCTCGCAACCGAGGAAGTCGCCTTCGGGCGGCATCGGCTCGGTCCGGTCGATCTCCGCCTTGACCTCGTCGAAGAGAGGCCGCACCTCCCCAGGAAGGGTGTCGGGGTCGAAACCCGACTCCGGATTGAAGATGTTCCGAATGCCCACCGCCCGATCCATCGCCTCGCGGGCGACCGCGAAGATCTCGGGGATCAACTCGTAGGCGATCTCTCCGCCCTCCGAGATCCGGCCCCGGAGCTCCTCGGTCTTGGCCCGAAGCTGGGCATCGGTGAGCACGCGCATCTCGTCCTCGATCGCATTGACCTTGCCGACCTTCTCGAGGTAGCGGGAGACTTGTCGTTGATTACGAGTGCCGAAGAGTTTCTTGGCAGCCCAGCCGAACAACGGAACGCCCATGGCGGAATCCTTTCGGGAGACGACCCACCGCGTTGGTCGGCGGAGGTCGGTGCACGAACTCACGCGATCGCGGTGAGACGTGGATGAATCTGAATCTGAATGACGGGTCCTGGTCGAAGCGTGTCGATTTCAAGGAGACCGGCGCGAGCCGGGCATCCGAATCGTCAGACGACCGAGGGGGGTGGGAGATCAGCCGACGCCGGTCCGGACGGTCCGGAGGTTCGGAGGATCGAGATCGCGGGGAGCGACCCGTGTGCCGCCGGGCCGGTTCCGGTCTCCGGTCGAATGCGCGATGCCGCCCGTTCGCCGGAAAGCTGACCGACCCCGTTGGAGGCGACGCAACCGATTCCGCCGATCAGGACGGCTCCGACCGCCGCGGGGGCCAGACCGCCGAGGTTTCCCGTCGTGACCCCGACCGAAAGAACGATCGCCGCCGCCAGAACCGCGGCCAAGGCGGAGACGGGGGTCGATTCTCGTCGTTCGGAGGTCAGATGAGTCATGGGTGGTACAGCGATCGTTTCGGAGGGTCGTTGAGAATATCCGCGATCCCATCACGAAGGCAAGGCTCTGAGGACGGAACCGCTCCAACTACTTTGATGGGAATTCGATTCATCGGCTCTCGGACCCTGGATTCGTCAACCGAGAGGCCGGGAGGGGCCATTTTCCCTATAGCATGATGGCATGGCAAACGCTCCCACTCACGGTGGACATTCCCATCATCATGCGACCCTGCCCGTCGCCACAGGCTCCGAGGCCGAGGAGTCGTCCCGATACCGAGTCGAAGGGATGCACTGCACGGGATGTGCCACCGACCTGCAACGAGCATTGCTCAAACTCCCGCAGATCCGAGAGGCGACGGTGAGTTTCACCAGCGGGCTGGCGGTGATTCAGGGAGATCTCGGACCGGCTCCGATTCTCGAGGCGATCAGTCGTCAGGGATTCGAGGGCGAGCATCTTCCGCCAGAGATGGATCTCTTGGAGACCCGATCTCGAATGGAGGAAGCCCAGGTTCGAACCGTCGGAATGTGGCGCCGCCGCGCAATCGTCGGTCTTGGCGTCTGGGTCCCCTTGGAGACGATGCACTGGACGCTCGGATCCGACGCAGGCCCCTGGGTCCCGTGGGTCATGCTCTTCGGGGCCGCGATCGTCCTGGCCGTGGCGGGGGGGGGCTTCTATGCCTCCGCGTGGACCGCAGCCCGGCGAGGCGGGACGAACATGGACACGCTGATCGCGATCGGCGCCACCACCGCGTTCACATGGAGCTTGATCGTCTTCGTCGCGCAGCGGGTGCTGGCCGACCCCGAAGCATGGACGGGGCTTCCCCTCTACTTCGCGGAGTCCGCAGCCCTGCTGGGCATCATCAGTCTCGGGCATTTCTTCGAGGCCAAGGCGTCGGCGCATGCCGGTGCCGCGGTACGGGACTTGCTCGAACTCCAGCCCGACATCGCCGAGAAGATCGGACCGGATGGCGAGACCCGCGAGGTCTCGAGCCGTGACCTCGAAGTCGGCGATCGGCTGCAGGTGCGACCGGGCGGTCGAATCCCGGTCGATGCGTTCATCGTCGAAGGCTCGAGCGAGCTCGACGAATCGCTGGTGACCGGCGAACCCATCCCCGTCGACCGTTCGCCGGGGGAGGCGGTGGTGGCGGGAACCTTGAACGGAACCGGCCGACTCGTGCTCGAAGCCATCGTCGACGGGCGGAACACCACGGTGGTGCGCATCGCGGAACTGGTCCAGAATGCGCAATCGAGCCAGGCGCCGATCCAACGACTGGCGGACCGCGTCTCATCGATCTTCGTCCCGACCGTGCTCTCCATCGCCATGGTCACGCTGCTGGTCTGGGGGTTTCTGCTGGGTGACTGGAGCACCGGCGTGGTCAGCACCGTCACGGTCCTGATCATCTCCTGCCCCTGCGCCCTCGGACTGGCGACGCCGATGGCGGTCATGGTCGGCGCCGGCGAAGCCAGCCGCCGCGGAATTCTCGTCAAGGATGCCGCGAGCCTCGAGGCTTCGGGTCGGCTCGCCCGAGTGATCTTCGACAAGACCGGCACGCTCACCCTCGGCCGCCCCCGGGTCGTGGCGATCGAAGTCCTCGGCGAGGAATTCGACGAGGCCTCCGTCCTTCGCATCGTCGCTTCGGCGGAGGCCGGGAGCGAACATCCCATCGCCCGTGCGATCGCGTCAGCCGCGGAGCAACGCGGCATCATTCCACCCCGAGCCACGGAATTCGCGGCCATTCCCGGCGAAGGCGTCACCGCCACCGTCGAGGGGCGAGCCGTCCGAGTCGGTCGGGACCGGGATGCGAGTTGCCGGATCGAAGTCGATGGCAGGCTGGTGGCCCGATTGATGATCGATGACGAACCGCGTCCGGATGCGGCGAGTGCCATCACCAGACTGCGAGCGATGGGCCTGGAGATCGGGATGCTGACCGGCGACCGCCAGGCCTCCGCCGAGCGCATCGCGGAACAGCTGGGAATCCGGTCCGACGAGGTCACCTTCGAAGCGACTCCGGAATCGAAGTTGGCCGTGATCACGGCCGCCGGTGCGAACACCGCGATGGTCGGCGATGGAATCAACGATGCCGCCGCCCTCGCTCGAGCGGATCTGGGAATCGCGATGGCTGGCGGCACTGGAACCGCCATCGAAGCGGCCAATCTCGTGGTGCCCCCGGATCGAGTGGAAGCGGTGCCGGACGCGATCCATCTCTCGCGACGGACCCTGACCACGATCCGCCAGAATCTGTTCCTCGCCTTCGTCTACAACAGCATCGCGATTCCCGCCGCGGCCTTCGGCCTGCTCGGGACCTCCGGGCCGTTGATCGCGGCCGGTGCCATGGCATGCAGCGACATCTCCGTCATCGGCAACGCGGTCCGACTGAAGAACTCGCTCTCCCGGGAACGACGTCGTCGAGATGCCGAAAAGTCGACCTGAGTCGTTTCGGCGAAGAGCGAGAGATGGGCCGGCCCGGATTCGAACCGGGGTCTCACCGATTATGAGTCGGGGGCTCTGGACCGCTGAGCTACCAGCCCGTTCTTCGTGGGCCGCATGCTACTGGCTGACCCTTCCTTCCGGGTGATCACTCACCGCGACCGGCCGCTCGTCCGGCGAGAAAACCGCTGGCCCAGGCCCATTGAAAATTGAAGCCGCCGACCCGACCGTCGACATCGCAGATCTCCCCGGCGAGATGCAACCCCGGCACGATCCGAGATTCCATCGAGTCGAGTCGGATCTCCGAGAGCGGGACGCCGCCCGCGGTCGCTTCCGCGAAGGTGTAGCCGCGATCACCGACCACTTCGATTCGATGGTTGAACAACACTTCGAGAAACTCGAGACGTCGAACCCTGGTCAGCGTTCGCACCCGATCCGTGGCTTCGACGCCGCCGGCGAGGAGCAGCATTCGAAGAAGTCTCTCCGGGAATCGACCGCGAAGAATCCCCTGGCACGTGGTCTGTCCCGAGGCGGCGAGCATGGATTGCTCGAAAGCGTCGCGATCCTCCTCCGGCAGCCAGTCCACGAAGGCCTCGGCGGAGTCTCCCGCGGCCCGCGCCGCGAGAAGATGGCGACTCGCATCGAGCACGACCGGACCGGAGACGCCGAAGTGCGTGCACAGAAGGGGCGCCGAGTACGCGGCGATGGAACGCCCGGTTCCGCTTCGAACCGACAACGTCACCGGCGCCGCGATTCCGGAGAGATCACGGATCGGATCGCCATCGGGAAGGAGAAGCGGAACGAGCGCGGGATGGATCGCCGCGGTCACCGAATGACCGAGTCGCTGGACGAGTTCGAGGCCGAGCCCGTCGGAGCCGGTCTTCGGGAGCGCCTTGCCTCCGGTACAGAGGATCACGCGGTCGGCAAGAACCGCGACCCCGGCTCCCTCGATGTCGAATCCTTCCGGGGTTCGTTCGATCGACTCGACGCGGACCGGGTGTCGAAGCTCGACCCCTTCGGACTCGACCGAATGAAGCAGGGCGTCCAGAACGGTTCTCGCCTTGTCGGTGACGGGAAAGAGCTTCCCGGTCTCCTCTCGTTTGAGCTGCACGCCTTCGGCCGCGAAGAAATCGACGACCGCATCCACGGGATAGGCACGAAGCACTTTTCGGATCGCGTTCCGACTGGATCCGGCGTAATCCTCGGGGAGGACCTCATGGTGCGTGACGTTGCACCGCCCGCCGCCGGCCACGAGGATCTTCGCACCGATCTTCACGGCACTGTCGAATGCCACGATCGGACCGGTTCCCTCCTCCGAGATCCGACCGGCGTGGATGGCTGCCATCAGACCCGCCGCACCCGCGCCGACGATCGCGACGGAGACCCGTTCCCGGCTCGTCATGGCGGTCAAGATCTCCGTCCGCGCCGAAAGCTCATTCCACGGTGACTTCGAGGGGAATGGAGAGATCCGACGCCTTCATCGCCTCGTAGACGAAGGTCCCGGTCGGTGGCCCGTCGCTGGCGAGGATGTACCGGAAGGTCGAGATGCTTCTTCCTTGAATGCCTTCCTCGACGCGGATCCGTTCCGGTTTGAACTCGACCGGATCGAAGGTCATTGCAAAGCGATTCCTCGTCGGCCCGGCGAGCAGGAGTTCGGTTCCAACACCGGGTTCGAAGACCAGGAAGTCGGGAAGTCCGATCCTGTTCGTGGCCGCGTGTCTCACTCGAGTGGGAATGATCCGGTCGTTGGCGATCTCCAGATCGACCTGCCAGACGCCATCGCCGAGATCCTTGAGAACGATCTCGTTGAGACGAAGCGACGGCATCTCCGAGGCGTGGAACATCGTGAACGCGAAGTTTCGATGCGCCTCCTCCTCGAGCATGAAGGGTGGCGGAGTCCTTCGGGAGTACTTGGTTCCTCCACCGACCAGGACCTTCCCGAATTCGGGGTGGTCCACTTCCGTCCATTCACTGTGCGTCTGGCCGAACAGGACTCGGTCCTGCCATCGGAATCTGGCGGCCTCGTCCGGCAGCCCGTTGCCACCATCCTGCATGATTCGCTTCTCCGACCACAGCTCGTTGGTGAAACTCACGATGCCGAGTCCTTCGGAGAGCCAGTTCACGAATCCTCCGTGAACCGGATAGAGATCCGAGTGGATGATCATGTAGCGGTAGTGGGGGAGCATCTCCGCTCCGGCGGCCCCGAGTGCGTCGTAGACCGCGAGGTCGGCTCGCGGATAGTTTCCGGATTCGTAGGGTGTTCCCGGCCCACGAAGGATCATTCCCCCCGTGTTGTGATAGCTCTGACCCGCGGCGATGTTGGGATGGGCTCGAATGAAGTCGCCGACGCTCCGGGTCTCCGAGTAACTGAACGGGTGGGTTCCCGCACCACGCTGAACGTGCGTCGGCTGCCAGTCGCTCGGCCAGTTGCGGTTCATGTCGTACCCGCCCTCGCCATCCTCGTTGATCCGACCGTCGCCATCGTTGTCGATGCCTTCACTTCCGGCCATCGACCACTGCCCGCGCATGATTCGGCCGTCGGGGCCCGGCACCGCGGGAACCCGTTCGAAGATGCGGGGGTCACGTTCGTTTCGACGATGCGTCCCGTTGGGGTCCGGTCGCCACATTCTTCCGATGTGACCGTCGCCGTTGAGATCTTCGGGACCGTCCTCGTCGAGCAGGCCATCGGCATCGTTGTCGGTCGGCCGCAGTCCGGTCCGGTTCGAGTTGGGCGTGTGCGGATCACGAAACCAACCGGCCCGCCCATCCGGGTTCACCATGGGGAGGAGATAGAAGGCGTTCGAGTCGACGAGTTCGCGAATCGCCGGAACCTCGTCGTAGCCCTCCAACAGATACCAGGCCGTGTAGAGGACGGTCTCGCCCGCCTGGACCTCGTTGCCATGGACGTTCCCGTCGATCCACATGCCGGGCTTCGAGAGATCGGAACCGGTCTCGGGGTTGTTGATGGTCAGGAGCCACATCTCCCGCCCCTGTTCGCTCTTCCAGATCGAGTGGAGTGAACAGAGTTCCGGGTGAGCCGATGCGAGTTTCGCCATCGCCGCCGCGAGTTCGTCGTAGTCGTAGAAACGATTGAAGGCGATTGGGACCTCGGCGTCGATCTGTTGCTGAGCGACCGCGGAACCGGACGGTCCCACCAACGGCAGCACGAAGAGGGCGCCAAGCCCGAACCGGAACAACCCACCTGCCAATGAACACGGATTCATGATTCACCTCCCTGGACACCCTGCGCCGGCAACGGCACTTCGATCGTGCGGACTCCGGTGAGCGGATCGTCGATCCGAATGGTCACCGACCCTCCATCCGGAGGCCGGATGACCCAGTCGAGCGCGGCGCGACCTCCGTCGCCATCGAGCCCGTCGATGCGGTTGACCGGCGCACCATTGAGAATCCGATCTCGATCGAGATCGAGCCGCACCACGATCGGGCGGATGGCCCGATTGCGACGAGCCATCGCGGTCCGGGTCGGCATGCCACCGGAGTTCACCATCGCGAGACGAATCCGGTAGGTACCACCTCCGAGCGTCTCGACTTCCGGGCCTTCGATCGTGACCTCCGGCTGCATGGCCGCGAGGGCGACCAGAAAGGCCGTCTGTTCGCGTCCGATCTCGTCGAGCCGGTCGGCGGGCGGGTTCATGGTGAATCCCGGCACCATGCCGCCGATCTCGACCGTTCCGAACCGGGGATGTTCGAAGGTCCGCCACTCGATGAATCCACGGCCGTCCCGGTCCAGGTCGGACCAGGCCAGCCAGCCGGCGGCTTCCTCGTCCGCAGGCTTGGGTGGCTCCTCCTTCTTCTCCGGCTCCGCGTCATCACCCTCGACTTCCGGAGCATCCTGATCGTCCTCCACGCCTTCCGCCGGCTCCGCCGGCTCGGGAACCGCGGGATCGGGCCGCCCCCAGCCGTTGGTCGCCACGGTGGGAATGCCACGGTGGGCGTACAACCAGGAATGCAGTCCACCCGACTCGTCGTCGTTGGTCGCCCGCTTCTGGGAAGTGTGTTCTCCGTAGGCCTCGGAAATCTTCGCGTAGAGGCTCTTGTCTCCCGCATCGATTCCGATGGGGGTGCGCCCGGTCTGATCCTTCTTGTCGGTGGCAGGGGTCGTCACGACCGAATCATTCGGTCCGTAGACGACCGCGGCGACGATCCTCGGGTGAGCCAGCACGAATTCCGCGAGGGCCAGCGATTCGGGTTCGCTCAACTGATACGGACCCGAGTCTGCCGAATGTGCTCGCCAGAGGTGGGGGAAGTTCCGGTCGAGCCGCACGTCCCCGGGACCGTCTTCACCGACCAGGCCGTCGCCATCCGCATCGTCGCCTTCGACGAGGAGCAGATGGGTCGCCTCCTCGCCCTTCGATCGATCGGGCGTCTTCATGAGCCGAGGTTCCGCGGGGTCAGGCAGGTGCGTCGCCGGCCTGGAGAGCGGTGGGTCGAGCCATCGCATCTGGGAGATCACGCCGTCACCGTTGAGATCTCGCGGACCGTTCTCGTCCACGGCGCCGTCTCGATCGGCGTCGACGAGCCGGCTCACGCCACGCCGGCCCGCGTTCAGGTCGCCGTGATTCGCGGCGATGCCGTCGGGGTTGGCTCGGGGAAGAATGTAGACGGTCGTCTCTTCGAGCAGTTCCGCATGCTCGGAGAGCAGCAGTTCACCGATTCGCACCGCGTACTCCGTTCCCGCCGGATGCATTCCATCGAGGGCGGCGACCACGAGGATCGAGGACTTCGAGTCGGCCGTCGCGAGATCGCCGGCGATCGTGGCAACGAGAAGCGGACGCCCCTCGCGGCTGGTCCCGTAGGACTCCAGGCGGACGTGTTCCGGGTGGGTCGTCGCCCAACCGTTCAGGCGCTCCGAGACCGACGTCTCATCGAGGTATCCGTCCCAGGGCGGCGCGGATTGCAGGGGCCCGAAGGCGAGAATGAGGGGAATGAGCATCTCGTGGATTCCAATGGAGAGGAATGAATCAGCGTTCAGAGTTCAAGGTTGATTTCGGCGTCGTCCATGAGGTAGAGGCCGACCAGCCAGCTCTCGACGAGGTAGGGCGAGACCTGGAGCCTTCCGGTCAACGTCCCGAAGGAGATGGCATGGCGTTGTGATCGGGGAACGGGATTCGCGAGCGCCACTTCGATCGCGTCGTACGGCGTCGGTGGAACACCGATGCAGCAGCCGTCCCACTGATTCAGCATCACGAGGATCTCCGTCGCCGCCTCGCCGCCGAGCGGAAACGCGACGTAGCCGTCGATGCTGATCCAGGCCCCGTCGAGCGCGGCGATGCGCTGGGGAATCCCGGTCTCGCCCAGACTCGGTCGGTAGGTGTCCGCGGCACTGGCCAGGAGTTCCCAGCTCACGCGATACGGTGAATCTCGGGTTCCTTCGCCACGGATCGTGAACTCACCGTCCGCGACGATCCGATCCTTCGCCGTTCGAACGAGTTCGCCCGGCGCGACCGTCGCATCGAGTATCTCCCGGTAGAGACCGAGATCGAGCCTCGGGGCTTCCGGAGAGATCTCGACCGATTCGCCGACCTTGGACGTGTTGGGCCTCGCACTTCGCCCCTCGTCGAGGTCCGCGATCAGGGAGGCCGCGGGATCGACGATCTCGATCGACTCCAACGGTGGCAACTGGATGGTGTCACCGAGCTCGAGCCTTCCAGCGGCGAGATCGGGATTCGCATCGACGATCTTCCGCCACAACCGCTCATCGCCGTATCGCCGGCCAGCGATCGACTGGAGCGTGTCGCCATCCACGAGCACATGCGTCATCGCGGTGATCGACTCGTCCGGAGCGCTGGCGTCTCCGGGCGGACTCGATGCCTCCTGGGACGCCGCGGCCTCGGAGTCCGTCTTCGGCGAAGTCGACGCCGAGGCCAGCTCGGAGATTCGATCCGAGGGCGAAGACCCGCCCGCGGTCACCGACGACGTCGGGGGAGTCGGTCCCGAGTCCGGCGACCGGAACATCAACACGCCAGCAGCGAGAAAGAGGCCGACGATGATCGCCCAGATGAATCTCATGAGACCTGTTCTTCTCCAGATCGATCATTCCAGAATCGATCGTCGATCATCCTACTTCCGAGTCGGGCCCGGGTTGCTCCACCTTCGAGGCTGGATCAGTCCAACGGTCGCAGGTTGTCCGCGACCGGCGTGCGATACGCCTTGATGGCCGGTGCCACGCCGGCCAACGCGGCCAGAGCCACGGTGCCTGCCGCGATGAGCACGGTCGCCTGCGGATCGACGGTGGGTGCGATGACCACGCCGGTTCGCATGGCCAGCAGTCCGGCGGCGAGGGAGGCGCCACCGACGGCGAGGAGTCCTCCGACGATCGCTCCGACCAGGCCGATGATCGCACTCTCCGTCAGCACCAGACCGAGAATTCTCCGTTGAGGACAACCGATGACCCGCAGGACGGCGATCTGGCGACGGCGGAGCTCCATCGAGTTCCAGAGCACGAGCATGACCGAGATCACACCCGAGAGAAGGATGCCCCCGCCCAGGGCGATGAAGACCGCATCGAGACTCGCGACGATTCCGAACAGCCGATCGACCTGGGTCGACGGGGAGGCCACCGTGATGGACGGATCTCGTCGCAATCGATCGAAGGCTCCTTGAAGAACGGCCGCGCTGTTCCGGCCGGCCCGAACCGGCGTCCGAAGCAGGATCCCGGTGATCAGTCGATCGCCCGCTTCGAGATCCTCGACCGAGACCGGGAGGGCCCGGCCGGCGACTTCGCGTCGATCGATGGCATGAATGAACCAGGCGCCCTGGAGTTCCGTGACGACCAGTCGATCATGATGCGTACCGCTCGGTTCGAGAACACCGACGACTTCGAAGACCACCTCGTCGTGCACGTGTTCGCCGTCGTCGGCGTGCACGTGCCCATGAGCGTGATCATGGGAATGGTCGTGCGCGTCCGCTTCCGCCTCGAGGGACTCGTCGACGGGTGGCCCGGGGACCGAAGCGACCATCGAACTCTCGACGGAGGGCGCCGAAATGGGCGGCGCGCCACCCACGCCCATGCCGTGAGTCAGATGCAGGCGATCACCGATCCCGAGACCGGTCGCGGCGGCGACGCCGCTGGCGAGAACGACTTCGAAGGGAAGTTCGATGTTGCGCCCTTCCGCGAACACCCAGGGTTCTCCCGGAGCCGGCTCGAAGTCCTCGAGAAACTGCGGAGTGGTGGCGATGACGGGGAATCCTCGGAATGAATCGCCGAGCTGGGTGGGTATCGCCCACGCCCACGGGAAACTCGTGGTGATCTCGACCACCTTGGATTCCGGCAACGCGGCCCGAGGCGCATTCGCGTAGAAGAGTCCGTTGAGCACCGCCACCAGGGGGCTGGAGTCGCCACTCACCACGAGATGCGCGTTTCCGACGCCTCGGGTGAAGCTGCGTCTTCCAGCCTCGCGAAGCGAGAGCATCGACAAAAGCAATGCGACCGCGATCGCGATCAGCAGACAGGTGACCGCCGTGGAAGCGGACCGAGCCATCAACGATTTGAGAACGAGTCGGAGATCGGTCATCCCACGACCTCCGAAGTCCCTGCCAGTTCGGTGAATCGAACCACCCGTGAGAAGGCCGCTTCGAGGCCGGGATCATGACTGGTCAGCAGGAGTGCGGCGTTGCACTCGCGGCACACGTCTTTCAGGAGTTCGACCGCCTTCACCGCGTTTTCCGGATCCAGAGCCGCCGTCGGCTCGTCCGCGAAGACGACACTGGGGTTCCCGACCAGTGCTCGGGCGATCGCCACTCGTTGTTGTTGCCCGACGCTCAGACGATCAACGCGAGTCGTGGGATCGGAGATTCCCAGTCGGCCGAGCAGGGCATCCGCGATGGCAGCATGTTCGCCTGGCCGGACACCTCCGAAAAGGAGGGGGGCCGAGACGTTTTCACGAGCGGTGAACCCGGGGAGAAGGTGATGCGTCTGAAAGACCATCCCGACCCGATCGGCTCGGATGGCGTCTCGACGCCCGCC
The DNA here is from genome assembly GCA_014237965.1 of Phycisphaerales bacterium. Classification (GTDB taxonomy): domain Bacteria; phylum Planctomycetota; class Phycisphaerae; order Phycisphaerales; family SM1A02; genus UBA12014. The sequence continues at coordinate 5,221 of JABABZ010000020.1, read as the reverse complement.
GCGCGCCGCCGTGATCGATCTTCCAGAGAGGAGAATCTCGCCGGAAGCGGCATCCAGGAGACCGGCGGCGAGGAGGAGGAGCGTGCTCTTCCCGCACCCGGACGAGCCGGCAAGGAGGACCTGTTCGTCGGCGGCGAGCGAGAATTCGGGAATTCGCATCGAAAAACCGTCTGGTCGAGCGAAATGGAGGTCGGTGATCTGGAGAGCGGGTTCCATGATCGAGATCATAGCCCACCGGAGTGAGGCCTCAACATTCCAGACTGATCCCCGGCGTGACCGATGAAGCGGGCATGCGACCTCAGACCGGAAATTCGAGCACCACGCCGGACGGCGATCGTCGAATCGAACCTCTTGGGTTCCTTCGTTTGTACTTCGGCGGGCGGTACATCTGGATCATGACCGGCCTGTTCCTGTTGATGATCGTCGGGCCGCTGTTCGGAAGATTCGAGATCGTCGAAACCCATATCTATATCGGCGACATATTGATCGGCATCGTCATGCTCGCCGCGGTCCGCGCGTTCAGCAGGCAACGACGCCACTTCGTGACCTGCATCCTGCTGGGCATCGCCGCGATCGGGGCCGGCCTTCTCGGCCGCTATCTTCCCTCGACGAATCACCAATGGCTCACGGCCTTCGCCTTGTCGCTGGACACGATCCTGCTGGGCTACCTGATACTTCTGATCGGCGCCGACGTCTTCACGACCAACGACGTGGAAGCCGACACGATCTGCGGATCCATCTCCGTGTACCTGTTGATCGCCGGCGTGTTCGCCTCGGTCTACTCGATCCTTCTGCTGCTTGACCCGAGCGCGTTCTTCCTCCCCGAAGAACCGATCGGCGTCGACGCCTCGCTCGGGCCCGATCGCCTGATGGCGTACTTCTCCTTGATCACGATCACCACCGTCGGGTACGGCGACATCACGCCCCAGAACGAGCTTGCTCGATCACTGGCGAACCTGGAGGCGATCATCGGCCAGGTCTATCTCACGGTGCTGGTGGCCCGACTGGTCGGCACCCATCTCTCGGCCAGGGCGAGCAACCGAAGTCGAAACAGCTCGGCACCGCCGGTCTGATGGAGCGATCGATCAGGCGATCAGACCCGGGATCACCGCCCCATGGACATCGGTCAAGCGGAAGTCCCGGCCTTGATGCCGACGAATGAGACGCTCGTGATCGAAGCCCAGCAGCCGCAGCACCGTGGCCTGCAGATCGTGGACATGAACCGGATCCTTCACGATCTCGGCTCCGAAGTCGCAGGTCTCTCCGTGGACGATTCCGGGTTTCACACCACCACCGGCCATCCAGATCGAGAAACAGTGGGGGTGATGGTCTCTCCCGAAGTAGGTCGAGCCGTTCCGACGCTCGTTCATGGCCGTGCGGCCGAACTCGCCGGACCAGATCACGAGCGTGTCCTCGAGAAGCCCTCGTTCGACGAGATCATCCAGCAAGGCGGCGATCGGACGATCGGTCTCGCGGCATTTCTTCGGAAGCTGGTTGATGATGTCGTCGCTCGGATTCGTTCCGTGCGTGTCCCATCCCCAGTCGAAGAGCTGAATGAACCTGACATCCCGTTCGAGCATTCGCCTGGCCAACAGGCAGTTGTTGGCGAAGCTCGCGCCGCCCGGTGTCGCTCCGTATCGCTCGATGGTCTCCGGTGACTCGTGGGCGATGTCCATGACGTCCGGGACCGCCACCTGCATCCGGAAAGCCAGCTCGTACTGAGCGATTCTCGCGAGAGTCTCCGGATCTCCGTTTCGCTCGCATTGAAGGCCGTTCAAGTCGGCCAACGCCTCGATGGTCGCGCCCCGAGTGTCTCGATCGATGCCCGGAGGGTTGGAGGAGAACAACACCGGATCGCCATCGGATCGACACTGCACCCCCTGGTGGACGCTTGGTAGAAAGCCATTGCCCCAGACGCTCTTCCCCGCACTGGGCGTCTTGCCTCCGGAAACCAGTACCACGTAGGCGGGGAGATCGCGATTCTCCGAACCCAGCCCGTAACTGACCCATGAGCCCATCGACGGACGGCCCAGCCGTGGTGATCCGGTGTACAGAAGCAACTGTGCGGGCGCGTGGTTGAACTGATCGGTGTGCATCGAGCGAACCACCGCGATCCGATCCGAATGCCGCGACAACTCGGGCAGCAGTTCGCTGATCTCCGTACCGGACTTGCCTCGCTTCTCGAAGGCGTACGGAGAGGCCAGCACTTCGGGATGCCCTTTGATGAACGCGAAGTTCTCCGGATCGAGGAGATGATCCGGACAGGGTTTACCGTTCCAATCGAGAAGTTTCGGTTTCGGATCAAGGAGATCGTGGTGGGGCGGGCTTCCCGCCATATGGAGGTAGATCACCCGTTTGGCCCGAGGCGCGAAGTGGGGACGCGAGAGATCCAAGGCCGCCCGCTCCTGAACCGATGCCCCGGCGAGCCCGCCGGCCCACCCGTCCTGAGCCGTGGCCCAGGCCAGCGCCATCCCGCCGATCCCCGACCCCATCTGCCCGAGAAAGGTTCGACGAGTCGTGGCGTGAAGTTCCTCGCCGACCAGACGACGATGGAGATCCCGGGGATCGATGTTCTTTCGGGATGTCATCAGCCGGTCTCCTTTCCGATATCGAGGCGCTCATCCACGGTTCAAGAACTCGTCGAGATTGAGAATCACGTTGGCAACCACGATACGGGCCGCGAACTCCGCCGGTTCGAGCGCTTCCGGGCGTTCCACACCGGCGGCGTCGATCAAGGCCATCGCCTGTTCCGGCGCATCCCGGAAACGGAGAGCCTGCGACTCGAGCAGTTCTTCGAGAATGTCGAGTTCTTCGCGCTCCGGTGATCGAATGACCGCCAGGCGGAAGGCCCGCTCGAGTTCCGATCGGCGCGATGCCGGCGCTTCGAGATGCGCCCGGCCCGCCAATCCACCCGCCGTCTCGATAAAGGCGATGTCATTCAAGGTCACCAATGCCTGGAGCGGTGTGTTCGTCCGGATCCGACGCACGGAACAGGTCTCCCGACTTCCGGCATCGAAGGCGACCATCGAGGGATACGGAGCCGTGCGGCGCCAGAAGGTGTACAACCCGCGCCGATGGCGGTCTTCATCGGCCGCGGTGGTCCAACTCTCTCCGCTGTAGACGATCTCCCAGACCGAGTCGGGCTGCGGAGGAAAGACGGGGGGGCCGAACATCCGATCCGACCGGAGGCCGGAGGCTTCGAGCGCCGAATCACGGATCGCCTCCGCCTCGAGCCTGAACCGCCCGGCCCGCGCGAGATCCCGATTGAAGGGGTCCGACTCGATTGCCGCTCGGGACACCTTGGATGCCTGGCGATAGGTGGCGCTGGTCACGATCTCCCGACACAACGCCTTGTGACTCCATCCGGACTCCATGAATCGTTCCGCAAGATGATCCAACAGCGCCTGATGATCCGGCGCCGTGCCCTGAGTGCCGAAGTCTTCGGAGGTCTCGACGAGCCCACGCCCGAAGAATCGTTCCCAGACCCGGTTCACATGGACCCGCGCGGTCAGGGGATTCCGCCGATCGACGAGCCATTCGGCCAGCGCCAGGCGATCGGCCCGTCCTTCTCCGACGTCGCCGAGCGGATGGAGGAACGCCGGAGTGCCGGGAACGACCACCTCCGCCGGGCTTCGCCAGTCACCCTTGGTGAGGACGTGCGTGTCGCGAAGGTCCGATGCCGCCTGCTCACGCAGCACCGGCACCGATCTCGCCCGGGCTTCGATCGCCGCGATCCGCTTCTCGATGGGGTCGAGCTCGACCGCGACGGACCCGCGAGCCACGACCCCCGCGGAGGTCGCATTCAATCGCCAGTGCGCTTGGAGGTCCGCGTCCTCATCGTCGGTCCGGGCGTCACCGGACCGCAGTGCGGCACGGAGCCGCTCGGGGAGACCGCGACCGTCGACCGAATCCATCACCGTCAACCAGTCGTCGAAGTCGGTCTGCCACGACGGAGACTCGGCATCCGACCGCTCGATCTCGACCGGTCCCCAGTGCGTGACACCACCGTCCGAGTCCCCGTGCTGCGTACAGGCGACACCGGTGATCACAGCCCCCGGCTCCAGCCCGATCCTCTCGGGATCGATCTCGAGTCTCCGCCAGGTTCCGACCTCTGGAAGATCGCCGAGGCGGAGCCGTTCAGATGTCCCGTCCACGCCCCAGGGAACATGATTCGCACCCCAGTAGGCACGATGAGCCCATGTCTTGTCCGCCGAATGAATCTGGAGCATGACCTGATCGGGTGGATTGTCCGCGTCGAGAAGAACCCAGGCCGTGAGGAGATCTCCCTCGGCGATCTCGATCCGAGCGGGTGGAGCGATGTCGTTGAAGTGGTGTTGCGCGATCGAATTCGCGGCTGCGACCGAGCGTCGGGTCCGAAGGGCGCCCGGCGGGGGCGGCGTGAGATGGTCCCACGGGAGGTCGCCATCGATCAATTCGTCCAGGGGCGAAGCCCCAGGAGGAAGCAGGTCGCCGAGAATCGGAACACGGTCGACCGAGTGGCCCGAATGCTGATCCCACTCGGAACTCAGGGCTTCTGCACGATCAAGGGACTCAGCCACCACCCGATCTCGATCGGCCTGCAGACCACGGCGCCGCGCCCGGTCTTCCTCGGCCAGGTGCGACAGCAGTGGGAATTCGTCGGGACGATCGGCGTCCATCGTCGTATTGAAGAAGGCCGCCAACCGGTAGTACTCGCTCTGGGCGATCGGGTCGTACTTGTGATCGTGACAGGCGGCGCATTCCGCAGTGATCCCCATCCATGCGGACATGGTCGTGTTCACGCGATCGATGACCGCCGCCATCCGGAACTCCTCGTCACGCGTGCCACCCTCATCGTTGTTCATCGTGTTGCGATGAAAAGCCGTCGCGAGAATCGAATCGTCATCCGCATCGGGCAGGAGATCGCCGGCGATCTGCTCGACGGTGAATCGGTCGAAGGGAAGGTCGGCGTTGAAGGCGCGAATCACCCAGTCTCGCCAGGGCCAGATGGTGCGCCGGCGATCGGCTTCGTATCCCCGGGTGTCGGCGTATCGAGCCAGGTCCAGCCAGACCCGAGCCCAGCGTTCCCCGAACGCCGGGGAATCGAGCTGATCCTCCACGAATCGCTCGAAGGCGTCTTCGCGTTGGTCGTTCACGAATGCATCGACCGACTCCAGAGTCGGGGGAAGCCCCAGAAGGTCGAGGGACACGCGACGCGCCAGCACCGGACGAGTCGCCTCCC
>JABABZ010000209.1 GCA_014237965.1 Phycisphaerales bacterium | reverse complement strand
AGTCACATAGTGTACCAGACTACTCGAACCATCGATAGAGTGAGGAAACAATAGTCCGACTCAAGGAAGCGCCTTCAGTCCGGATGGTGACCGAATGGAACCGCCGTCGATGCAGATCCCCAATTCCTGGTGGATGATCGGACTGGGAATCGCCAGCGTGATCACCATGACGGTCGCTCATTCGGTCTTCGGAATTCCGTGGTGGATGACGCTGATCGCAGTCGCCATGAGTTCGATTCTCGCCATGATCGCGACACGTTCCACTGGCGAGACCGACATCAATCCGATCGGCGGCATGGGCAAGGTCACGCAGTTGGCCTTCGGCGCCATCGCGCCCGGCCAGGCCGAGACGAACGTTCTCGCCGCAGGCATCACCAGTGCGGGGGCGAGCCAGTCCGGCGACATGATGCAGGACTTGAAGACCGGACGGCTCCTTGGTGCGAGCCCGCGCAAGCAGGTGGTCGCCCAGCTTGCCGGCGTGTGTGTGGGAATTCCGATCTGCGCCGGGGTCTACAAGCTCTTCGATTCACAGTACGAGATCGGAATCGACGAATCGTTCCCCGCCCCCGCAGCCAACGCCTGGAAGGCCATGGCGGAGCTTCTCAGTGGTGGATTCGATCAACTTCCACCACAGGCGGTTCCGGCGATCATCGCGGGAGCCTGCTTCGGCATCGCGCTTCCCGTCCTGCGTCGATTCGTGAAACCGTTGTCGCCGTTCATTCCCAGTTCACTGGCGATGGGGATCGCATTCATCGTCCCGGCCTACTACTCTGTCGCGATGTTCATCGGGTCGATGATGCTCGTGGCCTGGAGGCGATTGTCGCCGGCATCCGCAGCGGCGCTCGCCATCGCGGTGGCCAGCGGACTCATCGCAGGCGAGGGACTCACCGGCGTTCTCTCGGCGATCGAGTCGCTCATCGGACTCCCGGAGGGACAGGGTGTCGGTGCGGCGGTCGAGTGGATCATTGGTGGCGGATCTTCAGAGAAGTGACTCGCCGGTTCACCTCGGTGTCCACAGTCGTGGTTTTCTTCATTTCATTCTGGGAACAAGTCAATGCGAATCGAATTCAGTGGCCAGGAAACAGGCGCGGCGACGACCGCGGGCGGCGGCACGGGAGAGGCGGCCGCGTCGGCGGCGTCCGGGACCGACGTCACGAGCTGGATGAACACGGCGGGGACGCAGTTCGTCGATCTGGCGGTGGGTTACGCGCCACGGGTCGGACTCGCGCTGGTGGTCCTTGTGGTCGGGTGGATGGTGATCGGCATCCTCCGACGAGGCATCAATCGCGTTCTGGGAATGAGACAGGTCGATGTCACGGTGGGGAACTTCCTTGGGAGCCTCGCATCGGTGGCCCTGAAGGTGATGCTCCTCCTGTCGGTCGCGGGCATGCTCGGGGTCGAGGTCACCTCCTTCATCGCGATCCTGTCCGCCGCCACGCTGGCCATCGGCATGGCGCTCAAGGGAACGCTCTCCAACTTCGCGGGCGGTGTCTCCGTGATGCTCTTCCGTCCGTACAAGGTCGGAGACTTCATCACGGGATCGGGCCAGAGCGGCTCGGTCAAGGCCATCCACATCTTCAACACCGTGTTGACCACCGGTGACAACCAGACCGTGATCATCCCGAACAACTCGATCTCCACCGGCGTGCTGGTGAACTCGTCGACCCAGCCCACTCGTCGGATTCAGATCGACGTCGGGATCGGTTACGAGGACGACATCGATGAAGCTCGCAAGGTCGTGATGGATCTGATCGCGAAAGACGATCGTGTCCACGCCGAACCGGCGCCGATGGTGGTGGTCGGAAACCTCGGGGCGAGTTCGGTCGATCTGGTCATTCGCTTCTGGGTCGATGCGGGGGACTTCTGGCCCACCAAGTTCGATTTCAACGAGAATGTGAAGAAGGCGTTCGACGCGGCCGGGATCAACATCCCCTATCCGCAGCAGGTCGTCCATCATGTTCGTGATGACGCGGCCGCGAGCTGAAGCTCAGCGGTCCGTTCCGTCGTCCGCCCGGATCCGGTCGAGGATCGCCTGCAGTCTGGCGACCTCCTCCGGATGTCGGGCGGCGATGTTCTCGGCCTCGCGAGGATCGGTCGTGAGGTTGTAGAGTTGCACGTCCGCTTCCCCGGCTTCGGCGGTTCGTCGTTTCGGAGGAGTGAATCCGCCGCTTCCCAGACCTTCGATGAGTTTCCAATCGCCGACTCGGATCGCGAACATGCCGTCCAGGCTGTGATGCACGATGCCATCGCGTCCGGCCAGCACAGTGGTGTCGCCGTCAGCGAGCAGGGGAAGGAGGTCGATCGAATCTTCTCCGCCGAGATCCGGTTCGGGCAGGTCACCGGCCACCGAACGGTCCGCCGCGGCGATGCTCGTGGCGTAGAGATCGGTCAGGCAGACGGTCTCGTCGAGGGTGATCCCGGGTTCGATCACGCCGGGCCATCGAGCAAGCATCGGAATCCGGTGGCCGGCCTCGTGGATGTCGGCCTTCTGTCCCCGCCAGTCGAGATTCGCGGCATGTCCCCATCGTTCGACGTCGGCGACCGGCCAGTGCGAGCCATTGTCGCTGGTGAAGATGAAGAGCGTGTTCCCGGCGAGGCCGGACGATTCGAGGGCGGCGAGGAGTCGGCCGACTTCGAAGTCGATCTCGTTCACGAAGTCGCCGTAGTGTCCCGCGGAGCTCGAACCTCGGAATCCTTCGGTGGGGAGCCAGGGCGTGTGCGGCGCGCTCAGGCAGAGTTCGAGAAAGAGCGGGCGTCCGTCATCGGCTGCCACGTGATTCTCGACCACCGCGATCGATTCATCGATCGACCGGGCGAGCACTTCCTGATGGACGAAGCCTTCGCCGATCGCGCCGGCTCGCCAGAACCCTCCTCCGTCGGACCGCCGATGCTTCGAGCCTTCGATGGTCGAGGTGGGTGGCGGGTCGCCCTTGCCGTCGCGGAACCAGCAGTAGGGGGGGATGTCCAGTGAACTCGGTATTCCCACGCTTCGTTCGAAGCCCACGGTGTGCGGTCCGGCATCGAGCGGACCACTCCAGTCGGTCGGACCATCGGCGCCGAGTCCGAGGTGCCATTTGCCGATGAACGCCGTCTCGTAACCTCGAGCCGCGAGTTCGCTGGCGATCGTCGGACGGTCGGGTTCGATCAAGAGGGGATCGTTCGTCCACAGGACCCCCGACTTCAACGAACTTCGCCAGCAATAGCGGCCGGTGAGAATTCCATACCGCGTGGGCGAACAGACGGCGCTGGGCGAGTGGGCGTCCGTGAAACGGGCGCCGGTGGCCGCGACTCCGTCGAGGGACGGTGTTCGGGTGGCGGCTGCCGGATTGAAGCAGCTCAGATCGCCGAGGCCGAGGTCGTCTGCAAGCACGATCACGATGTTCGGTGGTGATGAGGGGCCGGGTGATGCAGTGGGGGTCGTGCAACCGGTGGCGGCCAGCAGCACGCCTCCGAGCGGTCCGAGGACCCACGATTTCAGGCGCTCGAGTGATGGAGTGTCTGGTCTTCGCATGCATCGAACCTAACGGGGATTCGAGGATGGTGGTGGTCTGGATCGAAAAAGGCCTTCGCTCCACCACTCGGACGCGACTTCGGGAGCTGGATGACGTACCCTCGTCACCCGCGGCACGGTCCCGGTCGTGCCTTCGAAGCACCCACCCAGGAATCTCTCGTCATGGATCTCGCTCACTATCAGACGCTTGGCCGTTCGGGGCTTCGAGTCAGTCCGTTCTGCCTGGGCTGCATGACTTTCGGTGACGAATGGAAGGCGGTTGGAACGGGAGTGGACGAGAGTCTGCAGGTTCTCGAGTCGTACATCGAGGCGGGCGGGAATTTTCTCGACACCGCCAACGTCTATACGCATGGACACAGTGAGTCGATCATCGGCGACTACTTCGCGGGGACGCCCGTCGTGTCCAGAGATCGGATGGTCATCGCGACCAAGTTCTCCGGAAACATGTATCCGGGAGATCCCAATGGGGGCGGGTCGGGTCGCAAGGCGATTCTGCACCAGCTCGAGGATTCGTTGCGCCGACTTCGGACGGATCATGTCGATCTCTACTGGTGTCACTTTCACGATCGTCACACGCCGATCGAGGAGACCATGCGGACCCTGGACGAGATCGTCCGAAGCGGAAAGGCTCGATACATCGGCTTCAGCGATTTTCCCGCCTGGGTCGTGGTGCAGGCGCAATACGAAGCGATGCTGCGCGACTGGTCGCCACTGATCGCGCTTCAGATCGAGTACAGCCTGGCGGAGCGATCGGTGGAGGCGGATCTGCTGCCGATGGCCCGCGAACTCGGGCTCGGCGTCA
>JABABZ010000208.1 GCA_014237965.1 Phycisphaerales bacterium | reverse complement strand
TCCTGTCGAGCGAGTTCGCGGAGTTTGACCAGCACCTGCTCGACGTACTCGGACTTGATCGCGAGGAACTCGTCTTCCTCGAGCACCATGCAGGCGCAGATCTCGAAGCTCGAACAGATCACACCGCATTTGTTCGCGGAGGAGTCCTTGATGATCACGCATCCCGCATCGCAGAGCCGCTCTCGCGCCTCCGGTGTCAGGAACAGGTTGGCGCCTTCGGAGATCACCTTGGCGCTGGGAGTCCCGTCGTCCTGGAGGAAATCCCGCCAGTTGCCCGCGTGAATCGTGGCCGGACGTCCGCCGGCCGGGACGAAGGCGTCCGCCACCACCCGGTTGTGAATCGTGTTTCGGAGCTGGGGACCGTCGGGTTCGTCGACACTGTGCACCGAGCCACGCGGGCCGAGCTTCGATCGGTCGTATTCGGCGATCGGAAGCGCCTGCTCGAAGAGTCGCATGAGTTCGCTGGTGTTGAAACCGTCGGGATCCTCCGCACAACCCGAACCATCGCCGATCGCGATCACCCGGGCGTTGTCGCCGTAGTCGCGATGCAGGATGCGGATCATGTTGCCCGCGACGTCACCGTCGGGGCCTCCGGTGATCTTCACCGTGAATGGTTGTTTCCGCGGATCGATGCCGACCGACTGGAGTGCGACTTCGAGGAAGACGTTGACGCCTTCGCTGGTGACTCCGTACACCTTGTGATTGATGCCGGCGCCGGGCTTCGAGCTCATGAAGGCCGTGGGCAGCGGGTAGCCGCGGAGATGGGCGCGTCGGACGATCCACTCGATGTGATCGGGGGTGACGTTCTCGTCGGGGCCGAGGTAGATGAGTTCGTCCAGGCCGCTGCGATCGACGATCTGATGCCGAGTCTCTTCCTCGGGGGTGATCAGGTCGAGGAGCGAGTTGACGAAGGCCTTCACGCATCGGTCGATGCCGGCGCCCGGTTCGAGGAGGATCGCCGCCTTGGCGCCGCCCTCGGGGATGTCCTTGTTCTTGAGCTGCTGCGCGAACGAGAGGCCGTAGACCTCGTCATAGAGGCGTTCCGCCTCTCGACCGTGAAGGGCTTCGGTCCGGGGCATCACCACTCGCAGACCACCGCGGGCGATGTCCTGGAATCGGACGTGGAATCCATCGAATCCGCGGCCGTGCACGAAGAAGACGCCGTAGGGGAGTGCCGGGCGGTCGTCGTTCCGGAGGAATTCCGGGTCGAGTCGAAGTGCGAGGCCGAACCGGCCGTGCACGTGATAGTTGGTTCGGAGGACATGGCGGACCGCATCGAGCATGCAGAGGAGCACCGTCCGGGAGGTTTCGCTGGACGCGGTACGTTCGATCTCGGCGGTCAGGTCCGCCGCGGCCTTCTCGAACTGCTCGTCGCTCATGGGGCCACGGGGGTCGAAGCGCTTCTTGAAGAGCAGCGCGACCGACATGGTCATGGTGATGTTCGCCCAGGCGCAGGCCGTCACTCGATCGAGGGTGAACTCGAACGGGGCCTTGGGGTTGAGCACCTGATGGGCGAGGTGGGAGAGCCCCAGAGAGATCTCGGTGAGTCCGATGTGAAGCTGAGGGTTCTCGTTCACCTTGTCGAGCACGTCGTAGTGCACCCACTTCACGCGGGTGAGGTCCTTGCGGACCGTGTTCCAAAGGACGCTGTCCGGGTCGATGGCCTTCCCATCGGGGCCCTGCACGACGAATCCGACGTAGGTCACGACGCCGTGGCAGGGGTCCTTGATCAGATCCAGATAGGCGCGGTGGATGCTCACGCCGTGCCGGGCGAGGAGCAGCGCGCATCGCTCGAGCGAGGTGCGGGTCCGGGCATTTCCGAAGACGACCGTGATGCGGCTTTCCTTCGGATTCGACTCGGGCTCGATCTCGACCAGCGTGCCGTCGGTGCCGGCGACCTGTTCGAAGAGTTGATTGTGATGGGAGATCCGCAGCGGCGTCAGCGTGTTCACGTAGTCCGACGCACAATTCTCGAAGTGGGTGCGGATCTGGTCCGCGGTCCAGTCGGGGCGTTCGGTGGCGGCATACTCGATCGTCGCCTCGAGCTTCTCGCGTTGTCGCGGGTCGTTCTCGTCGAAGGGCTGGGGTTCGCCGAATTCGAAGGTGTCGAGCACCATCCCGCCGTCATGGCTCGTATGGACCTTCGCCGCACGAAGCGAGAAGTCCATGGGGAGGTTCTTCACGATGTCGGCGAGCACTCCGGGATGATCTCCGGAGCGGATGGTCGTCCAGATGGATCCATCTTCGCTGGTCAGCGTCATGTCCAGTGGGCGGGCGGCGGACTGTGCGGCCACGATCGCCTTGAGATGGCTGAGTTGGGTGCCGTGATCCGTGTCCTGGAAGTACATCCGCGGCATCTGTTCCAGGAAACGCGGGATCACCGATTCCGCGGTGTTCTGGAAACTCTGCACGAGTTCTGCGATCAATTGCGCGGGCTCGGCGTGGCCGTGAGGCGTGGGCGACTGATCGGAGAGGGCGGATGTGGCCATCGGTGCAATGTCCTTTTGAACAACCCGGAATCATCCCGACGGGAGATCGTCGGGGAAACGGAAAAGGCTACCCTGTATCACTGCCTTTCCTCAAGGGATCGGCGATAACAACCTCTTTCTTTCGACGAGTTCGAGGAATTCCTGCGACCCTTTCGGCCGAGAGGCCGCCCGAGGGGATTGGAATCTGGAAATGCTAGGCCTGACGATCGGAAATTTCGACGGAGTTCACCTCGGACATCGACGCCTTCTTGATGCAGGACGGTCGGTTCTGGGGGATACCGGACGTCTGGTGGCGGTGACCTTCGACCCTCCACCAGCGGTGGTCCTCGGCCAGCCGGCGGATTCGCCACTCGTGACGCTGGATCGTCGCCATGACCTGCTTCGGCAGGCGGGCGCCGACGAGGTGCTGGTCCTTCCCACGGATCTGCAGCTCCTTTCGCTCGAACCAGAGGCTTTCCTGGACCATCTCGAAGGGGCTCTGGGAGCGCCGCCGGACTGGTTCATCGAAGGGCCGGACTTCCGATTCGGTCGCCGCCGGTCGGGGACGGTGGAGACGCTGCGGACACTTGGGAGGCGGCGTGGTTTCGAGGTCCGGGTGGAGGAGGAGCTTTCGATCTCCCTCGGGGACGGCCAGTTGATGCCGGCACGGAGTTCGGGGGTCCGCCGACGCCTCCAGCTCGGAAGGGTCGAGGATGCATCTCGCCTGCTGGGAGGGCCTCACGTTCTTCGTGGGCGAGTCGTCCAGGGTGAACAGCGGGGCCGGACCATCGGGGTTCCGACCACGAATCTCGATCTGGATGGGACCCTGCTCCCGGGAGACGGTGTCTATGCCGGGGTGGCGGTCCTTCCCGATGGTTCCCGAAGGGCCGCTGCGGTCAGCATCGGTACGAAATCGACGTTCGAGGAGACACCTCGGGTGGCGGAGGTGCACGTGCTCGACTGGGACGGAGAACTCGACGACTATGGGTGGATGCTCGATGCCGAACTCCATCGGCGTCTGCGTGGTCAGTATCGCTACGACGATCTGTCATCTCTCCAGGCGCAGATCGGGCTGGATCTCGCGGCCGTCCGGGAGGCGGTCGGGAGCGAACTCGACGTCTGACCGTCATCCTGTTCCACTTGTCACTTCATTCTCTTCTTTCGAGCACATCGCAAAGGCAACCTCGTGACCACACTTCGAGACGGACATCCCTGGGACGAAGCCGGATTCACCTACGAGTCGAACGCTTCGGCGGCCGACCTCGCGGGGGTCTTCGCCGCGGCGTCCTCCGTGCTGATCACCACCCACGAGAAGCCCGATGGTGACGCCCTCGGCACGAGTCTCGCCCTGCATCGGAGCCTCCGCCAGATCGGAGTCCGAAGCTGGATCGTTCTCGCGGGGCCGTTGGATCAGAATCTGCTGGCGGTCACCAAGGAGGATGACGACGTTCGCCGTTTCGAGGAATGTGGAACGCCCTCCAGCGAAGAGGAGCCTGATCTCGTCGCGGTGGTCGATACCGGTGCATGGACCCAGCTCGACTCGATGAAGGACTGGCTTCGTCCGCGGGTCGACCGCGTCGTCGGCGTGGATCACCACGCCCGGGGTGGCTCGGTCGCGGGACGCCGGGTGGTCGACACCGAATGCGCGTCGGCGACGCAGGCGCTGGTTCCGATCCTGGACGCGATGGGCATCGACCTGTCGCAGAATGATGTGGCGACGCCCCTCTTTCTGGGGCTGGCCACCGACACCGGGTGGTTTCGCTTCTCCAGCGCCGGTCCGGCGGTCTATCGGCTGGCGGCGCGATTGATGGAATCAGGCGTGGACAAGGACGATCTCTACGCGCTGATCGAAC
>JABABZ010000207.1 GCA_014237965.1 Phycisphaerales bacterium | reverse complement strand
CGGTGCGCAAGGCGATGTTCAAGGGTGAGCCGACCGGTCTGGAGTTGCTCGCCATGGTGCGTCCGGCGCTCGCAGGTCTCTCCGAGTTCGATGCGGCTTCGATCGAGGCCGTGATCACGGCCTTCGTGGAGGAACATGCGGAGGGGAATCTGGGTCGGATCGCGCAGCCTCTTCGCGTCGCGGTGAGCGGGGGACCGATCAGCCCGCCGATCTTCGACACGCTGGCGATTCTCGGTCAGGGGGCGGTCCTGGCGCGGATCGATCGTTGTCTCGAAGCCTTGTCCGCGAGCGCGCCGGCCGGTTGAGCGGTTCCTCGATGAGCGTCAATACTGGCCCTTGGTTCCGGCCACCTTCTTGGAGGTGAGTGCCGATCGGTCGTCGTATCGCTGCACTTCGACGGAATATTGCGGTTCCATCCAATTGCCGCTGATGGCGTACTCGACGCCGGCTTCGAACGACGCGGTGATGGTCGTCCTGGTCCGCCATTCCGCGTTGGTCATCGCCAGCATCTGGCGGGTCTGGCGACCGGCCTGATTCATGGATTGCATCGAACAGGGGCCGAGTTCGATGGTGAGGGTTCGTTCGCCGGGAAGCAACGACAGATCGATCTGGCTGTTGACCTCGAAACCGTCGACCGCCGTGACTGTGACCAGGATGTCGCTCCAGAATGGATTGGCGCGGAGTGTCGCCACATCTGCGGCTGGTCGAGTGTCGCCGGCGTATCCCTTGACCGTGCCGCAGGAGGCGAGGTTCAGCAGGAAGGTTCCCGCGAGGAGAATGATGGGGACGGTGGTGAAGGCGACGCGGTTGATGTGGATCATGGTTGGGGCGCCAAGAGGGGAAATGCGGGGTCGGCGGGTCGATCGTTGGAGGGAAGACGATACCGCCACGGAGCGAGAAGGCCTTGTGAAGATGCAAGACTCAAAAAACCATCAGCCCCGAGCACCATGAATGGTGTCATCGGGACCGATGGAAAAAAGAAGCTCGCTCTTACCCTCGTCCGGGGTCGGTTGAGCGATCGTTGAGTGTGTGGTTTCCTCGGACGGGTTCCCGAAGAGTTCGGAATCGGGGGTTTGATGCCCGCGCTCGGGCCTACCGGTCGTCTCGAGAAGACTTTCTCCCCTGGATCACCGTTCCGGGCCGATTTGATGGGGTGGCCCCGGCTGGTGCCGGAATTCCACCTTTCCTTGCTGGATCAGAATTGGAGCCTTCTCGTGAGAAGCCTTGAAACCGAAGTCAGTCGTCTTGAATCCTCGAACCGCCGCTACCGCCTCGGGATGGTGGTCATCGCCGTGGCTGCAGTGGGATCGATCATGCTTGCCATGCGGCAGCCCGAGCCTCGGGATCCGTTCGTGTCTCTCGAGCTGGGGCAGGGTGGTCAGTACATGTACGGCCTGACCATGAGCGGGCAGCTCTATCAGATGGACCGAACGACGGCGGTCGGAACCGGGGTGGCGCCGCGTCGGTGGTTCAAGGTCGGAGACCGTTGAGACCATTCGATCGGTGGTCCGCAGGGGACTCGTCACCCCGTGTCTGACCTCCGACGGCCCATGACGAGCCCCTCGGGTGTCTTGAATCCGCGGTCCCGTTGCGAGTTCTGCGGGTCGAGCGTCATGGATTGGTCGAAGTGTTGCTCCTGAGGCTCTGGGTGGGTATCTTGTCACTTCGCTCTTCGCGGAGCGATCAGTAAGGGCCATTGGCGCAGTTGGCTAGCGCGCTTGTATGACACACAAGAGGTCACTGGTTCAAATCCAGTATGGCCCACTTCTTGAAGACATCGAACCCTGCTTCACGGCAGGGTTCGATTTTTTATGCCACAGTTTCTTCGGCTCGGCGGGACGCTCCGGGAATGCAGCATTCGCTACCGGCGGTTCTGCCGGCAGTATCGACCGACTCGCAAGCCGGGGCCTTCACCGAGATCGGCCAACTGGGGTTGCCGTATTCTCGCCGGGGTTCGATCGGAGATGGACCGCAAGCGTCGATTCACCTCGAAGCCGAAGACGCGTGATCACGATCAAAGCCTCTTCACGCCTGCACGGCGGCCAGAGGCACGCACGGTTCGTGACGACAGCCCCGCTCAGCAGCGTCCGAAGTGGGTTTCTGCAGTGAAATCCCCGTTGCGAGGCGGTGTTCCCTCGGCGGTGGCACCCGTGCCAGAGACGACTCCCCGCTCGCCCTGGCTCGTCGACCCCATTCGCGAACATTGCCGTCGTTTCTGGCGTATCAATGGCCTCCGTCGGGGTACGATCGACGACGTTCCGTTGGCTTGAGTTCGTAGACTCAACCGAACAGACCTGTTGACGCGTGTTGACTGGATGATTCCAGCCAACTCTCTGACACCACTGTCTCAAAGAAGGAAAGATCAATGACCGAGTAGAAGAACCGACTCCAGGGTGACGAGCGTGGCCGGTCGCCGTCGCCTCGATCGGCTGCGGGGAAGCGGTCTGGGGCGGGATGGAGAGCGTCGGGCGGAACTGGAAGGCTGGATCAGGCTGTGGAAGGGACGTCGCCGTCAACTGGACCAGGTCGGTCGCATCGATCCTCGGCTCGAAGACTTCGGGTGGTTGGTGGAAGACTACCGGGTCTCGTTGTTCGCTCAGGAACTTCGTGCCACCACACGCATTTCGCCGAGCGTCCTCAAGGCGGCCTGGGCTTCCATGACAAGCTGGCTCCCGCCGACCGGCACGTTCAATCTTCGCGGGCGGCCAGGGCTCTGCCCGCCGCGGCCACGAAGGCTTCACTCGGGAGGCCCCACGGACGGAACTTCTCCATCGTTCCCTTCTCTTCGCTGAAGAGGAGGCCACGGTTGTTCCCCAGCATGCTGGCGGCGGGCGAATCGATCAGCGTGCTGGAGTCGGCGGAACCGACCTGGAACATCGCCCGCTGATCGAAGCCTCGCATCGATTGGCGATCGACACACCGTTCGAGCGTGGCCACGGTGTCGGCCCAGGCGTGCACAAAGATCCCGTGCTCGGGTCCGTCCTTCAGAAGGGCGGCGAAGACCTTGTCGGGGGTCGGTGGTGCATCGTCGTCCGTAGAGAATCCGAAGTCGTCTTCGGCTCGTCTCAGCGATCGAAAACGCTGCAGACCGTGCACCACGAGGAGTCTGGGCGGCCCATCGGTCGCTCCGGACTCGATGCGACGAGCGAGTTCCGCGCCGAGGGCGAGCACCGCGTCGCTGCTCTCGCGGAATCCGGGGACTTCGATCTCGTTGGGCATCGCCTTCGCGACCGTTTCGAGATAGCCCGCATTGGGATCGTCCGCGGTGCAACCATCCAGCACCACCGCCGAGAACTCGCTGCTTCGATGTTGAGCGCACGCTGCGAGAATCACCGCCGCGGAGATCGCCATGGCCGGTTCGTCCTGCTGTCCGATCAAGGCGAGGTTCGATCCCGCCTGTCGGCGGAGCACGCCCGCGGTGGGCTCCTTGATCGCGACCGCATCGCCGAGCCAGAGTTGGAACGACGTCGGTCGGGCATCGGGAGTCGAGTCGATCGCCCGGCGGAGCGGGGCGTTCGAGGCCAGAGATGCCGGCGCGTTTCCTTCGAACACGATGCAGGATCGCTGACCCGCGTCCGGTCGCTTCGACGCCAGTTCCGCCACGCGTTAGAGGTATCCCTCGCGGACCGAGTCGGGGAGCCAGCAGACCTGGAAGGGGCTGTTGCCGTCGACGAGCCCGCCCTGGTCGTTGTAGATCGCCTCTCCCGGTCGGGCCAGCAGTCGTGCCGCGATGTTGTCGTCGGAGAGGATCATCATCGAATCCTGCTCGTTGCATTGCAATGCGATGCGGACGCCCATCTGCCCCATCGTCGATCGATGCAGGGAGAATGCGCCGCCGAGGGTTTGCGAACCGAGCAGCACGTGCATGCCGAACGCTCGGCCCTGGCGAACGAGCCGGTCGAGAAGCAGGCCCGCCTCCTGGCTCACCCGATCGTCGTCGACGAAGAGTTCCTGGAATTCGTCGATGACCAGGAGCACTCGCGGCATCGGAGCATCCGGCCGCTTCTGTCGCCACCCGGCGAGATCCTGAACTCCTTCGGCCCGATAGGACTCGCCTCGATTCTTGAGTTCCTCGTCGAGACCCTGCAGTACCGAGAGCCCGAACTCACGATCGCTCTCGACCGCGACCGCCCGGGCGTGCGGAAGCTTGTGCGTGGCATAGGTCTTGAATTCGACGCCCTTCTTGAAGTCGACCAGATAGAACTCGACTTCGTCTGGCGAGTACCAGCATGCGAGATTGGTGATGAACGCATGCAGAAGCGTCGACTTTCCCGAGCCCGTCTTGCCCGCAACGAGGGCGTGTTGTGCCGTCCCGACGCCGAGATCGATGTTCTGGAGTCTGGTGGCGCCGGCCCGACCGAGTGCGATC
>JABABZ010000206.1 GCA_014237965.1 Phycisphaerales bacterium | reverse complement strand
TCGTGACCTACTACACCGCTGCGATCGGCGTGATGTTCATGCTCTTCAGCGCCTTGTCCACCACCGGATGGCTGCTCGAAGACCAGGAACGGGGTGTACTGGATCGCATGCGAGCGTCGGGAATCGGGCCCTGGTCCGTGCTGCTCAATCGCTTCGTCTTCGCCGTCATGGTCGGTTCGGTGCAGATCGCGGTGATGCTCGCGTGGGCGGCGATGGTCTTCGGCGTTCGTTTCTTCTCGTTCCGCCAGGTGGTCGCACTCCTCATCCTCGTGCCGATGGTCGCGGCCGCGGCCGCGGGTCTCGGGCTGCTGATCACCGGAATCGCGAGGACTCGAAGGCAACAGACCACGATCGGGACGATCACGGTGCTGATTCTGAGCGCGGTCGGCGGGAGCATGATTCCCATCTTCATGATGCCGCCGTCCCTGCAGGCGATTGGAGACTGGGCCTTCAATGCCCGTGCCATCAAGGCCATGCAGCAGGTACTCTGGTACACCTCGTCGGACGATACGCTGGCCGCCATGCTGGGTCGGATCAGTCCGGCGCTCGCGTTGATCTTCGCGACCACCCTGGTCTGCCTGATGGGCGCTCGCGTGGCCATCTCGCGTTGGCATTGAGCGACAAGAGAGTCGCTGGTCGAAGCAGGTCGGGTAGACGGCGCTCTCGCCGTCAAGGAGACAGGAATGAGTCATGACACCGCGGATCTTCAGGAAATCGTCTGTGAAGTCTTGAGGACGGACT
This sequence comes from Phycisphaerales bacterium, assembly GCA_014237965.1. Taxonomy (GTDB): domain Bacteria; phylum Planctomycetota; class Phycisphaerae; order Phycisphaerales; family SM1A02; genus UBA12014. The sequence continues at coordinate 3,671 of JABABZ010000206.1, read as the reverse complement.
TGAAACTTGGAATGATCGAACTCGGTCCCGAGACGCCGTTGGTCGGCGATGAACTCGGTCTCGACTCCCTCGACCTTCTCATGGTGGTCACGGGTACCGAGAAGAGGTTGGGAATCAAGATCCCCAACGAGAAACTGGGCAAGGACACGATGGGCACCATCGGCGACTTCGTCCGATTCGTGGATTCTCTTCGGACCGAGGCGTGACCGAGGCCGTCAACGAGCAGTTCGCATCGGCGTTGCGAAGTCTTCCGCACCAGCCACCGTTCCGCTTCCTCGATCGCATCGACGCGCTGGACGACGAGTCGGCCCGCGGTGCCTGGATCGTCCGGGGCGACGAGGACTTTCTTCGGGGCCATTTTCCGGGGCGCCCCCTGGTTCCCGGCGTTCTGATCACGGAAGCCGCCGCGCAACTCGCGGGCGTCGTGGCGCACCGGCAGGTGGGTGGCGCCGGAGGCGGGATGCTCGTGCTGAGCGAATCGCGATTTCGACGTCCTGTCGAGCCGCCGGCGACCATCGTTCTGGAGGTGACGTCCATCGGACGATTCGGCTCGATCCATCGGTTCGAGTTCGATGCGATGGTCGATGACACGCGGGTGGCGAACGGTTCGGTCGGGGTGAGCCTGCAATCCGACGGTGAGGATGCGGCATCGTGAAGCCGGGAGAAGGGCTCGTACTCACGGCGGCAGCGGCGAGTTGCTCGCTCGGCGAGGATCGATCCGAGATTCTGGCGGCCATGATCGACGGTCGGACCGCGATTGAAGACGCGCCGGCGATCGAGGGGGAATTCCAGCCGGAATCGCCGGGCGGCCCCGTCGCGAAGATCCGGGCGGCACAGGTCTCCGAGTCCGCTCCCGAGGTCGGTCCGGTGCCGGATCGGGCCGAGAAGCTCTTGAACCGGTCGATCCGACAGGCGATGGCGGAAGCCGGGCTCGATCGCGCCACGATCGAACGGATGAAGTCCGACGGTCGACGGATCGAGACGGTCTTCGGAACGACGCTCGGCGGGATGCGGCATCTCGGCCGGGGACTTCGCAACGGAAGACTCGAGGCGTTGTCGAGGACCACGACCGCGACGGTCACCCGCGCCGCGCTGGCCGACACCGGACTTCCACTTGGAGGATCGACGGTCTCGGCGGCGTGCGCTTCCGGAGTCAGCACGCTGGCGATCGCCGCGACGGCGTTGCTGGCTGGCGAAGCCGATCTGCTGCTCGCGGTGTCGTACGATCCGATCAGCGAATTCGCATTCGCCGGTTTCACTTGTCTCCGACTGGTCAGCGAAGGTCCGATTCGTCCCTTCACCGCGGATCGAACGGGAATGCGGCTGGGCGAAGGCTACGGCGTGTTCATCGTGGAACGGGCGGAAGATGCCAAGGCACGCGGAGCGCGGCCGCTCGCACGAATTCTGGGCTGGGGAGGCGCGAGTGATGCGCATCATCTGACTCAGCCGGTGCCGGATGGGCGTGGCGCCGCTCGAGCGATCCGGGAAGCGACACGCGCCCTCGAAGATCCACGCCGGTTTCCCGATCTCGTCGCCGCGCATGCCACGTCCACGCCGGCGAACGATGCCGCGGAGTATGCGGCCTTGTCGTCGGCATTCGGTTCCGGTCTCCCCGGCATTCCGGTCACGGCGCTCAAGAGTCGGATCGGACACACGCTCGGTGCGGCCGGGGCGGTCGAGCTGGCGGTGGTCATCGCGGCCATGGAACAGTCGAGAATTCCCGCGGCGGCGAACGCGGAAACCGATCGGGCGTCATTCCCGGATCTCGATCTCCTGCACGACGGAGCGCGAGCGGGAAGCGTGGAACGTGCCGCGGTCGTGTCGCTGGGATTCGGTGGAGCGGACGCGGCCATTCTGGTGGAGTCGGAAACGGCTGCCCAGCCGATGTCCCCGTGTTTCCCCGGTCGGGCCGTGGACGCCTCCGGAAGTGAGGTCGAGGAAGTTCTGATCTCCGGGTGCGGGGTGCTTGTTCCGTCGGCCGACCAGACGCCGATCCGGCCGGGCGAGCTCGGGCTCGACGAGTCACGGTTGGAAGGTCTCGATGATGCACGTGCCGTTCGCCGCCTCGCTCGTTTCTCGCGACTGGTCAGAGCGGCGGGCATTCTCGCCGTTCAAGACGCCGGCCTTGATGAGGACGAGATCAGGTCGTGCGCGGGATTCGTGGGCACGAGGTTCGGAGCGCCGGAGTACACGCTCGACTTCTATCAGGAACTGATTCGCGATGGCCTGGGCGCCGGGAACCCTCTCTACTTCGCCGAGAGCGTTCCGAACATCGGGAGCGCCCAGTTGAGCCTCGGTCTGGGTATCGAAGGGCTCACCCTGTCGGTCGGAGGAACGGTCATCGCGGGGATCGAGGCCATGCATCTGGCCCGCCGTCATCTCCAGACCGGCCAGTCCGACAAGGCCATCGTGGTCGCCGCTGAAGAGTCGCATCCGATGGTGCGGAAGATCCTTCACGACCTTGGACACGGGAGTGAACAACCGAGTGCCGAAGGCGCGGTGGCATTCGTACTCGAGCGGGCGAGCTCGCTTCGAGCGCGAGGTGGTGTGCCGAAGGGCGTCTTGCTCGGCTCCGAGGTGATCTGGCCCGCGTCCGATGGAACCCTGGCGAGCATCGATTCTCTGGCGAAGACGATTCCGAACGTCGCGGAACAGATGATCGTCGGGCCACCGGCCGGAAGTCTGGGTGGTCGCATGTTCGATCTGGCGATACGAAGGCGAAGAGGTCCGGAATCGAAATCGGATCGATCCTCCGTCTCGAAGGTGGAACGCGGCTCCGTCGGGCCACTGCTCGCGGCCGCGGACGCATTGGAGGCGGGGGTTTCCAGGGTGATCGTGTGGCCGGATTCGGCTGGTGGTGCGGGATCTCTCGAGGTCGGGGGAGTATCATCTCCGTCATGAGTGCCAGCGTCCGTGAAGACAGAGGAGGGAATGCGACCGCTTCATCGCCGGGCAAGCCCGGGCTGAAGCGCGATCCCGATCAGTCGGAGGACTGGGTCGCGGTCGGGACGGTCGACGATCTTCCGAACTGGACGCGGGCATTCGTCGGAGTCGACGCCCCTGAACTCGAACTCGACGACGACTCGTGCATCCGCGTGAGCGAACGCCGGTCGGGAAGTTGGGCGATTCGAACGGTGGTGGTGCCGGCGGCGACGCTGATGCATGGATGGGAGTTCGAGCAGGCCGCTCGAGAGGCATATCGGCGACTGTTGGCAGGCGTTCCGCATGGCCATCTGCTTCGCGCTTGGAACTTCGTACCCAGGATCAATGATCCAGCGGAGGATCCAGCGGCTGGCTCGGCCGGGCATTCGTCCGGAAGTTCGGTGCCGCGAAATCGATACATGGCGTTCAATGCCGGTCGCTTCCAGTCCTTTCAAGACGAATACCAGAGTCCCGAGTGGTTCCCGGTGGCTTCGGGCGTCGGCCACGCCGGAGAAGGCCTGATACTCCATCTTCTGCATGGTGACGGACTTCCTTCTCCGGTCGACAATCCCCGGCAGGTTCTTCCCGCCGAGTACTCCGAGAAATTCGGAGTTTTTCCACCGGCCTTCGTCCGCGCCGCGACGATTCAGGCCGATCACGGCGAGTGCATCCTGATCAGTGGCACTGCAAGCGTGTTGGGCGAGGACTCGGCACATGTCGACGACTTCGATCGGCAGCTCGAGGAGACG
>JABABZ010000205.1:259-4442 GCA_014237965.1 Phycisphaerales bacterium | reverse complement strand
GACGCAACTTGGAGGTGCGACCGGTCCGAAACCCGCCAAACGCCTCACTGATCTCCAGCGCCGTCAAGGCATCCACCCGATTCCGATCACCAGCGCCGGCCGACCGGACGACCCCGTCTCCGAGCATCGCGGCGGCCGCCCGCAGCCGAGCAGCGGCCCGGCGGTCGTTGATCAACGATGCCAGCGCGAGCGCCGCGGAAGCGCCGAGGCCCTCGGGATCGATCCGTCCTGCGATTCCGAAGAGCCGTCGAGCGATGGCTCTGTGCTCGTCGGTCGCCGCGGCATCGGCCATCTCTTCTCCGAGTTCGAAGTACTCGAGCGGACGATCCGGATCAAGTGCGGACAACCTCGGAGTCCAGTCCTTCTTCGCCGAAGCCGGCTCCGCCGTGCTCCCCGCGGCGAGCAATCCCAGCGAGAGACCCACCAGCATCGAGACACTGACGTTCTTGAGACGATTCTTCATCCGGATGCTCCCAAGGGGTCGGTGTCACGAGGGACGAAACGAAGCCGTTCCATGCGAGCGATCGCCAACGCCTCGAGCGCCGCCTGCTCGAGACCGCTCGGGGCCACGCTCCGCGCCGTAGCCGCTTCCAGCAGCAACTCCCTGACCTCGGATCGCTTCGATGGAACCTCCGCGGCGATCAGGAAACCGAGAAACTCCAATTCCGCGACGTGCTCGGCGACCAGCCCTTGAATCCCGTTGCCCACCAGTCCACGCCGGGCGATTCGTCGACGGTCGATCTCCTCGAGCGTGACGGAGGGCGGTGAGGCGAGAAAGAGCGCCGTGGCGGCGCGGCGCACGCCGTCCGCGGCCATCGCCGCGAGTTCATCCGGCGGCCGCCGTACGGTCATCGGTTCCGCCGGCAGACGAGCCTCGGCTCTGCTCCGAATGACCACGCCGACCAGATCGGCGAGCTGATCCACGGAACCCCGCTCCGGATCCAGCAGCGACAGGGAATGCATGGCCAGGGCCGCACGAATCCGAGCCTCGGCGTCTTCGGATCGGGCGTTCGGCATGGGAACGCCGGTGAACGACTCGATGAAGGCCAGGGTCGACTCGTTTCTCGAAGCACGATCCGCGGTATCGAGCAATTCGACCGCCACCACCGCCCCCCGACCGAAGATCTCGAGCGCGGCGGCTCGGGCATCGTTGCGAATCGACGTGGGCCCTCGCCACACCTGCTCGACGAAGATCTCCGCGTCTCTCGGCCCGAGATCACCCGCGATGGAATTCCGTCGGAGTGCGGCGATGAGGTCCCGCTTGAGTTGCTGGTCCGAACCGGCTTCACGCCACGCCTGAGCCCATTGCCCGTCGTTGGCCATCTGCCGGGGACGAGGTAGCGAATCGAGATCGAGCCCGAGGTTCCCCGTCATGATCTGATCAAGAACGTCTCCGATCGCCGCGTTGGCATCGTCCTGGCGTTCGAGCGCGAGGAACGCGGCCGCCGAAGCCAGGCGTTCCGACGCGACGAGCGCCGCGAGTCGCCGCACCGGCGTATTCGCGACATCCACGAGTTCCGCGACCTCGACGAGCCTTGTATCGAACTCGTCGAGCGTGTGCGGCTCGATGGGGATGAGATTTCCCCGGGCGAGCGGGCCGACCGACTCGGGCCATGCCGCATCCGCGAGTGCCTGCACGCGACGTCGATCCGACATCCCCGCATCCGGATCGGGGACGAACTCCGGTCGGAACCATCCCGCGCGCCCGACGCCTTCAAGCAGACTGGCGAGGACCCAGAGGCTGGTCGCCGGCATCCCATCGTCGAGCATCCACTCCGAGTAGGTGGCTCGGAGCCCTTCAGGGTCCGGGCCGGCGGCGGTCCAGTCGACTTCGTAGAGAAGCCGACCAAGCACGTCGGAGGTCATGCCCTGCACCGCGAGCTCACGAGCCTGGCGAAGCAACGTCTCGAGCGCGAGCAACAATCCAGACTGCAAGCCGGCATCTCGTCGGAGAATCCCATTGGCGTCGAACCACCGCTCCCAGCAGTTCTTGACCAGGGCTTCATCCGAGACTCCGGTCATCTCGACCAGGGGTGACGCCATGCGATCAAGCGCCCGACCCGCCAGGGCTGCGAACGGCCCCCCCTGCACGTTCCGGCCACTGGATCCAGCGAGGTTCTGATCGATCATGCGGCGTGCAGGATCTCGAACCGACTCCGGAAGCGCGGGTGTCGCGACCACGAGGCCGAGCATCCCGGCCTTGAATGACCGCACCCAGACTTCGATCGAATCACGAAGCGGGGCCGTCGGCTCCACCTCGAAAGCCGCGAGCAGACGAAACGCCACCGCCTGATCCTCCGCCTGCTCGAGGACCTCCAGCATCGCGGTCACCAGTCGAAGGCGATCATCCGCGGGCATGAGCGGCCAGGTCTCGGCTCCGGTGGCCACGACGTCCAACCAGGCCGACGCCCGGCGCTCGGAGAGCTTCGCGGGATCGAGTTCGAGTTGTCGTGCCAGCTGCGAAGCCTCGTCGAGCATGGCCGGCATTCGTTCGAGTCGGAAGACCGACGCGTCGGGTCGTCCATCACCTCGAAACATCGGCGGCCGCGGGAACTTGGCCGGAAGGGTGACTCCCTCACGCAGACTCGGGGTGGCCAGATACGTTCCATCGATCTCCTCGCCCGAGGCGCCGAGCGCGGCCTCCGCCTCCCGGTTGGCGATCGCTTCCTCCGCCGCGAGCCTCCGCATCTCGATGTCCCGGACCCCGGGCGACGGTGCCGTCAACGCGATGACCAGAATCGCTCCGAAGAAGATCGCGAGTGACCCGAAGAGAATGGTGAGACGAAGCCTCGATGCCGCCGAGTCTCCACGGAATTCCCGCGTGATCCCATCGCTCACCCGGAGTACCGCCGACTCGATTCGGGACGGGTTCCGAAGAATGGGCGCCGCCACCATCGCGGTCTCACCGATGGTCCCCTCGGAGCCCTTGTCCCGCATGAACCCAGCCAGCCCTTCGACCACACGGCGAAGCGTCGCTGCGTCGAGTCCGACCTGCGCCGCCATGCCGGCGATGATTCCTCGGGTTCTCGAATTCCAGCCACCACCCGCCACCAGCACCGAAAGAACGAGTCGGTCGAACGGAGTCAGGTGCGCCTCGGTCACCCGCGGCGTCGGCTTGACCGGCGCCGGTCGCCGGCTCGATCGAGTCGTCTCCGGGGAATCCGATTCGACGCCCTTGGGTTTGACTCGCGAGGCGATCGGACCTTCCGGCTTCGGCGGCGTGACCGAGGATTGCGTCGGCGCCTTGTGAGACCGGACCGGGGGAAGTGACGATCGCGATGGCGAGACGGAACTTCTCAGTGCCGATGCCGCGGCTTCCACCACGCGACATGCTTCCTGGATCGTGGCGACCTCGAACTGGTCGGCCTGTCCATGAATCGCCCGGAGTCTCGTTCGAAGCGATGCATCGAGAATGTCGGCGTCGATGTCCCCCTGCCCGAGACCGAGAATGGCTCTCGGCCCCGACACTCTGCTCACGCCCAGCAATTCATGCACCGAATCCGAAGAGCCGGCTCCACGCTTCCGAGGGTCTTTCGGAATCATGATTCCCCTCCTTCAGCGGGCTCGCCGTCGGCCGAACCGGGAGCAGGAACTTCTTCTTCTTCATCTTCTTCATCGAGGCCACCGTCCTCGAGGTCCGGTTCATCGGCCCCGGCCCTGATCCGATCGGTCGCCAGACGGATGTCCAGATCCTGAAGCCGGGCGCGGAAGGTCGGCGGCCCGAATTCAGGGTGCAACGCACGAATCTGCTCGAGCACCTCCCGGGCGCGATCCGGATCGGTTTCGGCGAGCACGTCGATGAGCCCGCATCGAGCCTTCCACCAGAGATCACTCCCGGAGGCGGCGGCACTTCCCAGCCTTCTCCAGCACTCCAGTGCGAATTCCTCGTCAGCCAGGCGCGTCCCGAGATCACCGCCGGCCTCGAGCACCGATCAGTCGCGCGGTCGCTTCGCCAGAATCGACTTGTAGAGTTCCAGGGCGCGGCGACCGTTCTCCTCGTCGCCGTCCGCGTTGAAGATCGCCTGTCTGGCTGCGGCGACGCTCGCCGCGACCGGAAGGAGCGAATCATCTTCGAGTGCTTCGTCGATCGACGTCTCGATGCCTGCCACCAGACCGATGAACCGTTCTCCCGCGGCGACCGCGGCACGAACCACCGACAGCGAAGCGTCACCGTTCCGCATCC
>JABABZ010000205.1:0-249 GCA_014237965.1 Phycisphaerales bacterium | reverse complement strand
CGCTCGAGCCTGATCATCGCGTCTTCGAAATCATCCGTCGCGATCGCCATCCCGAGCCGTCGGTATTCGAGTTCGTTCGGAAGATCAGGAACCTCGTCGAAGCCGCCACGCTCCATCGCGAGTTCGATCTGTGCGAAGTACGCCGCTCCTCGGTCCCGGTCTCCGACCTCTTCATGAGATGCGACTTCCGCCGCCTGACGGAGAAGCACCCCATCGGCACCCCGGAGATCCACGAACATCGCGTCGGCA
>JABABZ010000204.1 GCA_014237965.1 Phycisphaerales bacterium | reverse complement strand
TTGTGGACGGTGACCGCCTGGATCGTGTTCCAGCCGATGGAGATGCGAGGAACTTCGGGGTTCATGCCATGACACGACCGGAACGAAAAGACGATCGGGGTCGCAGCCGCGGGTGGTGGCGCTGGTGCATCGTGCTGGCGTCGTTCCTGGCGATGCCGGTGAGTCAGGTTGAAGCCGATGGTGGCGTGGTCGTCTGGACCGGAACCCGATCGGAGCGCCCGGCCGCGGTGGTGGTCTCGCCGCCCGCGCCACGGGTCGGCGTGGTCGAGATCGCCTGGATCGGGTCGCGCGATCCGGCCGCGGAAGCGATCGTTCGGCACGCCGACGGAACGCGGTTGCGTTCGGAATTCGTGGATGCGCGGATCGACGGTGAGTTCAAGGCGTTGTTCGAGATCGCGGTGCCGGGCGCGTGGTCGGTCGAAATCGATCCCGATGGTGATGGTGCGGCGCTTCCGGTCCGCTTCGACATCGTCGTGGGGGGCCCGATCCCGGCGTGGCGTTCACTCTGGCTGCCGCTCTTCGCCTGGGTCCCTCTGGTCGGGATCGGTCTGTGCGCGGCGTGGCGGCGGGCGATCTGACGCGATCGGTTCGAGGGCGGAGCCGCCGGACTCAGAGCACGCCGCGTTTCTCGAGGGCCGCGCGGATCTGCGGCACCGTCTCTCTCGCATGATCGATCTTGACGGCATCCCATCCCGCAGCGCGAGCGGCGGCGACGTTCTCCGGCAGATCATCGAAGAACACGATGTCCTCTCCGGACACGCCGGTCTCGTGTTCGAACACCCGGTAGATGGCGGCGTCGGGTTTGTGAAGACCGAGCAGATGGGAGGCGTGTCGTACGCGGAGCGCCTCGATGGCCGGCACTTCGAGCAACGGGGCCCAGTGCGAGTGGCTGGTGTTCGAGAGGCAGGCGGTGGCCAGGCCGGCGCGATGGATCTCGTCGATCAATGCCGCGGTTCCGGCGTACGGTTCGAGAATCCAGGCGTGATGCACTCTCGCGACTTCTTCAGGTGACCAGAGTCCGCCGAAGAGCTCGCTCAATTCCTGGAAGAAGCCCTCGCAATCCACGCGGCCGGTCTGATATCGAATGATCAGTTCGTTCTTTCGGACATCGTGGTCCGGCGCCGGTCGGTGGTCGTGCTCGGGAACCCCCGCGGCACGGCAACCTTCCGACCAGGATCGGCAGATGCGGACGAGGACGCCACCGAGATCGAAGCAGATCAGCACGCGAGAGGTCTCACTTGAATGACGAGGTGGGCGGGGTCGATCATGCGTCGGACCTCAGCCGGTCTTTCGTTTCTCGGCTCGACGCCGGCGGAAGAACGCCTTGAGGAGTTCCGCGCATCGAGTCTCCTCGATGCCGCCGATCATCTCGACGCGATGGTTGAGCCGACGGTCGCCGGGGATGTCGTAGAGCGAGGTGCACGCGCCGGCCTTCGGGTCGAAGGCGCCGTAGACCAGTCGTTTCAGTCGGGCGTTGACCAGGGCGCCGGCGCACATCGGGCAGGGCTCCAGAGTCACGGCCATGCTGCAACCTTCGAGTCGCCAGCTTCCGAGGCGATTTCCCGCTTCTCGCAAGGCGACCATTTCCGCATGACCGGTGGGATCGCAGCAGGTCTCGCGATTGTTGGCGGCTTCGCCGAGGATCTCCTCGTCTCGATAGACGATGGCACCCACCGGGACTTCGCCGTTGGAGCCGGCGGCCCGAGCGAGTTCGATGGCTCGTTCCATCATCCGCACGTCGACGTCGTCGACTCCCGGATGGTCGTTGCATGCGATTCGAAGCCTGGACATCCAGCGTCTCCTGCGAACTCGGATTCGACGAATGGGATCGCCTGCCCCGATGTCCCGAGTACCTCTCACGATGAATCCCCGGGCCGAAGCGATCCGACGTCGCCACCTCACGGTCGCGGATCCTCGGAACCACTCTGGTCATCGGTCGGGTCGGTATCCGGCGTGTCCGGCCCCGTGGAATCAGGCGTCGAGCCCGGATCCGAGACGTCCGGTCCTGCGGGATCGGTGGGTTGGTCCGTCGACTCGCCTGCATCATCCGCAGAGTCTTCCTGGTTGAACGTCCGGGAATCGTCATCCGTACGGCCCAGAACGTCGCCCAGGGTGGACGAGAGGATCTTGCCACCGGCCACGCGTTCCGCCGGGGCCACGAGAAGCAGCAGGATGCCGAGTTCGTAGAGGAGGTAGAGGGGGACGAAGAGCAGAATCATGCTCACCACGTCAGCCGGCGTGAGGATCGCGCCGAGGATGGCGCAGACCAGGACGGCGTATCGGCGATTCGAAGTCAGGAACTTGCGATCCGCGATTCCCGCCCAGCCGAGAAGCAGGATGACCAGAGGCATCTGGAACGCGACGGTGACCGCCAGTGCGAGCGTGAGTACGAAACCGATGTATTCGCCGAGTCGGAATTCCTGGGAGATGGTTCCGGCGCGACTGAGCGGCATCGAGAGGAGTTCGAATGTCCCGTCCTCGTTGCTGGTCGGAACGACGACCACCAGCGTTCGGGTCGCCGGTTCGATCCATGCCTGGCCCGGTGCGGGATTCTCGGGCACCTCGTCGAGGACGGGGAAGACGGGAAATCCCTCGACGTTGGATTCGACGATGCGGGTGCCGGAGTCTGGAATTCCGAAGGCATCCGCCGGTCCCGGTACGCCGAAGGAGATCAGCACCTGCAGCATGAGCGGGAGCATCACCCAGTACAACAGGGCGAGACCGGCCGCGGTCAGTATGGCGCTCCCCGGAATCAGGAAGTAGACGAATCGTTTTTCCTGGTTGTAGAGCCCCGGCTCGACGAACTTCCAGGCCTGCCAGAGGATCCAGGGGGCGGAGATGACCGCCGCGCCGATGAAACTCAACTTCAGATCCGTGGTCAGAACCTCGGCCGGTCCGAGTGCCTGAAGCCTCGCTGGGAGTCCGTTGGCTTCCATGGCTGCGAGCGCGGGGAGGACCAGGACGCTCCGGATCGTGGCGGCGAAGAAGAACAAGAGCACCGCCAGCGGAAGCGGGACGATCGCTGCGAGGATCAGCCGTTTTCGGAGTTCCTCGAGATGATCGCCGAAGCTCATCAGGCTCTGAAGATGGTGAGGCACCGGCATGGTCGATGATTCTAGTGATACCCCGCCCGAGGGCGAGGGTCTCGGGGGTGAGAATCAGGGGATGTCGATTTCAAAGAATCGGGCGGCGTTCCGATCCAGCAGGGATTCGAAGGTCTCGGGCTCCCGTCCTCGCCGCCTGGCGAGGAACGCCGCGGTGCAACCGACGTACTTCGGCTCGTTGGGGCGAGTGGTTCGATGTGGTTCGGGGGTGAGGAAGGGGGCGTCGGTCTCCACCATGATCCGGTCGTCGGGGACGAGGTCGCTCGCTCTGGCGACCTCTGCGGCATTGGCGAAGGTGACGATCCCGGTGAAGGAGATCCAGCCACCGAAGTCGAGCACTGCTCGAGCGTCGGACTCGTCCCCGGTGAAACAATGGAAGACGAATCGGTCGTTTGGAAGGGAGCACGCGTCCAGCACCGGGAGGAGATCGTCGAATGCCTTGCGGCAGTGGATGACCACCGGTTTTCGGAGTCCATCCGCCGACCAGGACTCGATGTTGGCGAGTTGATCCTCGAGGACCTGTCGCTGGAGGCCGCGATCTGGTTGGTCGTAGTGATGGTCGAGTCCGAGCTCACCCCAGGCCACGCACTTCGGATGGCGGGCCGCGATCAGCATCGCGTTCCAGTCGATCGGGCGATCGCTGTAGAGCGGATGGACGCCGGAGGAGAACCAGATTTCCGGATGCGTGTCGGCGAGCGTGGTGAGTTCGGGGAGGCCGTCCGTGGTGGTCGCGATCGAAATGCAGCCTCGGACGCCGGCGTTCCGGGCGTCTTCGAGCACGCGATCGACCCGTCCCTCGAAGCAGTCGAAGGTGAGATGGCAATGAGTGTCGAACATGAGTCGCTGAGGATACGCAGGGGGGGGGAGCTCTGCCGACCGTGGAGGGGCGAGACGGTCCGGCGGTGATTCAATCCGAGTCCGGGCCTTCAGGTAGGATCGTCTCGATGCGGTCCGGGCCGCGTCATCGGTCGTACACCCTCAGGGAATCCGAGTCGATGCCAGAAAGCCAGAATCCACCGAGCCAGAAGCCCGGACTGAAGAAGGAACTCAAACTCTTCGGCGTCTTCGCCGTCGCCATCGGGACCACGCTGAGCGCTGGATTCTTCCTTCTTCCGGGGCTCGCCTATCAGCAGGCGGGGCCGGCGGTCATTCTGAGTTATCTGATCGCGGCCGCGATCATGGTCGCGCCGACGCTTTGCATCGTCGAACTCGCGACCGCCATGCCCAAGGCGGGCGGAACCTATTTCTTTCTGGACCGCAGCCTCGGGCCGCTCTGGGGGACCATCGGCGGAATCGGGACCTGGCTGGCGCTCACGCTGAAGTCGGCGTTCGCGCTGATCGGTATGGGTGCATAC
>JABABZ010000203.1 GCA_014237965.1 Phycisphaerales bacterium | reverse complement strand
GACCGGCCCGACCCTGCCATTGCCGATGACCGTCTCGTCGATCTTGGAGACCCCGATCACTTCGGCCGCGGTTCCCGTCAGGAAGACCTCGTCCGCACTCAGCAGCTGATCGAGTTCGAAGACATCCTCCTCGACCTTCAAACCGCACGCCGGGGCGATCTCCCTCATCACGAAACGACGAGTGACTCCATGAAGGATTCCAGTGCTCGTGGCCGGCGTGAAGATCCGGTCGCCCTTGACCGCGAAGATGTTGTCCCCGGTGCATTCGGCGACGGTCCCCTCGGTGTTCAACATGATCGCTTCGAGCACGCCCGCCTCGATCGCTTCGACCTTGGCGAGAATGTTGTTCAGGTAGTTGAGGCTCTTGATCCTCGGATCGAGGCAGTCGATCGGAATTCGAGGCCGCTTCGCCACGATGACCGCCATGCCTTCCTCGTACAACTCCTCGGGATACAACTGGATCTTGTCGGCGATGATGAAGGTGCCGGGCGTCGGACATCGGAATGGATGAAGCCCGAGCGTGCCGACCCCACGAGTGAACACGAGGCGGATGTATCCATCCGTGATTCCGTTCGCCTCCATGGTCTCACGAATGCCGTCTTCGATCTGCTCCAGGTCGTACGCCGGTACCAGATGGATCAACGACGCCGACTCGAACATCCGAGCGAGATGGGTCTTCAGTTTGAGAATGCGACCGCCGTAGGCGCGAATGCCCTCGAAACAGCCGTCACCGTAGAGGAGGCCGTGATCGAAGACCGAGACCTTGGCCTCTTCACGCGGAACGAGTTTTCCATCGAGCCAGATGTATGACATGAGGGTGGCAGTTTACCGTTTGCGTCGCCACGCCGGGCCACGCCCGGTCCTCGATGTGGGCCGGATCACGACCCGCACGGCCCCCAGTTCGCCAGAAGCAGCCCGAGATCCGCGGCACCGATCGAGCCGTCGATGTCGAGATCGGTTTCACAGGAGTTGGGATTGTTCCACCCCTCCAGAAGACGCCCCAGATCCACTCCGTCGACGATGCCGTCACGATCAAGATCCCCGACGCAACTCGAGTTCGGTGCGTGCATCGCCCCCGAGCCGAACCCGTAGGACGAGACGGCGATCGCGGATCGACCCCCGCGACTTCGATCGCCACCGATGTCTTCCGGCACATCGCACTGGCCCGCCAGATTCGATCCCCAGCAGACCACACGGCCGTCGGCGAGCAGTGCCACGGTGTGGGCATGCCCGGCCGCGACCGCCACCACCGGCTGTTCCGGCGTCCCGACACCCGGCGGAATCGTGCATTGCCCATCCGTGTCGTCACCCCAGCAGGCGACCGATCCGTCGGCGAGCACGGCGACGGAATGAAAGAGCCCCGCCGCGACGTCGACGGCAGGATTCCTTGCGGTTCCCACCCCCTCTGGAACTTCGGTCTGCCCGTAGAAGCCGTCACCCCAGCATTGAATCGATCCATCGACTCGGCGAGTGATCGAGTGACGATCACCCACCGCCATGCCGAGCACGGGAATTCCATCGTCTCGAGGTGGTGCACACTGACTCGCATCCACGTTGCCCCAGCAGACCACCGACCCATCCATCATCAACGCGGTGGTGTGAATGATGGAGGCACTGACCCAACGGGCAGGATTCGAGGGCGTACCCACATGAGGAGGCACGTCACATTCGCCGAACTCGTTCTCGCCCCAGCAGTGGACCGAACCGTCCACGAGCACGGCAGCGGTATGGCCCTCGCCGGCGCTCACCCAGGCGGCGGGGACCTGGCCTTGAGCCGCATCCGGTCCGATCCAGGCGGGCACGTCACATTGTCCGGCGTAGTTGTGTCCCCAGCATCGGACCGAACCGTCCTGCAACACGACCACGGCATGGAGCACTCCCATGGAGACCTGCGCCACGTCACCTCGAACACACGGCTCGAGGTCGTAATACGGCGTCCCCCAGACCCGAACCGTGGAATATTCCTGATCGTCCGCCACGACGCTCGACGCGAGAAGCGGAAGAAGACCGATCGTCCACCCGAGGTGATGGACAGTTTTCGATCTCCCGGTGTGTCGAGTCGCCAGCGATCGCATGGGCATGTCTCCCAGAATAGTCTTCGATGAACGACTCAGACGCGAATTCTCGCCGACTCCGGGCAGACCAGAGCACATCAGGGCCCTGACCGGAGTCGCTTCGCTCATTACCGGCTCAACCATGAACCTTCCGACGCCGAGCCGGCGGTATCCCGAGCTGCTCGCGATACTTCACCACCGTCCGCCGTGCGATCTCGACCCCACGCTCCTTCAGCGCGTCGGCGAGTTTCTGATCGCTCAAGGGTTTCTCCTTGTCCTCGGCCTCGACGATCTCCTGCAGGATCGCCTTGATCGCCTCCCAACTCTTGTCGCCACCCTCCTCGGACTCGCGGCCTCCGGAGAAGAGACGACGAAGTGGATACATCCCCCGCGGCGTCTGCATCCACTTCTCGCTCACCGCCCGGCTGACCGTCGCCACGTGCACCCCCAGTTGATCCGCGACCTCGGTCATCGGAAGCGGCTTGAGGAACTGTGGCCCGTGATCGAAGAATTCACGTTGACGATCGAGCACGACCCGGACCACGCGAAGGAGGGTGTTCGTACGTTGATTGACGGCATCGATCAACCAGGTCGCGTCTCGAACGGCCTGATCGATGAATCCTCGATCACCCTCGGCGAGATTCTTGTCCGCCTTCATTCCTTCGACCTGCGGGTTGATCCGAAGCGGCGGCACCACACCATCGGCCAGCGCAGCGACGTAGGTGTCGGACTCGGGTTCATACTCCACCATCACGTCGGGGATCACCACGGACGAATCCGCATTGACCAGCTCTCGACCGGGCCAGAGCGTGAGCCGACGCATGAGCGCCTTCGCCGCCTGGACGCGTTCGAGCGGCATGTCCGCGTCCTTCGCGATCTTGGGCAGCCGGTTCTCGATGAGATCTTCGAAATGCTCGCCGATGAGTACCGCGGCATCCGTCCACTCGCCGTCCTCGTCACCTTCATGCTCGACGATCGCATCGATCTGCAGCAGAAGCGACTCCTGTTTCGTCCTGGCCATCAGGCCGGGGGGATCCAGAATCCGTTGCAGCCGATCGAGCGTCCTCTCCAGAAGTTCCAGCGACCAGTTCTCGATCTCGATCTCCCGCCCCTGTTCGAGAATGGTGTCGAGATCGGTGTCCAGAAGCCCGTCGTCATCGACATACTCGATGAGTCGCCGCCCGGTTCGAGCCTCGTTCTCCGGCGCATCGATGAACCGCCACTGTTCTTCCAGCTGCGCGGCGAGACTCAGGCCTCGTCCCGCGGTGTTCGCCATCGCATCCATCTTGCGATCGCGCTCGCCGGCCGACGCCGACGGCTTGCGGGCGCCGTAGTCATCTCCGTCCCAGACCTCGCGATATCGCGACTCGAGATCAGCGAGGCGATTGAAATCCTCGGCCCCTTCACCGGCGACGAATTCCCGCTCGGTGTCGGCCTGATCGACGCCCCCGACATCCTCGCGCGGAGCGCCGTCGCCGGGTTCGACGAGTTCGAGTGCGACGTTCTTCTCGAGTTCCTGCTCGATCCGTTCCTGCAGCGCCGCAAGCGGCAACTGGAGGATCTCCATCGACTGGATCATCCTCGGGGCCAGCTTCATGTGCTGGCCGAGCCCCATCTGCTGTCGAGTGTCGAATCGCATCACGTTCATCGCACGGGTCGCCCGGGATGGGGACGCATTCCGTCGGCATCCTGCCGGAGGGCTCCGCGGGGCGTCGATCCATCGACACCCAACCATCGCGGGCCATCCCTGGTCTCGATCCGTGCCTCAGCATGGTATCGCCCCCGGGGTCTGGAACATCGTCCGGTCGAGAACTCCCGGAGATCTCCGCCCTTTCCGGCTTCTCGATGATCCGAGCGATGTGAATCGACCGGGTCGAGGAGCCGCGGACGATCTCTCCGTTCGAACGGGCTGCAGAGGGCGGAAAAGCCGTTTTGGAACGACTTGCGACCGATCGCCTTCGCTACTCGATCGGCCGTCGTTCGGTGATGGCATCCGACAAGACCGCCCGACTGGCGTATTCGATCTGAGAACCCGAAGGAAGACCTCGGGCGAGCCTGGTCGTCGAGATGCCCAGCCGCCGCGCCTCTTCCGCGAGATGCAGGGCCGTGGTGTCACCCTCCATGTCGGGGTTGAGTCCCAGCACGATCTCCCGAACGGCGACCCCTCTGGAATTCCGCTCTGGATCTCGAAGTCGAGCGAGCAGGTCCTCGACGGTCAACCCGTCGGGACCGATGCCGTCGAGTGGATCGAGTCGGCCGAGCAGAACGTGATAGACCCCGCGGTGCATCCCCGTCTGCTCCAGACTGATCAGATCTCGCGGCTGTTCCACCACCAGCACCACCGAGGCATCTCGTTCGGCATCGCTGCAGATGGGGCATGGATCGACGTCCGCCAGATTCCAGCAGATCGAACAGTGCTTCACCGAATCCTTCACCTGAGTGATGGATCGGGCCAGTCCGAG
>JABABZ010000202.1 GCA_014237965.1 Phycisphaerales bacterium | reverse complement strand
GCCGAGCAGAGCCGTCGATTCGCGACCGTGCACATCGGTCCGATTCGCTGGTTCAGCCTCGCCACGATCGCTTTCCAGATCTTCTTCGTCGGATGGAGCACCGGTAGTTTCGTGCTCGCCGCCCCTCTTCCGACCGACCTCGAAGCGGCTGGCGCAGGCGCGGCATCAGACCTCCTGGCCTGGCCGGTGCTCGGCGCGATTCTCACCTGGACGGCGGGCGCCGCCGCCCTCTCGGCCCGGGGCGATCTCTTCTGGCGGTGGCTTGCGACGATCATCGCGGCGAGTTCGGGGATTCTGTTCGCGATCACCTTCAACCGGGTCGGCGGCTTTCCCGATGTCGTGGCACCGACCGGTGGCGGGCCGGTGCTGGGAATCGTGCCCTTGATGGCCATGGGATTCCTGGCCTGTCCGGTCCTCGACGCGACCTTCCACCGGGCCCGCCAGCAGTCCCCCAGTCGGCATTCCTTCGCGGTCTTCGGCGTCGTCTTCGCCATGATGCTCGCCTTCGCAGCGACGACCTTCGATCCGACGGATCCGACTTCGGTGATCCCGATGGTCATGCCGGTCATCGTCGCGCAGTGGACGCTTCAACTTCTCTTCACGATCGGCGCCCATCTTCGCGAAGTGACCACGCTTCCCGCGGGTCGAATCGGCCGGAGCCTCCCGATCTGCACGGCCATCGCGTGCGGAGCACTGCTGGGAATGCCGGGAATCGCCGGCGAAGAGACCTACCTGATGCTCCTGGGGCTGTATGCGATTCCATTCCCCATGTACGCGATCGCCGCGGCCGTCCGAGGATTCGATCATCCCCTTCCCCACCGATGGGTGCTGGCGATCCTTCTCGTGAGCCTGGCGGCGAGTCCCCTCGGCTGGCTCGGCTTCATCGAGAACCGGACGTGGTTTCTCCTGCCCGCCGCGGCCCTGACCGCGGTCGCGGGATGGGTGATCGGACGGCTGTCACGGTCCTCAGGCCCCACGCCGAGCTGATTCACCCGATCCGATCCGCGGCGCCGAGGTTCGGGCGGCTACGCTTAGAGCATGGCCGCGAACCCACTCGCACCACTTCCCGACCGCGACTTCGACTACTGGTCGGCCGCTCACCTTCTCCGCCGCGCCGGTTTCGGTGGAACGCCGGAGATGGTGCAGACCCTCCATGCCGCCGGAATCGACGGCGCCGTCGACCGACTGGTCGAATTCACATCGACGGTCGATGACGGTGATCGATTCGACGCGGACATCATGCGGCCGCGGAGCACCGAGGAGAATCAAGTTCTCGCGGAGGCGCGGGCACGCGGTGACGAGACGACCGTCGAGCGCTACCGTCAGGCTCGGCAACAGCGACAGAGACGAGATCGCAGACAGCTCGGTGAGATCCGACGTTGGTGGCTTCAACGAATGATCGAGACCACGCAGCCGCTGGAGGAGAAGATGACGCTCTTCTGGCACGGCCACTTCGCCACCGGCTACCGAACGGTCGAAGACAGCTGGCATCTGATGATGCAGAACCGACTGTTCCGCGCCCAGGCGGTGGGCGACTTCGCGATGCTCACCCGGTCGATCATTCGTGACCCCGCGATGCTCCAGTACCTCGACGGCGACCAGAACCGGAAGGGACGCCCCAACGAGAATCTGGCTCGGGAACTCATGGAGCTCTTCGTGCTGGGCGAGGGGAACGGATATTCCGAAGCGGACATCCGGGAGGGTGCCAGGGCGCTGACGGGCTTCACCTACACCGACGACGCCTTCGAGTTCAGGCGTGAGCGCCACGACACGGGGCAGAAGTCGATCCTCGGACGTCGCGGCGCCTTCGACGGCGACGACTTCGTCGAGGTCCTGCTCGCGCGACCGGAGACGCCGGTCTTTCTCTGCGGGAAGCTGTATCGCTTCTTCGTCGATGATCGACCGGGCAGCCCGGATGCCGAGGGCCGGAAGGTCGTCGAGGGAATGGCGAAGACTCTGCGACGATCCAGATATCGACTGGCCCCGGTGCTCGGCCAGCTCTTCCGAAGCCGGCATTTCCATTCCCCCGAACGACGGGCATCGATCGTCAAGAGTCCGATTCAACTCGTGGTCCAGTCCATTCGAGAACTCGGCACCCCGGTTCGGAAGGAGCGGGTGCTGCTCGAAGCCACGGATCTCATGGGACAGAACCTTCTGCAACCTCCATCGGTCAAGGGATGGGACGGCGGACGGTCCTGGATCAACACCGCGACGCTCTTCGTCCGCCAGAACACGTTGGTCTATCAGTTGACCGGCCGGTTGCCGGGGCTCGATGCCGGAGGAGACGGAGACTCGCCCGAACCCTTCGCCTCGGAGAAACTGGTCGAGCACCTCACCACCGACGGCCCGCCGGATCCTGATCTCGTCGTCGACTACCTGCTCCGATTCACGCTTGGAACGGCACCGCATCCGGACCGCCGTTCGACGGTCCGGTCCTTCCTTCGCGACGTCGGCGACCGAATCGATCGGGATCGGATCACCGCCATGCTCGCTCTGATCACCGCCATGCCCGAGTACCAGCTCACCTGAATCCGTCCCGCCTCGGAGAAGACCATGTCTCACGAACCTCGAGCCTACTCCCGTCGCGTCTTCCTTCAGCGGGGGGCGACCCTCGCCTCCACCGTCGCGACGATCCCCTGGTTCGTTCAGAACGCCGCCGCCGGGGTCCTTCCGGCCGAAGGCATGGGCGCCAGCATCCCGGGCGTTCCAGACGACCGCGTGATGGTGATCATTCAGCTTGGCGGCGGGAATGACGGCCTCAACACGGTGATTCCCTACTACGCCGACGAGTACGCCGACCTTCGACCACGCATCGGAATCGGTGCACCGGGATCGAACCGCCCTGCCGGAACCGCGCTCGAACTCGACGAAGACGCCGGGCTCGGACTCCACCCGAGGCTCACCGGCTTCAAGTCGCTCTTCGATGACGGTCATCTGGAGATCGTTCAGGGCGTGGGCTACCCGAACCCGAATCGATCGCACTTCGCCTCGATGGACATCTGGCACACCGGCCGCTCCGACGGGCAGGGAACCGGATGGCTGGGCCGATACTTCGACAACACCTGCAACGGATCCCCGACCCCTGAAGCCGCGATCTCGATCGGCCGCAGTGCGCCCCTCGCACTGATGGGTGACGTCCAGAAGCCGGTGGCGTTCGAAGACGCACGCCTCTTCCGATGGAAGGGCAAGGACCTTCATCCCGCGATGAAGGCGCCGTACGAGGACGTCGTCCGCGCCGGAGCGCTCGACGGGATCGACCCCGATTCTCAGGCCGCCTATCTCATGCGGACGAGCCTCGACGCCCAGATCTCCAGCGATCGAATTCGAGCCGCGGTGCGTCGTTCCTCCGCCGCCGGCTACCCTCGCGGATCACTCGCCGATCAACTCCGCCTCATCGCCGCGATGATCCACGACGGAATGCCGACCCGGGTCTACTATGCGACGCTCGGCGGATTCGACACCCACGGAAACCAGACGGGAAGTCATGCGAACCTCATGGGGCAACTCGGCGACTCGGTCAAGGCCTTTCAGGCGGACCTCGAAGCCCAGGGGTGCGCCGACCAGGTTCTCACCATGGTGTTCAGTGAATTCGGACGCCGGGTGGCCGAGAACGGATCCGGCGGAACCGACCATGGAACCGCGGCCCCGGTGTTCCTCATCGGCTCCAAGGTTCGACCCGGAGTGATCGGAGACCACCCCTCACTCACCGATCTCGACGGAGGCGACCTTCGATTCGGAGTCGATTTCCGCTCCGTCTACGCCGGGCTGCTCGCCGACTGGTTCAAGGTCGATCCAGCCTCGGTGCTCGGCACCGATCATCCGAGGACTGCACGGCTGCTTCGAACCTGACTCCCCCGCCCGTCGACTTCAACCGACGCTCCGCTTCCCCGGACCCGAACATTCATGACCAACTCCAACCGCACCCGACGCGCCTCCCTTCGACGCATTCCGGCTCTGATGACCGGTTCGCTCGCGGTGATCACCTTCTCCCTCGTCGGCCTTCCGGGATGCGACGATTCCCGCGACACCGACGCGACGGTCGCCGCGAGTCGTGTTCCCGCCGAGACCTTCGTGATCGGCGTCGCGGGAATGCACTGTGACAACTGTGCCGAAGCGATCACCGCGAAGGTCGCCAAGATCGACGGTGTGACCGAGTGCCAGGCGAGTTGGGAAGACGGCACCACGACCGTGCTGGCCACTCCGGACACCATTCCAACGATTCAGGAGTCGATCGCCCGAATGGGCTTCACGGTCGATGACGCGGTCACCAGAGTTCCCGCCGACGGCTCGGCGCCGGCCGAGACCGGGATCTCCGACCCGGCCCCCGGGACCTGACTTTCTCAGCTCAGGAATGCCGGAAGCTCGGCCTCGATGGCGTCCGCAGCCTCTTGAAGATCGACCGACAACCTCGCGCCGGCCGCGTGCACGTGGCCGCCCCCCCCGAACCTCGCCGCGAGCTCGTTCACATCGACGATCCCCAGTCCACCGCTGGCCGGCTTCGATCGGAAGCTTGCCTTGGTGAGCCCCTTCGCGGCTTCCGTCAGGAGAATCGACACCCTGACCGAGCCGATCTCCAAAGGTGTGTTGAC
>JABABZ010000201.1 GCA_014237965.1 Phycisphaerales bacterium | reverse complement strand
TCCGAAGATCACATCGCATCCGACCTGATCGAGCGAGCGGGATGCGAGGTCGTTCCCGTGATCGTCGGCGCATTTCCTCGATCCAGAGGAACCGGAGTCTTCGGCCGGCGGGGGCGTTCGAAGCTTCTCGATCGGTTCAAGGATCTCGGGGTGATGGCCCAAAACCGATGCGATGGAGTCTTTCCTTCGCGGGCGGTTCATCGCGCCGACAAGCATGCTCGGAGTGCTGCGGTCGCAGCGGCCCGCTCGCTCGATCAGGTCGGATGCGATGTGATCTTCGGATCCGGGATGAGCATGCCCCTCGCCTATCTGAAGAGGTGCGTCCCCGTCATCTATGCCACGGACGCCACGGCTCGTCTGGTGATCGACACCTACCCGAAGATGCGTGCCCTCGGCCGGGGGCGTCGGGTTGCGATGCTGAATCAGGAGACCCGGGCGGTCGGGAATGCCGATGCCATCGTGGTTCCTTCCAGTTACTGCCGGCGGTCGATGATCGTGGATCATGGAGCTCGGGCGGATCAGGTCTCCGTGGTTGCGCTCGGGGCGAACATCGTGCCGGACATCCTGATCGAGATTCCCACGCCGGCCCCGGTGGATCGGAATCTTGATCTCCTTCTGACCGCCGCGGATCCCGATCGAAAGCAGTTGCCTCTGGCGGTTGAAGTGAGCAGCGAGCTGCGAAGTCGAGGATGGCATGTTCGTCTTCACTACGTGGGGCCGCGGCATGCGTGCTGTGCCGCCGACGACGTGGTCTGGGCCGGTGAGCTCAGAATGGGCGTTCCCGAGGATGCACGTCGCCATCGATCACTGCTCAAGGCGTGCCACCTGGCATTCCTGCCGTCGATCGGTGTGATGTATGGCATCGCCCCGATCGAAAGCGCCGCCTTCGGGCGTCCGGCGATCGTCTCGGACGTCGGCGGGCTTCCATCCGTGGTTCGCGATGGAGTGACTGGTCGGGTCATTCCTCTTCAGACCCCGATCACGGGTTGGGCGGATGCGATCGAAGCGATGGTCACCCGGCCGGAGCGATATGCGGAATTCTCGCAGGCGGCGCATCAGCGATATCTCAAGGAGTTGAATTGGGACGCCTGGGGGCACACGGTGAGGGGTCTGGCCGAGGAGCTGGTCTCGGCGGGGGGATGACCACGGAGCCCGGGGGATCGGTCGACTCTTTCCTCGATGGCCTGCTACCTTGACGGTCATGAATGCTCCAGAAACCAACGTCCGTCTTGATCGACGAATTCTCGCACGAGCTTCCCGTGAGGCGTGCCGATCTCTCACGCTCGTCGTCATGGGGCTCCTCGCGATGGCGTGGGGAACCCCGGTGCTCGCCCAGAGCACGAAGGACTCCAGCCCCGCGATCAGTGATGGCGAGGGTGCTGCGACCGTGGAGATCCGATTCGGCCGAGCCGAGCCGCTCCCGAAGACGGCGAAGGCGATTCGAGTCGCGTCCTACAACGTGTTGAATCTCTTCGACCCGGTGGACGATCCGGCCTTGTCGGGAAAGTACGACGACCTCCCGATGGCGACGGATCGCGACCGATGCGAGGCGATCGCGAAGGTCATCAAGGCCATCGATGCCGATGTCCTCGCCCTTCAGGAAGTCGAAGGCAAGGAGGCGATCGAGTGGTTCCGCGATGAGTTCCTCCAGGGACTCGGGTACGACCACGTGGCCAGTCTGGACGTCGGCTATTACCGAGGCGTCGAACAGAGCGTGTTGAGTCGGTACCCCATCACCGGAGTCACCGCCTGGCCGGAGGAAGACATCTCGGACATGGCGGCGAAGAAGACCGGCGATGGTTGGGAATCCAAGGGAGAGGCTCCGAAATCGTTCCAGCGGAGTCCGCTCATGGTGGACATCGAAGTCCCGGCGATCAGGGGTCGAGCCGCCTATCCGTTCACCGTCGCGGTCGTGCATCACAAGTCGGGGAACTTCAGGAAGCAGCGTGAGAGCGAGGCGCTGCAACTCGTCGAACTTCTCCAAACCCGTCTGGAGAAGGAGCCTGACCTCAACCTGATCGTTCTCGGCGATTTCAACGCCGGGCCGTTCGATCAGTCGGTCGCGGTGTACAAGGACGCCGGTTTCGTCAATGCCTACGAGCACCGATGGTCTCGTGAGGCCGGCACTCGAAATCTCTTCCGCACGCACGAGTCCGACCGGGTCATCGACTACATCATGCTTCATCCCAACGCGGACGCGGAAGTGGTCGACCGGACGTTCCAGGTGGTCGGCTCGCTGCATCCCGGAGACGCGTACGACTGGAGGAAGGACGATCCGCCATCGGGCTATGCCGCGGATCACTACCCGTTGGTCGTGGATCTGTATCCCGAGGATCGAAGTCCGGCGCCGAAGAGACGCTGATCGCCTGCTGGTCCTCCGCGGAATCATGATTCGCACGGTGTCTCAGACGCCGAGCAGTCGCATCGCTTCCTGAACATCCTTGTCGCCACGGCCGGAACAGTTGACGACGACATGCCGCTCGGCGGGCATCGAGCCGGCGATCGTCATCGCGGTCGAGATGGCGTGGGCGGTCTCCAGGGCGGGGATGATCCCCTCGAGACGAGAGAGCGTCTGGAAGGCTTCGAGTGCTTCCGCGTCGTTCGCGACCGCGTACTCCACGCGGCCGGAGTCCTTCCAGAAAGCGTGTTCGGGGCCGACACCGGGGTAATCCAGTCCGGCGGAACATGAATGAACGTCGGAGGTCTGACCCTCTTGATCCTGCAGGACGTAGCTGAGCGATCCATGGAGGATCCCCGGCGAGCCGAAGGTGAGTGGAGCGGCGTGTTGTCCGGGTTCATTCCCTCGACCACCCGCCTCCACCCCGACGAGGCGGACGCCTTGATCCGCGACGAACGGTGCGAAGATCCCAGCCGCGTTCGAGCCGCCGCCGACACAGGCGATCACGGCGTCAGGGAGTCCTCCGAGGACATCCAGGCACTGGGCGCGGCATTCCACGCCGATCACGGATTGGAGCTCTCGAACGATGGTGGGGAAGGGGTGCGGACCGACCACGGAGCCGAGGATGTAGTGGGTGTCGCCGACCGAGCCCATCCAGTCGCGCATCGCTTCGTTCGTCGCGTCCTTGAGCGTCCGACTTCCCGAGTCGACTTCGTGGACCCGGGCTCCGAGCAGTTTCATCCGGAAGACGTTGAGGGATTGTCGTCGGGCGTCCTCCGCGCCCATGTAGACCTCGCACGCGAGTCCATATCTGGCGCAGGCGGTGGCGGTCGCCACGCCGTGCTGGCCGGCGCCGGTCTCCGCGATGATCCGCGTCTTTCCCATCCGTTGCGCCAGAAGGACCTGGCCGACGGTGTTGTTGATCTTGTGCGCACCGGTATGCGCGAGATCCTCTCGCTTGAGCCAGATCATGGCTCCGCCCGCCTGGGTCGACAGGCGAGGGGCGCGGGTGAATGCGGTCGGGCGACCGACGAAGTCTCGAAGGCAGGCATCCAGTTCGGTCTCGAACCCGGGATCGGCTCGAGCGTCACGCCACGCGGTCTCGAGTTCTTCCAACGCCGCGACCAGGGTTTCCGGTACGTAACGCCCCCCGAACGTCCCGAACCGGCCGTCGTGTTCTCGAGCGGCCTCACCGCTCATCACTCGACCTCCGGTTCGTCATCCTCGATCGGGGATACGGGGTCGTCCTTCCGACGGCGAAGGAGGCCGAGCGGACCTGACAAGGCGTAGAACGTGCATGCGGCGGCCAGGGTCTCTTGAAGGAACCAGACGGCCGCCACGACGGGGAGGATCAATCGGACCACTGATCCGAAGTCGCGTCCGCCTCGGAGATATCGATTCACGATGTGCGGGTATCGCGTGTTGGAGACCATCCCGATGGCACACAGCAATGCGATCACGGGGATCGTCAACGCGGCCACTCGATCGAACGTGAGGGATTCGGTCGCCGCGAACCGCGTGAACATCAGATGTTGCTGGAGCAGGATCAGGCTCGCCACGGCGCCGGCCGCTCCGGGGGTCGGAAGTCCCTTGAAGAAACGATGATCGGATTCCTCGTGAGACGACGTCTCCGCGTTGAATCGCGCCAGTCGGAGTCCGGCACCGCAGACGTAGAGTGCCGCGATCGACCAGACGGCTTTTCCATAGAAGGAAGCGACTCCCGGGCCGACGAAGGCTCCGGTGACCATCCCCGGGTCCCGGTAGTAGGCGTCGACCAGTTGGAGCATCAGAAAGGCCGGCGCGACGCCGAAGGTCACCACGTCCGCCAGCGAGTCGAGCTGCGCCCCAAGGTCCGACGTCGATCGCGTGAGCCTGGCCACGGAGCCGTCGATCGCATCGAAGAACATGCCGAGGAAGATCAATGCGCCGCCGACCGTGATGGTGCTCCAACCGAAGACGGCGGTGGGACCCAGCGGTTCACTGGCGTAATGAATGGCGGCGAAACCGCAGACGAGGTTCGCCAGCGTGAGAATCGTGGGTACCACGGAGATGGGGCCCATGGTTCGCCGACGGAATTCATCGCGAACGGCGCGTCTTCTTGCGGTTCTGGGTTCTTTGGGAGGGGAATGCAGCGTCATGGGCGTGTTTCGTTCATCCGAGCATAGCCGCCCGAGGAATCTCGAGCGGTGGTGATCTCAGTCGCCGTTCTCCGGGATACCGAGCGAGGGGTGCGGGCGGC
>JABABZ010000200.1:262-4658 GCA_014237965.1 Phycisphaerales bacterium | reverse complement strand
ACGACTGGTGTTGAGCAGGATGGCGTCGGTCTTCATCAGGCTCAGGAGTTCGGCGCCGACCAGTCCGTGATTCGACGATCGTCCATCGACGTGGACCGTGAGGACATCGCTTTCCTCGAAGAGGCGTTCCAGCGAGACCGGTTCGGCGCCTGCGCGATGGGCGGCGTCGATGTCGAGCAGATCGTGATACCTCACGGTGAACCCGATCGCGCCCGCCACTTCGGCGACCCGACGTCCGATGCGGCCGAATCCGAGGATTCCCAGAGTCGTTTCGTTCATCTGGGAGTCGCCGCATATCTCGCTGCGAATCTCGTTCCAGGCGCCCTGATCGACGGCCTCGGTCAGGAAGATGCGGGGCCGGAGCGCATCGCACAGGAGTGCGGTGACATACTCGACGACCGCCTGGGTGTTGGCGTCGGGGGTGTGTACCACTTCGATGCCGCGTCTCCGGCAAGCGGCGATGTCGATGTTGTCGACTCCGACGCCGGCCCGGGCCACGACCTTCAACATCGGCAGCCGATCCAGCAGCGCATCATCCACTTCGGTGTACGTGCGAACCACGAGACCGCTGATCTCCGCCGCCCGCGACTCGAATGCGGGGTCGTCCGGTGACGCGGCCAGAAACTCACAACGCTCCGCGATCCAGGCTTCCGCGGCAGGGTCCAGATGTTCGGTCCGGACGACGAGTGGGGGACTCGGGTTTTCGAGACGGGCGTTCATCGAGGGAGGATGCTAGCACTCGATCGCCGCTTCGATCCGGACCGCTCCGTGCGTTAGCCGGGATTCCCCTCACTTTGCAACTTCAGTCGGCTTTCCACCGGTGATCCCCCACGGCGGGAGTCGAAATGATCGCTCGGGGATCGAGTCGCTATCTTCCGCTGGTCCCAACAACTCGAATGGAGCCGAGCATGAACAAGAGTGATCTCATCGAATTCGTCACTGCCGACCTGGGAGGCACTCGCAGCCATGCTGAAAAGGCGGTCAAGGCGGTTCTGGATGGGATTCTCGAAGGTGTGGAACGGGACGGTTCGGTGACGATCGCGGGATTCGGGTCCTTCGAACGGAAGCACCGGGCGGAGCGATCGGGCCGGAATCCGCGAACCGGCGAGTCATTGGTCATTCCAGCGTCGAGCACGGTCGGTTTTCGGCCTGCCGCGGCACTGAAGCGGGTCGCCGAGACCATCTGATCCCTCGGCCGCGGAGCAGAGAGAGCGTCGACCGGATGTTCCAGCGTCTCCGATAAGAATCGCCCCTCGGCCCCTCCCCGAATACGCCATCCCGCATGACTCCTACGCTCCTGCGTCGAGGTGGATACTCGCGTCAAGAACCCTTGCTTTCCGGTCGATCGCTTCTCCTGTGCCGGGTCTCCACTCTTTCGATGGAGCCCGCTGCGACAGGGAGGTCGATCGCGTCATGGACAAGGCCAGTCTCATCGGGACCATTCTGGGAGTCGTCGTTCTGGTCGGAACGATTCTGCTCGTGCTCAACCACGGCGGGAACATCATGATGTTCTGGTCGTTGAAGGGCGCGATCATGGTTTTCGGCGGCACGATCAGCGTGCTCTTCATGGCGATGCCGATGGAGAAGTTGAAGCAGGTTCCCGGCTACATCAAGGCATTCATGCGAGAACCCGCGGTTTCCAATGCCGAGACGGTGACTCTGATGGCCACGCTCAGTGACAAGGCGCGTCGGGACGGAATCCTCGCCCTGGAAAGTGAAATTGAAAACGTCGAGGATCCGTTCCTCGCACAAGGCCTGAAGATGGCCGTCGACGGGACGGACGAAGCGATCGTCGAGACGACGCTCCGTCTCGAGGTCATGGCGATTCAGGAACGACACAAGGCCGGCAAGAAGTTCTTCGACCTCATCAAGCTCTATGGGCCGGGATACGGCCTTGCAGCCACCTTGATCGGCCAGATCGGGATGTTCGGTTCGCTCGGCGGAAGCATCGAGCAACTCGGTGGCATGCTCGCGGTGGCCGTGACGGCGACGATGTACGGCACCGTGCTGGCGAATGCGATCGCCGGTCCGATCGGCGACAAGCTCTCACTCCGTTCCGGCGAGGAGATTCTCGCCAAGGAGATGATGCTCCAGGGAATCATGAGCATCCAGGCCGGCGACAACCCTCGAACCACCACCGAGAAGATGCTCGCCTTCGTTCCCCAGTCGGGACGAAGCAGCCTCAAGTTCGCGGCCTGATCCGACGCGAGGGAGATCACGATGTCGGAGAATCAAGCAAAGCATCGCGGAGGGCACGGCATCGGTCATGGTGGCGGTGGCCACGAGGAGGAGGAGGGCGGCGCTCCCGAGTGGCTGATCTCGTTCGCCGACATGGTCATGCTCCTCATGGGCTTCTTCGTGATCCTCTTCGCCTTGAACGTCCAACCCAAGGGTGGAAATCCCGGCGGCGGCGGTGCAGAGTCGGAAGGTGCGGCGACGGAGGTCCAGGAGATCGATCCGGAACTCATCGAAGCGGTTCGGCGAGCCTTCCACAATCCCCTCAACCCCGATGATCCGCGAGACGCTCGCGTGCTTCAGGCGATCCGTCAGCGAGGTGCCGGCGACGCCAGCACCAAGGGAGTCCGGGGGCGAGAGCAGGACGTCCGCTCACCGAGAGACATCGATTACTTCGGAGAGGGCACCGACGTTCCCTTCGCGTTCAAGTCGGTATCGATGACTCCGCAGTCCGAATCGATCATCACCGACTTCGCCAGGTCGCAGGCCGGCCGTCGCAACGTGATCGAAGTTCGAGGGCATGCCTCCGAGCCGGAGGCCTTCAACAGACCGCAGGAGGGTCGTGAAGTCGCGTGGGCTCGGGCGCAGGTCGTCGTGAAGCGTCTGGAGGCCGCGGGCATTCCGCCCGCTCGAATTCGCGTCCAGATCAGTGGTACGAGCGAGCCTCGTCGTGATCGTCTCGGCCTGAACACCCGGCCCAGCGAGGACGCCCGAGTCGAACTTCTGGTCCGACGGGATGCGGCGCTTCCCTGAACGCGGTCGCAGAACCCCGGTTCAACCCTCATCACCCGCAAGACGGCCGGATTCCTCTCAAGGTTCCCGGACTTTCCGCTGGACCGGCTCTTTCCGAGGGATAGAGTTGTGAGCAGCATCGCCGCGCGAGTGGCGGTCGAACCCGACCCATGGAAACAGTCATGAAGATCAGTGGAATCCCGGCTCTTCTGAGTATCGCGCCTGCTCTGGCGATGGCGAGTGGAGGTTCGGCCGACATCTTCTCGGAGGTCGGGTACGACGCACTGATCGCCAGGCTCGGTGCGGATGTGCCGACGGGCGCCGGCGTGGCGGTGGTGCAGGTCGAGATTCCCGATCCCGGGTACTCGCCGCATCAGGGGAACGGCCAGTTCTCCGGCATCGATTTCATCGAGCGAAGCGGCCCCACCGAGCCAAGTCTTCATGCCTCCAAGGTGGGATTCAAGTTCTACGGAAGCAAGGAGAGCGTTGCGCCGGGAATTCCGACCGTCCACCTGTATGACGTGAACGACTTCATCGGCTCGGGGTATCTCAGGCTCGGTTCGAGCAGTCTCCCGGACAATCCTCCGGGCGGCGCGATGATCTTCAATCACAGCTGGATCGGCAGCGTCGGAAGTTCTTCCGACGTGCTGGCCCTGAGACGAGCGGACTACGCCTCCAACACCTTTGGAACCCTCTGGGTCATGGGCGTGAACAATGGCGCCGGGAGTGATTCCTACGCCTTGATGTCGGGGATGCACCACGGGATCTCGGTCGGTCTGAGCGACGGGGATCACGACGCCTCGGATACCGGGCCGGGCACGGAGCTCCAGGGTCGCATGAAGCCGGAGATCGTCGCTCCCGGCGACTTCACCAGTTTCGCCACGCCGGTGGTGTCGGCGTGTGCCGCGCTGCTCTACGAGACCGAGAGCACCACGCCGGAACTCGATGGCAACAGCGTCGCCGATCTTCCCCAGGTCCTGAAGGCCGTCCTGCTCGCGGGGGCCGCCCGCAACGAGGACTGGACGAACAATCCCTCGACGTCCGGAACCGAACGCGGCTCCACGGAGCGGCCGATCGACGAGATCTTCGGCGCGGGCGTCGTGGAGATCGATCGCGCCCACCGGATCTACACCGGCCTCGAACAGTCCGGTGAGTCATCGCTTCCCGCCGACTCGACGATGTCGGGTCCGGGGTGGGACTTCGAGCTGATGTCCAACGGAGAGACTCTCTGGCATCGATTCTCACTCTCGGAGGCGGCGGACGAAATCGGAATCCTGGCGACCTGGAACCGAGTCATCGCGAGCAATTTCACGTCGGCGACCCACCCTGATCTGAATCTCGAACTCCTGCGGATCGAGGCTGGATCGGCCGTGCCACTGGTTGGTGCGGGCGCCGAGGTCTTCGCGTCCGGCAATGTGCGGAGCGAGAG
>JABABZ010000200.1:0-252 GCA_014237965.1 Phycisphaerales bacterium | reverse complement strand
GCGTCGAACTCCTTCATGTTCGGGGACTGGCCGCGGGCGAGTACGCCGTTCGGCTGAGTCGGATCGACGGAAACGCCGTCTCGACCAGGGCCGCGGTCGCGTGGTGGATTCCGGATGCGTCGGAATTCGTCCCCGCGGACCTGAACCAGGACGGCCTGGTGAACGGTGCGGACTTCGGCATCCTCCTCAGTCTCTGGGGGACCTCCGATGCGGCGGCGGATCTCGATGGAAGCGGCGCGGTGGGCGGCGGCG
>JABABZ010000001.1:6057-50825 GCA_014237965.1 Phycisphaerales bacterium | reverse complement strand
CCCTCGGCTCGACCCCCGGACGGGACGAGCGGGTCCTCCATTTCGGAAAGACGCTGCTCGGGGATGCGAATCGCCTCGGGATGCCGGTCGATCCCGATCGCTCGTCGGCCGAGCCGAACCGCGGCCACCAGGGTCGTTCCGCTCCCACAGAATGGATCGAGGACCGTTCCCCCGGGCTTCAGACAGGCGCCCACCAGAAACTCCAGAAGTGCCAGAGGTTTCTGAGTCGGCCAGCCCGTTCGTTCCGACGCCATGTTGTTGATCGCCGGAATCGCGATCACGTCGGTCGCCTTCTTCATCATTCCAGCCATCCGGCGACTTGTCGCGGGTACCAATGGAGGCTCGAACCACCGCTTCTCGCCACGGGCGTAGTAGAGGATGTCATCGTGCTTTCGCGCGAATCGACTCGGGCTCGAACCGCCCAGGCCGTACTGCCAGACGAGGTGATTCACGAAACGATCCGGGCCGAAGATCTCATCGAGCAGCACCCGCAGGTGGTGCGACGTCCGCCAGTCGACGTGCAGCAGAATGGCTCCGTCCGGAGCCAGAACCCGGTGCAGCCCTTCAAGGCGTTCCCGCATGAATCCCAGATACGAGTCAAGATCAGGCCACCGGTCGTCATATGCCAGGTCGTCCGATCGCCCCTTCTGGACTTGATTGGTCGCAAAGGGCGGATCGGCATAGACCAGATCGACGGCTCCAGTGGGAATCTCGTCGAGGACCGTGCCACAATCCCCCTCCAACACCCGCCAAGGCTCTTTGAGGTTGCCTGAGTCGATCACCATTCGGACTCCGTGAGCGGTTGAACGCTCGAAAAACAGCGGGCGGGAAGAACGCCGGTTCCGCCCTGTCGGCCGATCGTACCGCACTGCCGCGCGGTGCCGCCGAAGCAAAAGATACTTCGTGAAATCCCTTCCCGAGCCGGGACACGTTCCGATCGCGCGGTACGCTTCCTCTGTCCGGAATGGTGCTGGCGAATGCCGATGGCCGAGACGAGTCGATACCTCGAACTCGATGCCCCGTTCGCCGACAGGCTCGCACTTCCCGGGTCTCGATGGTTTTCCGAGAACCCGTTGATCTCCAGATTCTCTGATTGTGTCGCGACATGTGTCGCGGCGCGGATCTCGTATCAACACACCCCACAGAGGAGAGTACGGCGTTTCGAGGTCACGACCGATGTGAGGTCGCGCCACGGTTCGCGCCGGTCTTGAATCGACTCTCGATCTTCGAGACCTCTAAGACGAAGTCCCTTCCGTTCCACTTCGCCCGCGTTCCGCGACGACCGGCCATGCACGGTGCCCGTCAGGTCCCTGGACCTGATCGACCCCGAGCATCTGGCTCTCCGAAGAGGAGGCGGTCATGCATGAGAAACGGAATTTCGTACTCGTCCTGATTTTCGCTGTGGTCACGATCTGGGCAAGCATCGCCTGGATGGCCTCCGGTCCGATCGGACAGGGTGACGGCGGAATCTGGACGCAGCGCGTGATCAGCCTGACCCTCGTACTCGGTCTGGGCGGATTCCTGGTTCGAGCGCTCTGGTTCACGGATCGCTTGCAGGATCAACTCGCCGAAGCCGTGGGGACGATCTACTACGAGGCGGACGGCGTGTGCTTCATGCCGCTGGTGCGACTCGACTCGAGCGGCGCCGCTGAACTCCGCCTCTACTATCAGAATCGATTTGAGAATCCCGCACACGCCGTGGTGCACCTTCGCCCGACGGGTGATTGCTTCTCCGTTCGCCATGGCGGCGAAGACATCCACATCGCATTCACCTGCGGGGGTGGTGACTTCGGCGTCATTCATCAGCCGATCCGCGTGCCTGCGAACCTCCGCGGCGAGGTCGTCGATCTCGAGCTCGCCGCGACCAGTCGGTATCCGAGAAGCCACGGCGGACGACTTCGCAGCCACGAGGGAATGCCGTGCGGGACGGTCCGAGTGGACTGGGCCGGCGCCGCTTTCAGACTTGGAGTTCATGAGACCTCGGACGAAGTCGAGTTGACCGACCCTGTCAGGATTCATCTCGCGCTCCCGCGTGCGATCCGACAGCGAGGTTCCGAAAGCATGCAGTGGCGGCAGGAGCAACTCTTCGCCGGAGTGCTGATCGCCTGACCAACACCCCTGTTCGCAACGACGCCCCGTGAATGAGATTCACGGGGCGTCAGGACGTTCTTCGTGATGTCGATCGGCTCTCCGGCCGGTCGAGCGTGGGTCAGCCGGCTTCCGCTCGGGGATGAGCCTTGTCGTACGAGTCTCGGACTCGGCGACTCGAGAGGTGCGTGTAGACCTGCGTGCTCGAGAGCGACTGATGACCGAGCAACTCCTGCACGGACCGAAGATCTGCGCCGTTGTCCAGGAGATGCGTGGCGAAGCTGTGCCGGATGGTGTGCGGGCTGATCTCGGGATCGAGCCCGACCTGCTCGAGATACTTGGTGACCTTCCGACGAACCGATCGACTGCTCAAACGGCCGCCATGCTTGTTGACGAAGAGAGGCGAATCGGCTCCCGCCTTCATCCCCGCCTCGGCGAGTTCCGAGTTGTGGCGGCTCACGTAATGGCGAAGTGCGGCCAGCGCGTGTGATCCGAGAGGGACGACGCGTTCCCGGCGGCCCTTTCCACGAATCAGGATGGCCTCACCGGAGTCGTCGAGATCACCTCGGTTGATTCCAACCACCTCGCTCACGCGGATACCGGTCGAGTAGAGCGTCTCGAGAATCGCTCGATCGCGAGCCCCGAGAAGGGCGGTGTCGTCGGGCGCGGCCAGAAGCTGCTCGATCTGTTCGACGGAGACCGCCTTGGGAAGTCGCTTGGCCTGCTTGGGCGTTCGGACCGCAAGCATGGGATTCTGCCCGATAAGACCTCGCTTCTCCATCCACTTGTGGAAGGAACGCAGCGTGGCGATCTTTCGGGCCGTGGTCGCCGCGGAGTAGTCCCGATCGGCCATCCAACCAAGGAAGCCCCGGATTCTCTCGACGTCGGCGGCGAGCATCAGACCGGTCACGGTCTTGGTGTCCTCTGGCGACTTCGAATCCTGCTGGCGAGCGGCCAGACTGGCGACCTCGGCATCGACCGAAACATCAACGCCGAAGTCCTCACCGAGGAATTCGCCGTACTGACGGAGATCGAGTCCGTAGCAGCGAGCGGTGTACGGGCTGAAGTGCCGTTCGTCCACCAGGTAATCGAGGAACTGCTGGACAAGGGGAAGTGGGTTGCTCATGTCGTTCGGGCCTCAGTCTGAATGGGTGATTCGCCTGGGAATCGACCCGTGCCTCATGAAATTCGCCGAGTCCCCGCCTCCTCCGTGAGGCTGAAGAACCCGAATCTCGCCGTTCCGATATCGACGCGGAAGGGGGCTGGGTTCAGTCCCCTTACCGGACTTCTGAAAAAATCCGTGATCGTCTCGATGGCACCCCCGCTGCCGTCCTCAAAAGGCGGTTTCCGGCGGTCGGACCCACGTAGAAAAAAGCCGACCGCTCATTTTGTGGCTCGGTCGTTCAAGGGGGTTTGCCGTGGAATCACCGAGTCGAAGATCGACTCGCGTCAACCCGCGAGACCCGTGCTTGTTCCTTCGAGACCATGGCGTCGACCAGCTGGTCAGCCGCGAAATCGAGCCAGCGATCGAAGACCATCAAGTAGTACCGCTCCGGAGGATCGAACCCTCCCGTGACGTCACTGTGGCTCCGTGCGTAGTCGCGAGCATGCTGGCGGACGTCGTGCCTGGTCGCGTCGTAGTCACCGACGACGTCGGTGAGTGTCCGAGGCGACTGTGACTCCAGAGTCATCCCATCGCCGGTGCGGCCGGTGAGACGTCTGGATTCGAAGGAGGACTGGAGTTCCGCTTCATCGGCCACGAGCAGAATGTTCGCACCGAAGGTCGGCGGATCGTAAGGATCCCATGCGGTGATGGTTCCCACGATGATTCCATCGGCTCCCACGGCCTGCAGAACGGCTCGAGCCTCATCGACGGATCGGATTTCACCCAATCCGAGTTGTTGCATCGCCTGAAGCGTGCGGTTGAGCGGAACGGCCTGCCACCCATCGACTGCGTTGAGCGAGGTGACCAGTTTGTCGGAAACCGATGCCCGGAGATCCGGCCTCATGTCCACGCCGGACTCATTGGTGAACGGTGCGACCATCAAGACGGCCGCGTAGGGCGCCGCCGGGGCGGAAGGCCCTGACAGCCGATCAGGCTCCGTCTTGCAGCCGAACGAGCCGGCAAGCAGGATGAGACCGGCGAGCCGGACGGACCGAAGATGCCTCCGGAATCCCTTGGAGGGAACTCGAGGACTTCGGTCGGCACGGCGGGTGGCCGGTCGGCGATCTGAGACGAATACGGTTGCCATGGCATCCTGCCTGTGTGACTTCGCGATGGGCGACGTCCGGATGTCTCCCATCCGTACGATCCGTTTCATCGGCCGATCTCTCGGGAGAACGGGAGAAAAGGAAGAACCATCCGAGAGCCTTCCGCCGGCCGGCCCATCCCACGGCAAATGAGCGGGTTCGGACCGTGAGAATGACCGCGGGGCCGGCCCTGAATGGCCGACCCCGCGGATCGAGTACTCAAATGGGATGTCCGGATGCTTCGAATGCTCAGTGCTCGTCGAAGCCGTCTCCGGCCCCGACGACCGCATTCGGGGCTTCCAGTCCGGAATCGAACTCCGGCGAGAACATCGAGGTTCCGCCGGCGACCGCCCAGATCACATCCAGGCCGCCACGATTGCTGGTGAAGTAGACGCGGCCGTCGGTG
Organism: Phycisphaerales bacterium; assembly: GCA_014237965.1. Classification (GTDB taxonomy): domain Bacteria; phylum Planctomycetota; class Phycisphaerae; order Phycisphaerales; family SM1A02; genus UBA12014. The sequence continues at coordinate 46,081 of JABABZ010000001.1, read as the reverse complement.
GCCCAGGTGGGCCGCATGTTTCGGAATCCACCCGACGTGAGCGCCATCCGGCCCGTTCCGTCGGCGTTGATCACCCAGATGTCGCTCTCGACGGGCATGCCGTCTTCAGTGACTTCAGGATTCTCGACGGAGGTGAACGCGATCCGGGACCCGTCCGTGGACCAGGCGGGATGCATGATCGCGGCATCGCCGGCGGCCACCACTTCGGTCGGATTCGCACCACCGAAGTCGGAAAGGTCGATGGTCCAGACTCCGTAGAGCTGGCTCCCCCGCTTTCGGGATCGCTGGAAGAGGATGCGATCCTGCGACGGATCGGGTGACCACCGCGGGAACATGCCTTCGCAGATGAAGGTACGCACACCAGGGCGATCGAACGACACGGTCCAGAGTTCCCACTCCGAAGTCCGATCGTTGAATCGGCAGTAGCAGAGCTTCTTGCCGTCCGGCGACCAGGTGGGGTGAAGTTCATGGGCGTTGTCGAAGGTGACCTGCATCGCCGGCCCACCGTCGACGGACATCACGAAGACGTCCCAGTTTCCGTTTCGATCGCTGGTGAAGGCGATCCGCTTGCCATTCGGAGCGATCTCGGGCATCACGTCCTGCGAGGAATCGGTCGTCAACTGCGTGACGACTCGGCCGTCGATCGACTTCCGGTAGATGTCGGCATCGGTTCGGTGCTGGGTGGAAGCGAAGACGACCCAATCTCCTCCGGAGGAGACATCGGGATCGAAGTCGGCGCCTTCGGCAGCGAAACTGATCTGAGCGAGATTGGTGTCACCACCGGACCAGTCGCTCGAATCGACGTTTCCGCCGAAGCTCGCAAGCATGCTCATCCGAACCGCACTTCGGTCGGCGATCGGCTGATTGGATGCGGTGAACACCACCTCCGGCTGCTCGAAGTCCACGGTCTGGACGGGAGCATCGTTGGCCGCGGCCTCTCTGGTCTCGAGACTCGAGAAGTCCTCGTACCAACCATTGCGGTACGTCGGCGATGCCCAGGGCTGACCATCCGCGTCCGTCGCTTCCGCCACGACGTCGGGTGTACCGGCATCGGACATGGAAGTCGTCGACTCGTCAGGGCCACTGGCGCAGCCACCCATCTGGATCACCACAGCGGCGGTACCGACCGCGGCGATCAACGAGAGGATGAGAGAGCCGGCACCAGACTGCGTGGTGGAGGCGGACGATCGTGAAGGAGTGTTGATGAACATGATTGAGGGTCTCCGAGCGACGGGGATTCCGCCGCGAGAGAGCCATCGACGTCTGAGAGGCCCGTATTCACTCCGACCTTGGGAATTCTGCATGTTGGGAGGTTGAGTCCGAGATTTTGCGGCGCCGACCGCCTGAATCCCTCCTCCCCGGGGACCACCTCGGATCCGGTTGAGAACCGCGTCCTATAAAAAACGCCTCAAAAGCCATTCAGGCCCACTCAGAAGCCCGCCCGCCGCATCGAGTCTGATCTCGGCGGAGCGGCCACGAGCCCCGGGCCGCCTCTGCCACTCGACGGAACCCGACTTCGATGGGCGGGGCGGTGTGGACGAATTCAGGATCGGGCGACAAGCGGCCCGTGGGAGACGCGGCGTCCACTACACTTTGGGACTCGGGATTCCGTAGCTCAGTTGGTAGAGCATGCGACTTTTAATCGCCAGGTCCTGGGTTCGAGCCCCAGCGGAATCACTCCGAACCCCGTGATCCCCCACGGAGCACGATGGCTCGGGTCGCTTGATGATCGTCGCACGCCGCACGGCCTGACGATCCCGAAGACGTGGGATGAATTCAAGGCTCAGGAACGGGCTTTGAAGATTCGAATTGCGACACGCCGTCGCGACATGGAGGTCGGCAGTCATTTCCGGAATTCCGACGATTGTTCTGCACGGAGTGACCAGCGGCGACGCGTGGTTCCTATGGGGTGAACGAGTCGATCGTTACGACGATTCGGCCTGGAAGAACTCCAGCGCTTCGGCGACGTCCGACTCCTCCGCGGAGACCGTCGATTCTTCGAGCAACCCGACGGTGGTGGCCACCAAGATCCGAACGACGACGCTTCATCCGTTCGCCGCCTCCATCGAAGATCTTCGCGAACGGCTCGGCACTTCCTTGCAGAACGCCGAAGTCCCGGCGGAGAAACCGCTTCATCTCCTTCTTCCTCACCGAGGATACGGCGCATCTCGACAACCTGTGCCCGGACTCGTGGTCGCGACCAAGCTCGCCCTCGCGGTCCCCAACGCCGAAGACCTTTCTCTCGTCAAGACCGAAGTCCCCTGCCTGCAGATCGACGCGGCCACCGCAGTCGATTTCTTCACGCGGATCGTCGAACAGCCCATCAACGACGTGCTGCCCGGCCATGACGTCCGATTCTGGTCGGAAGTCTCCACATTCGCACTCGAACTGCTGGCAGATCAACGCTTCGTCCCGTCGGTGATCCAGACTGAAGGCGGACCGCTGAAAGGCCGCTGGGTCCCCTGGCTCGCGGACTCCGAACTCGCGGAACCACTCGGCCATCTCGCATCGGCCATTCCTCCGATCGCGCTCTCCACCTCCGGCGCATCAGCGCCCGATCGATGGACGGTGATCGAGTCGGCGCTCGAATCCATGATCGATGGACTCGTCCGTCGAACCCTCGTGGCCGAGGACTACCTCGATGCGATCGAGGATCGCGATTCCAATGCCGATCGACAGGTCGCACTCCTCACCGGCCTGCTCGGAGAGGAACGAGACGTCCAGGCATCGCGTGAAACCCTCGTCGACGTGACCCGAGGCGCGAGACTCTGGCTGGGAGGACTCATCGATCCGGTCGAAGGACGAGCGGTCCGACTCTGCCTGCAACTGACCGAGCCGATGGAAGGCGTCCTCGATGCGACCCCGGAGGATCTGCAGAACGCACGATGGCCGCTGGGATTCCACCTCCTGGTCACCGACGACCCGCCGATCATCGTGGACGCCGCGGACATCTGGGCCGATGGCGGCGGAGGCCGCCTTGCCTCCGTGGTCGGTTCCGAGGAGACCCCCGGAGATCTGCTGCTCGCCGAACTCGGCCGAGCGGAACGGATCTGGCCGAGATTGAAGAATGTCCTCGAAGAGATCGATCCCACCGGCATCGAACTCACGACCGCCGAGTCACACGCGTTCCTGCAGGATGCGCGACCGATTCTGCAGGAGGCGGGCATCGAGGTGCTGGCACCGTCCTGGTGGGGAAGCACCACGAGTCGCATCGGCGTGAGAATGATCATCGAGCCCCATGGCGATGCGGAAGCTCCTCCGGCGATGGGCCTCTCGAGCCTCGTCGACTACTCGTGGGAGATCTCGATCGGAGATCAGAACGTCGGCCTCGAAGAACTCCGCCGACTTGCGGAGAACGGCGTCCCGTTGGTTCGCGTCGGCGACTCCTGGGTCGAGATCCGCGCCGAGGACTTCGAGCGGGCCAAGGTCTTCCTCGACAAGCATCCCGGCGGCGCCGCGACCCTCGGCGAAGTGCTTCGACTTGCCTCCGTCGGCGAAGAGGACGGCGAGATGCCGCCGATCACCGGCGTCCGGACCGACGGCTGGATCACCGAACTGCTCGGCGAGGATGGAATCCCCGACGATTCGGCGAGACCGATCAAGGTTCCCGCGAACTTCAACGGGACCCTCCGCCCCTACCAGGAGCGCGGACTCGCCTGGCTCGCCTTCCTGGACCGGTTCGGTCTCGGTGGGTGCCTTGCCGACGACATGGGGCTCGGCAAGACCATTCAGATGATCGCGCTGCTGCAGCACGAGCGTGAAGTCCGGCCGGGTGCCGTCTCTCCGACGCTCCTGGTCTGTCCGATGTCCGTGGCCGGCAACTGGCGGCGGGAATTGGAACGGTTCGCACCCGAACTTCGAGTCCATGTGCAGCACGGCCCTGACCGACCGGTCGGCGAAGGGTTCGTGGAGAAGTCCAACAACTGCGACGTCGTGGTCACCACCTATGCGTTGGTCAGTCGGGATCGACCGTGGATCGAAGAGGTCAAGTGGGAACGAGTGGTGCTCGATGAAGCCCAGCACGTCAAGAACCCACCCACGAAGCAGGCCACCGCGATCCGGTCGATCAAGAGTCGTCATCGGATCGCGCTCACCGGTACGCCGGTCGAGAACCGCCTGACGGAGCTCTGGTCGATCATGGAGTTCTGCCTCCCGGGTTTCCTCGGGCCGCAGGGCGACTTCCGTCGGAGATTCGCCATCCCGATCGAACGCCATCGCGACGAGCGCCGCGCCGAACGGCTGAAGCAGCTCGTCGGCCCGTTCATCCTGAGACGTCTCAAGACCGACGATGGCGTCGCCGACGATCTTCCGCCGCTGGTCGAGAACCGACAACAGGTCCAGCTCACCCCGGAACAGGCGAAACTCTACGACACCGTGGTGCAGGACATGCTTCGGAAGGTCGACGAGGCGACGGGTATCCGACGTCGCGGACTCGTGCTCTCGGGGCTCGTCCGACTCAAGCAGATCTGCAATCACCCCGCTCACTTCCTTCGCGAGACCGACCTCGCGCCCGCGAAGGGCGAACGACTGAGCCAGCGATCCGGCAAGAGCATCCGGCTCGTCGAGATTCTGGAAGAAGTCGTCGCCGCCGGCGATCAGGCGTTGATCTTCACCCAGTTCCGGCAGATGGGGCATCTCCTGACCACGATCATGCGGCAGGAATTCGACATGGAGCCGTTGTTCCTCCACGGCGGCACGCCGCAGAGAAGACGCGATCAGATGATCGAACGCTTCCAGAACCGAGAAGCGGCACCGATCTTCATCCTGTCCCTCAAGGCCGGCGGCGTGGGCGTGAACCTGACCAGCGCGAATCACGTGGTTCACTTCGACCGCTGGTGGAATCCCGCGGTCGAGAACCAGGCCACCGACCGGGCCTTCCGAATCGGGCAGACCAGGACCGTGAACGTCCACAAGATGATCACGTCGGGCACGCTCGAAGAACGAATCGACCAGATGATCGAACAGAAGACGGACCTCGCTCGCCGAATCATCGGTGCCGGCGAGTCCTGGTTGACCGAACTGAGTTCCAACCAGTTGCGCGACGTGCTTGCACTCCGCGAGACCGGCGTCGAGGAGGATGAAGCGTGATCACCAGCCGTGACGAAGGATTCCGACGCCGGGAAGACACGCCTCGAAAGGTCAGGAACGGCATTCGCCTCCGCTCCAAGGACGAGGAGATCGTCTTCAACTGGCCCGCCGGCCCCTGGTTGGAGGCCGTGCTCTCCGACTTCGATGACGCCGCGCGTTCCGAAGGACTCGAGTTCGCTCGCAAGGGCCAGACCATTCTCCTCAATGTGGAGCCGGCTCGAATCACCGCGACCGTGCAGGACGTGGCGGCTCGACCGCACGAACTTCGAATCGAGTTCGATCCGATCAGTCGTGACGGCTGGGATGAGATCGTCAACTCGATGGCGCGGGAAGCGAGATACACCGCGAAACTCGTCTCGGGCGACGTGTCGCCGGAGATCGCCGAGCCCTTCGCCGCGGCCGGGGTCACCCTGCTTCCCGATCCCGCGCAGATTCGATTCGCCTGCAACTGCGGCCAGCAGAAGTGCCGGCATGCGGTCACTGCCGCCTACCTCATGGCCGAACGAATGGACGGGGATCCACTCTTGATCCTCACCCTTCGCGGGCTCTTCGGACCGCGATTTCTCGAACGACTTCAGGAAGCCCGACTGCTGGCGACCAGCGGCGTGAGTCGCGCGCATCCGATTCCGGGAGCCGCCGCATCCGTTCGCGGTCTCCCTGCGATGGAGGAGTCGCTCGAGACCTTCTGGAGCCCTGGTCCCGGACTCGATGCTTTCAAACGCGAACGTCGGATCGAACACGCCCCACAGGCGTTGCTCCGACGATTGGGAAACGCGCCCCTGGATGGACGCTTTCCTCTGGTCGGACTCCTGGCGAGCATCTACGACTCGGTCGCCGACGCCGCTCGCGCCCGACTCACCGAGCTTGATGACGTCGCGATGGCGGCGGCACCACCGCCACCGGACATCGACAATCCAGACGCCGAAGAGACGGATTGAATCGAACGGCGTCTGCCGCTGAAGCGTGATTCTCGTCCCGAATCGCCGCTTCTCCGACGCGCCTCGCGTGGTCGTGGTCCAATTCAGACATGAACATCCTCTGGATGATCAGCCGGCTCGAACGAACTCCCGACTCGATCGTGGCGCTCCTCGCCGATCTGAGTCCCGAGGATGCTCGATGGCGTCCTTCCGAATCGGACTGGTCGATCCTCGAGATCATCTGCCATCTCGTCGATGAGGATCTCGACGACTTCGGTACGCGACTGCGAATGACGCTCGAAGCCCCGGACGCGGACTGGCCGGAAATCGACCCGACCGCCGCCGCGAAAGATCGCGACTACCGGTCGCGTGACCTCCAGACCATGCTCCGCGAGTTCAGGGCCGTCCGACGCACCGAAGTGAACTGGCTCCGGACCGTGGTCGACGAGGACTTCAACGTCGAGAAGACCCATGTGAAGTTCGGGAGCATCCGCGCCGGCGACATTCTCGCCGCCTGGACTGCACATGATGCGCTCCATCTCCGCCAGATCGCACGACGGCTCCACGAGCTGACCGCGGCACAGGCCGGATCCTTCGATACCGAGTACGCCGGCGACTGGTGATTTTTCGATCGATCAGGTCGTCAATTCGAGTCCGGCGAAGACGGAACGACTGGAAGGGGCGTGGGCATCGCGGAATTCACCCGGAGCCTCCAGGCCGCAAGCCTCCCGAGCATGGCATCACGAAGTTCCGGCTCGGCCTTGCTCCGATCGACCAGCTCCCCCGGATCCGTCTCGAGGTCGAAGAGTTCCACATCTCCATCTTCAAGCCACTCGATGAGCTTCCATCGTCCCTCGCGGATCGAACCGCACGGCGTGGTCCGGAACGGCCGCCCCGGCTCGTGACTCTCGGCATCGCGGCCCTCGAGGTAGGCGGGGAAGTGCCAGAACAACGGGCCACGATTCAGGGAATTCCCACGGAGCGCCGGAACCAGCGACACGGCATCGATCGGTCGGTCGACCGGCATCGCGGCCCCGGCAAGTTCGACCAGCGTCGGGTGGACGTCGAAGAGCTGTACCGGCGTCTCCACATCACGTGCGGAAAGCCCGGGGGCCCGGATGAACAGCGGTGTTCGCACCCCACCCTCGTAGAGCATCCCCTTCCCGCCTCTCCACGGTGACATGTCGGTGACCGGCTGAAGACCACCGTTGTCACTTGCGAAGCACACCACCGTGCGTTCCGCATCGACGGCGGCCAGGATTGATCCCACGGCCCGGTCGGTCGCCTCGACCATGACCGCGTAGCGTGCCGACCGATCGGTCATCCCCGGATGCCGTGCCTTCATCGCCGCCACCGCTTCTGCGCTCGCCTGGATCGGCGTGTGAACCGCATACGGTGCGTACATCACGAACCAGGGACGCCCGTCCTCCTTCGATGCCGACTCGAACGACTTGATCATCGCGACGGTCTCGGAGGCAAGACGATCGACCAGATATTCGCCCTTTGGCCCGTCTTTCAGATCCGCGTTTCGATACGGCGGAAAATACGACTTGGGATGGCCGGCCTTGTTGCCGGCGACATTGCGATCGAATCCCTGCGTCGTCGGGTCATCACTCACATGCCACTTCCCGACGAAACCGGTTCGATATCCGGCGGCACCCAACGTCTCCGCGATCGTCTGCTCCTCTTCGCGGATTCGAAACCCGTTCTTCGGCGTCTTGACTCGCCGATCAGCGGCTTTCCCTCGATCCGCGTTCCCGACGGTATGAACATCGGTCCGGCTTCCATGTCGGGCCGTGACCAGCGCCGCGCGACTCGGTGAACAGTTGGGCCCGTTGCATCCGGCGTGCCTGAAGCGAATGCTCCCCGCCCGAAGCGCGTCGATGTTCGGTGTCCGATGTGTCGCGTGACCTTCGCATGCAAGATCTCGACATCCAAGATCGTCGATGAGGATCAGCAGGATGTCGGGGCGGTCCGGAAGCGCGTCGCCGGTGGTCGAGGCCACGGCGGGCGCCATGGCCAGGAGGAGAAGAACACAGAAGAGACTTGCCTTGGTCATTCGAATCACTCCCGCATTTCGCCCATCCGCATGGGCATCGCGTCGATGAAAGGGAAGATCGTCGACGGATCGACGGTCTCACGGTACCGGGCCTTCACGCCGCCATCCTTGCCGACGAGCACCGCTTCGAATTCCACCTCGCCAAGATCGTAACGACGCCGGAACACGGCAGCCTCTCCCGCCGAGAGAGCCCTCCAGTTCGATCGAGCGGACGAGGGATCGGCGATGACCCAGCCTTCCTCGTCCGCGAGCATGATCAACAGAAGATCACGATCAAGCCACCCTTCACTCGCTTCGGTGACGATGGCCCGCTGCCGGTCGAATGCTTCGCCGTTCGATCCCACGGCGACCACGAGGAGTCGATGCTCCCATCGCCAGTCGGAGGCCATGCTCTGGACTTGTGAGATCTCCGCCTCGGTCGCTCCAGAATCCGACATGCGTGTCTCCATGCCGTCGCATCCGGGCACCCCCCACGACGCGGCGACTGCCAACGACATTGAACAGCCCGCCCACCATCCCGCGACGGGCGTCATGGCGATGTTTCGTCGAGCCGTTTCATCAGATCGTCGACCGCGGCCTTCAATTGCGCATCGATTCCAGCCGCTTCATCTTCCGGAGTCTGCGTCACCACGATGTCGGGAATGGCGCCGTTGTTGTCCATGTCCTCGCCACTCTCCAGATACCACCCTCGGAAAGGAAGTCGTACCGAGGTGCCGTCGATCAGCGAAGTTCCACCGGTGGAGATGACACTGCCATGGGTCCGTTGCCCGACCAGCGTTCCACGTTCGAAGGTCTTGAATGCATGGGAGATGATCTCGGCGTTCGAATAACTCTTCTCGTTGCAGAGCATGTTCATCGGAAGCATGAATCGCTGGATGTAGAGCCGGTCCTGGGGATAGGTTCCGGTGATCGACGGATCCGCGCCCCTCGGGACGGTGTAGGCATGCGGACGAGCCATGATCGAGGCGAGCAGTCGATCCGTCGTCCAACCGCCGCCATTGTCCCGGACATCGACGATGAGTCCGTCCCGGCCTTCCGCCGCGGCGAAGATGTCTCGTTCGAATTCGTCGAGCGACGGCTGGTTCATTCCTCGAATGTGGGTGTATCCGAGCCGACCGCCGGACCATTCATCGACCAGCGCCGAACGACGACGCTGAGTCGCTCGATACACGAGACCTCGAACGGCACTGTTCGAGATCGGGGTGAGGAGGAGATCGAGTTCGACCGGATCCTGCATCGTCCCGTCTTCGGATGCCGGTTCGGTCCGCAGCACGGTGAGGATCACCTCGGAACCGCTCTTTCCACGAAGGCGGCCGCCGACGGTGTCCGGAGGGGTCGTATCGAGATCGAGTGGCTCGAGATCGATCGCGGTGATCACGTCACCGACCTGCAAGGGCATCTCGGTCTCCACCGCCGGCGAACCCTCGATGATCCCGGTGACTCGATAGCCGTTGTCCACCACTTCGAGATCGACGCCGAGGCGACCGATCGACTGTGACAGCGGCATCGTCTCGGCCCGGGCCCGGATTCCCATGTGGGAGGAACTGAGTTCGCCGATGAGTCGATTGGCCACCCAGTTGAACTCATCCGCGGTTCTCGCCTTCCGGGCGAGCTCGTGATATCGCTCGGTCAACGCGGGCCAGTCCAGCCCCTTCATCTCGGGATCGTAGAAGATCGCGCCGATGATCCCGGCCGCCTCGAGGAACTTCTCGCTCGACTGCGCCTCGAGATCGAGTCGAATGCGCATCTTGATCGGGTACGAAGTCACCTTGCCGCTTCCAACGTCGATGGTCTTGGCGGACCCCGATCCGACGGCGACCAGTCGCCCGCCGTCTTCGGAGAGCCCCATCATCGAAACCGAATCGCCGAGCCGCTTCCGACCCGTACCGTTCCACTTGACCGTATAGAGTCCGGAGACTCCGGGAGCCGACGTGCTGCTGCTGAACAAGACGGCGTTTCCGGCCGACAGCATCGTGAGTCGCGTCTCGTTCCCCGGAAGACTCGTCAACTTCCGAAGTCGCAGATACGCCGTCTCAAGATCCTCGGTCGTGAACGGCGGGGCATCGGCCTCTTCCTCCGATCCCTCGCCCTCAGCCACCTGGTTCGACGCGTCCGGATCCGGCTCGCCTTCGGCGTCCGTCACCGCGGCCGCGGCGGCCGCGGCCAGTGCCTTCCGCACCTTGTTCGGATCAAGCGGCTTCCTCTTCTTGGCCGCCTTGCCGGCGTCTTCGAAGTATTTTTCGAGTTCGGGTTCGGCCAGTTTCTCCAACTCACGATCAAGGAACACGTACCAGACGTCGTACTCCTCGCCATCGCGCTCGCTGGAGAACGCCAACACCTTCGCGTCCGCGGAGAACCTGGCGCCGCCGTCGTTGTCGGGATGCCGGGAGATGTTGATCGGCGCCGCCGACCCGTCACTCGGCACGATGAAGACGTCCTGATTGAAGTTCATGTCGGCTTGATCGAAGACGATCCAGGCCGAATCGAGACTCCACTCGAATTCGATGCCGCGATCCCATCCGGCTCGAAGCAACGTCTCCTCCCCGGTGGCCAGATCGAAGAGCATCAGATCGCCAAGACCACGGATGAATCCCAGCTTCATGCCATCCGGCGATGGCAGGGCCCGATGATCGTTGGTACCGGCGTCGAGCAGAGGAGTCAGTTCGAAACTCACCGCATCCGCCCACCGAGCCGGGTCGAGGAGCGGATCGGACTCATCCTCGGCCTCCGCATCGTCCTTCGCCGCCGAATCGCCTTCCGACTCCGCGTCCTTCTTCGACTCGGCATCGTCCTCGGACGATGCGTCCCCCTCGGCCGGCTTCGCTTCGGACGCCTCCGCCGGCGAATCATCCGGCCCGGCGTTCCCATCTGCGTCGTCTTTCGAACCCTCGGCTTCAGGGTCGGTCGACTCTTCGACTTCCTCATCGGCTTCTTCGGGGGCCGTTCGATCCGCATAGTTCTGCTTGATCTCGTCGCGGGTCCGCGCCACGGTCGCCGTCATGATCGAGGCATTGCCACCATTCATGGAGGTGAAGTAGAGCGTGGTTCCATCGGGGCTCCACGCGAGATCACGCTCGCGACCATGCGTCTCGGTCACTCGACGTGAGAGCGAGTCGTCATCCGTTCCGCGGACCACCACCTCGCCATACGCGATCACCGCGATCGACTTTCCATCCGGATTGAGCGCCGACTCGGTCACCCGTCGGGAGATGTCGAGGTTCTCCTCCGAGTCGAGCGCGTCTTCCGGCGCCATGATGACCAGCGGGCGGGGTACCGAGTCCGGATCATCGAGATCGATCGTGTAGAGGGAATCCCAACGATGCAGGACGATCTTTCGTCCGTCGGCGGTGGCGTCGAAACCGGCGACGTCGATCTCTTCGAAGTCGGTGATCGCCTCAGCCTCTCCCCCACCGAGCGGCTGACGATGAATGTTGTGAGTCGAGTTCTGACGATCGGAGAGGAAGAACACCGCGTCATCGCCCGACCATCGCGGCTTCCCATCGTTTCCTTCCCAGTCGGTCAACGGGGAGAAGCCGCCTTCCACGCCATCGTGAATCCACACGTTTCGACGGTCGTCACCTCGATAGTGGCGACGTTCCCACTTCGCGTTGCCCCGCTCGAAGGCGGCCCGGGTCCCATCGGGACTTCGGACGTTCAGACCACCGAACGCGTCATGCAGCCGACGAGGCTCGCCACCCTCGATCGAAACCTCGTATGGCCGCGGGGAACGATACAGATCGCCCTCGAGATAGCCCGTGAATCCAACCACGACCTCCCCGTCCGCATCGTGCCCGACCCCTCCGAGGGCCACCGAAGTGTCAAGATCCGTGATTCGCCGCAGTCCGGTGCCGTCCGGGGCCATTCTCCAGAGATTGGTGGTCCCATCTCGATCGCTTTCGAACACGATCATGGAACCATCCGGCGTCCAGGCCGAATCATGATCACGGCCTGGATGGCTGGTGAGTCTCGTCGCGGTTCCGCCCCCGAAAGGAACCTTCCAAAGGTCCCCTCGCCAACTGAAGACGACGGTCTCTCCATCCGGGCTGATGCTCGGGAATCGAGGAAGGTCGACGTTTCCTTCCGCCCGAAGAGTTCCGGAGTTCCCGAAGACCGCTGCCGCTGCAGTGGCCACCGTGAGCCCGGAGCTGAGAAGGCCGATCGCCCCCGTCAGAAGGGCGAAGCGAAGGACAGAACGAATCGAAGGTCGACGGCTCATGACGAATCTCCAAAATCACCGACTGTTCAGTCTTGAATCGTGCGTCGCCGAAAGGGCGTCTCAGGAGTCAAGGGGGGCGTTCGGCCTCAGTCTACCGCCCGCTCCGGCAGCGGTTTCCATCGACTTCCTCCCAGATCGTCCACTGGCCGTCGAGTTCCATCTGATCCGATTGCGCCACCTGTCCGCCATGGTCCGGCAATTGATCGCCGCGAAAGTCGGAACAAGAGGGAAGTTGGACCGCTCAAGGTCCGATTTTCACCTTGACCTCGAAAAGAAGGACTTCAAACCATGAATCGGCAACCAAACGACCCCAGCAACCGAATGCGGGCCATCCTGCAGAGAATGGAGCGATCGATCGACGACGCCCGTTCCAAGCGAGTGGAAGGGATCTCCACCGACACCTCGTTCGGATCGCGAGTCGCCGAGCCGATCTCGACCCGGGCCGAGTCAACCCCGCGATCGCTGGATCCACTTGATACACGAATCGCAGACTCGACTCCCGCCAAGCCGGGAAATGACTCACCTGCCACGGTCCGTGATGCCGAAACGATGTTCGACTTCAAGGGTCCCCGGCTCAAGGCACGACCGAAGCGACCCTCCAGCGATTGAAATCGCCTTCCTTTTGCCGATTCGATGCCCGGCTGACGCTGCGGTTAGAATCGTCGAATGCGAAAAGAATCACTCGATTTCCTGCGACGTCTCCTCGACACGCCGTCGCCCTCCGGACACGAGACCGCCGGCCAACGCCTCTGGCTTGAAGAAGCGAGCCGATCGGCCACCTCGACCTGGAATGATGCCTACGGAAACTGCTTCGCCCGCCTCGAGTGCGGTCACGACGCCGCGCCCACCGTGGCGATCTGCGGCCACGCCGACGAAATCGGCTTGATGGTCAACAACATCGATGACAAGGGGTTCGTCTATTGCCGCCAGATCGGCGGAATCGACGCGGGTTCGATCGTTGGAAAGCGGATTCGATTCGTATCGAGCGTCGAGGGAGTCGACGAACCCGTCGTGGGCGTGATCGGCGCGACGGCGATCCACCTTCAGGATCGCGGTCGTGATGCGAAGGTGCGCAAACTCCACGAACTCTTCATCGACATCGGCTGCAGATCGAAGGAAGAGGCTTCTGCAAGATTGAACATCGGTGATCCCGGCGTGTTCGCGGACGGATCGATGCTGCTCGGCGAGGACATGATTCTCGCCCGGGGACTCGACAATCGCATCGGAACCTGGGCTGCGGCGGAAGCGCTCCGACTGCTGGCGGATGATCGCGAGAAACTGCAGTGCAACGTGGTGGCGGTCAGCACCGTTCAAGAGGAGGTCGGACTTCACGGCGCCGCGATGATCGCGGACGGACTCAAGCCGGACGTCGCCCTCGTCACGGACGTCGGGCACGCGACCGACACGCCCGGCATCGACCGGAACCGACATGGCGATTTCAAGATGTCCGGCGGCCCGAAGATCGCGGTGGGCGGGCCTGCGCAACCGATCGTGGTCGAGAAACTGCTCGCCGCAGCGGCCGCCGAGGATATTCAGATTCAACGGTCCGCGACTCCGGGACGTTCCGGCACCGACACGGATGCGATCTTCCTCCGCAACGGCGGAATCCCCTGCGGTCTGGTGAGCCTGCCGATTCGCTACATGCACACCACCGTCGAGCTCACCAGCCTGGAGGATCTCGATGCGATCGCACGCATCTTCGCGAGATTCTGCCGGGATCTGAAGAGTGGAGATTCGTTCATACCCGCCATTTCCTGAGTCGCGGAACAGGTACGACGAAATTCCGCGGTGCTGAGGCCCAAGATGTAGCCGAGGCCGATTCTCCTCCCTATCCTGTGACACTCCGCTCCGAGCATCAGTCATGTTTGATTTTCTCTCTCAGACCTTCCGCAACTTCAAGCACACCGGCGCCGTCTGGCCGAGCGGTCGCAAGCTCGCGCGCGAGATGACCAGTTCGCTTCGGGCATCAAGCGGCCCGAAGAGGGTGCTCGAGGTCGGCCCGGGCACCGGACCGTTCACGTCGAGGATCCTCCAATCCATTCATCCCGGCGACGAATTCCACATCGTCGAGATCAATCCGTTCTTCTGCAGCGTGCTCAAGAATCGCCTCCTCGATTCCTTTCGAGATCGGCACCCGGACTTGACGGTCGAACTTCACGAGTCTCCGATCGAACTCGCGCCGATCGAGGGCCCGTTCGACCACATCATCTGCGGCCTCCCGTTCAACAATTTTCCGCCGCCGCTGGTGCGTGACATCTTCAAGAGGATGCTCAGCCTTCTCGCCGAAGACGGCGATCTCACGTACTTCGAGTATGCCGCCGTCCGAGCCATAAAAGCGCCCATCACCAGCCCGAAGTCGAGGCGGAACCTCCGACGAATCGACGCGCACGGCAAGAGACTGCATCGCCGACATCGGGGTTCCCGCCAGTTGGTCATGGCGAACTTCCCGCCTGCGGTCGCCGTCCGACTGCACCAGCCGACCAACTGAGCGGTCGAGCTCTCCACGAAGATTCCGAGCCCTCCAGACCTGGTTCACGCCCCGCTCGATCCTCCGGGGAACGTATGCTGCGCCCCCAGGTCCCCGTTATCCCGCAGAACCAGACTCCGGAACCGACGCCCGCATGGTCTTCATCAACGAAAACTACCTCAAGCTCGCTGCGGGATATCTGTTTCCAGAAATCGCACGTCGCGTGAACGAATATGTCGACGCGAATCCCGCGATCGCAGGCCGAATCATCAGATGCGGCATCGGAGACGTCACGGAACCGATCGTCCCGGCCGTCCTCTCGGCGATGCACGACGCGATCGACGACCTCGGATCGCATGAGACTTTCCGCGGGTATCCCCCACCGACCGGATACGACTTCCTTCGGAAGGCCATCGCCGAACACGACTATCGAAACCGAGGCATCGGGATCACCGACGACGAGATCTTCGTCAGCGACGGATCGAAGGGTGATTGCGGAAGCCTCCTGGAGATTCTGGGCGTCGGAAACCGCGTCGCGGTGACCGATCCCGTCTACCCCGTGTACGTCGACACCAATGTGATGGTCGGAAACACCGACGAACCGCTCGATGGCGGAGGATACGAAGGGCTCGTCACCATGGAAGGCAACGAAGCCAATGGCTTCGTTCCGAGCCCACCCGAGTCACCCGTCGATCTCGTGTATCTCTGCTTTCCGAACAACCCGACCGGATCGACGATCGACCACCCGCGCCTCCAGGACTGGGTCGAGTGGGCGCTCGAGACCGACGCATTGATCGTCTATGACGCCGCCTATGTGAACTTCATCCGAGATCCGGATCTGCCTCGGAGCATCTTCGAGATTCCCGGCGCGAACAAGTGCGCGATCGAAACGAGGAGCTTCTCCAAGAACGGCGGGTTCACCGGAATCCGCTGTGGGTACACGGTGGTTCCCAAGACGCTCGAAGGCCGGACCCGCGATGGACGGAGCGTGCCGCTGCACCAGCTCTGGAGTCGACGCTGGAGCACCCGAAGCAATGGCGTCAGCTGGCCCGTGCAGCGTGGCGCCGAGGCCTTGTATTCGACGGAAGGGCTCGAACAGACCTCGATGTTGATCGATCACTACATGACCAATGCCGGTCTCCTCCGAGGAGGTTGCGAAGCAATGGGACTCACCGTCCATGGCGGGGAGAATGCGCCGTATGTCTGGGTCAAGTGCCCGTCGGGCCAGGACAGCTGGGGGATGTTCGACCGACTCTTGAAAGAGGCGCAGATCGTCACCACACCCGGCGCCGGATTCGGGCGATGCGGCGAGGGGTTCTTCCGAATCAGCGCCTTCAACAGCCGAGCGAACGTCGAAGAGGTCGTGGCGAGACTCAAGACTCTCGTCTGAACGCACCTACGCCGGCGGCCCATCGCGTGATCGCCATGGGCCGCCGACAGGGAATTCTGGATTTGAAATCGAAGGTCAGGCGGTGAGCTCGACCGATCCCATCGATCGAGTCTGCTTCAAGCGTTCGAGAACCGCTTCAACGGAAGACTCGGGCAGGTTCAGACGCTCGAGCACCATCGAGATGTTCGGCGGGATCGTCTGGTGTCCGAGACTCGAGAGGATCCCTCCGACCCGATCCGCGATTCGAGCGATCACCACCGGATCGACTCCGACCGAGGATGGCCCATCAGCGAACCGGCGAACCGCATGACTACCGACGGCACGTTTCATCGGGTTCATCCGCCGTTATCCTGCCCGGCATCGAAGACTGGCTCCCAGCGGGAGGCGAAGTCGATCAGGTTGTTCCCCTCGACGGCCATGAATCGCTTCGCGTCGGCCGTGATCATCGACAACATCTCGGACCGTGAGAGCTGCCCGTCACCGTCAAGATCGAACCGAGTCTTGGCGGCGTCCTTGATGTCCAGCGACTCCAGCGGGATGAAACCGTCGCCGTTGGTATCGAGTCGGGACATCGCGTAGTCCGCGAGTCGATTCACCATCGCCTCGCTCGTGCTGCCTGATCCGGGAAGCTCGGAAGAGGGAAGCTGCGTTCCCTCGGCCTGTTCGAGCATGATGCCGAGGTCGATGCCATCGACGATGCCGTCACCGTTGAAGTCGAATTCCTGGTTGTCAGTTCCCCAGGCGGACATGAACTGATCCAGGAGACTCGGATCGGCGGTTGATTCCATCTGCTGCTCGAGATACTGCCCGAGGTCCTGGCCATCGACGGTTCCGTCACCATTGAGGTCGTACATCGGGTCGGCGGAGCCCCAGGCTTCCATGAAGCCCTCGACGGTCATGGACTCGGATGAAGAACCGGAATCCGAGGGAATGCCGCCATTGAGGTAGATGCCGAGGTCCTGGCCGTCGACGATGCCGTCGGCATTGAAGTCCCAATCAGGGTCTGCGGAGCCCCAGGCTCCGAGAAGTCCCTGCAATTCCGCATCACCGGTCGACGCCGCGGTCTGTGCCGCGAGCAACTGGCCGAGGTCGATGCCGTCGACCGTTCCGGACCCATCAACATCCCAGGTCTGGTCATCGCTTCCCCAAGCGGACATGAATGCATCCATGTCGAGAATCTGGGTTCCAGCGGCGGTGGGTGGCGCTTCCGTGGGAGGGGCCGCCTCCACGGGGCGAACGGTGTTGGATGCCGCACCGATGACCTTAGAGAGGCCGGCGGGGCTGAGAAGCTCAGGGTTGGATGGTCCGATCTGCATGGATGTTCTCCGAGGAAGGTTCCGTGTTCCATCAGGAGAGGCAATACCCATGCCAACCATGCGACTCGGGACTCACGGCCTGCAAAGGCCGCTTTCGTCGATTGGTTCGGATTCAAGCCGGGCGCGGTCCGGTCAAAGCGGCAACACTTGCGCCTTGATCGACTCCGTGGGGCGAAGGAAGTGCGCGAGCGTCAGTTGCTCCAGCCGGGCCGCGGCTTCGGTCGGGGCGGTGCGATCTGTTCGGCTTCCGCCGACCCGCCACCTTGCTGATCTCGCTCCGAAGCCGACAACTGGCCGGAGCAGATCACGAACATCTCGACCGACTCCCCTCGACTGGCGACCGGCTTGAACCCCTTGACCTTGCTGAACATCGATCCCGCGCGGTCGAGAAGGTCTCGGTAGGCCTCTCCCTCGAACACCTTCATGACCAGATTTCCACCAGGGCGGAGCCAGATGTGTGCTCGATCGAGGAGTTCGTTGCAGAGCCGAATGGATCGATGATGGTCGCCGAAGTGATCACCGGTGGTATCGGGTGCCATGTCGGAGAGCAACACGTCGAACACGGTGCCGCCGATGGACTGGAGTTCGATTTCTCGAAGGTCGGCTTCCAGCAAGGTGACGTTCGGCGGAAGGCCGGAAGGATCGATCGACTTCAGATCCACCCCCACCACGGTCCCCTTAGGACCGACTCGGCGGGCGGCGACCTGACACCACGAGCCTGGAGCCGCGCCGCAATCGAGCACTCGATCGCCTTTGGAGAGCACCTTCTTCTTGTCATCGATCTCCGTCAGCTTGAACGCCGCTCGAGAGCGATAGCCCTCGCGTTTCGCTTGGCGGAACCAGTGATCTTGCACGTCGCGCACGGCGTATCCAGTCCTCTCGAGGGCTCGGAGATCCACCGGAATCCGGTCAGGTCATTCCATGATGACCGGGCCGACGCCGGTCGGATTCTCGGTGACCGCGACTCGAATATCGCCGTAGGTGGTGCGGACGAGGACCGGATTCAACCCGCCTCCGACCTCCGCAACGAAGATCGCGGGCCCGTTCTCCGCAGAGGTGCTGATCACGCGAGCCTCCGTGAATCGGTTGTAGACGAGGCCGCCGATGGAGCGAAGGTCGTAGATTCCCGTGGATCCCTTCGGTGCGCGATAGTCGACTTCGGCTTCCTTGGTGACCAGAATGATCGGGTCATTCATCGGATGCTCGGTGATCACCCGGATATCACCATGAGTGGTCTGGACATCGACCCCGGAGGTGTTGTTCTTCACCCAGACTCGGCCATGATCGGTCCGAACGCGGACCGACCCGAGATCCGCGGTTCGAATGCGAAAGTCGACGCCCTGGTGATGCTCCTCGGGGTCGTTGCTGGTCGCCACGATCCGCACCGTCTCACGGTCAAGATCGCCCGGAATCAACTCGACGACGTAATCCATCGCATCGAGTGACGAGGCGGCGTCATCGCGACGGAGGTGCCCATGACGAGCACGGCGAACCGGCTCGATGATGGTGTTCTGGAGGCCCGGAACCGATTCAATGACGACCGTGCCACCGAAGGAATCGATGTCGACGTCCACCGGGCCCTGGGTCGCGACCACGATTTCCGGGTCATCGATGGACATCTCGCCGTA
Source organism: Phycisphaerales bacterium (assembly GCA_014237965.1). Classification (GTDB taxonomy): domain Bacteria; phylum Planctomycetota; class Phycisphaerae; order Phycisphaerales; family SM1A02; genus UBA12014. The sequence goes on along the minus strand of JABABZ010000001.1, from coordinate 27,000 downwards.
CACCACGGCGTTGTTCATCCGCTCGAGCCCGGAGGTCGGCGTCGCGATGCAGCCCTGAAGCACCGAGATCGAGACGATGGAGGCGATGAGTCCCAGTCTGGACCAGCGGTCGGACCGAGTGGGGATCGAGTGATTCGTTGGAACTGAGTGAGGCTGCATACGAGATCCTGCTTGATGTTCCGGAAAGAGCGACAATCCCACTGAACACGGAGACAGCCGGCAAGGCCGCTGAGTGGGGGCTCCGCTCAAGTATCGGCTGGATCGGGGTCTGAACTCGCAATCAGGCGGCCAAAACGAGTTTCCAAGGCCGAAGAGGCCCCAGACCCGATCGAACCACCCTCTTGGCCCTTCTGGCCGTAGCATCTGAGGATGCGATCCTCTCTCGGACACCGAAGACCTCGAGCCGATGCCCGACCGACGAGCCTCATCGCTCGGCGTGTGATCCTCGTTCTGGCGTCTCTGGGGATGGGTCTTCCAGCCTTCGGGGGTCCCGCGCTCCAGGAATCAACGCCACTTCCAACCGCCGAACCCTCCAGAATCCGTGATGTCGAACCGGCACCGCCCCCGCCGGCCGCGACGGTCTTCCGAGTGACTCTGGCCCCCGAGGTGGCCGACCAGGCTCGTCTGGCCCTCCTGTCCGACAGAAAGGCTCAGGCACGCCTGCTGGTGCTCCTGTGCGAGCGGACCGGGCGAATGCGACGGGAGGATCCCCTCTCTGCCCCCTTCTTCCAACGACCACAGCCGATCCTGTCGATTCCGGTCGCGGCCAGCGAGATCACGGCCGGCCAGGTCTTCCTGCTCGGAAGCGGCCAGCCCGAGACGGTCATGGTTCCGGATCGCCTCGATCGTCTCAAAGGCCGCTTCCTCGCCCGAGCCGTGCTTGATCTGGGACTTGATCGGAGCCATGACGCCGCCGGCAATCCGATCTCCCCGTCGAAGGAGATCGTCTTCCAGGCGGGAACGACTCAGGCCTTCGATCTCACGATCGACTCCATGATCCCAGAGGATCCCCTCCCCCAGCGAACGAACCTGGAGTGGGTCGAGCTCGACAGCCCGATCCTGTCCAAGGCGCTCGATCGACCGGTGTCCCATCGAGCGGGCGTCGCCTTTCCCCCGGCCTACTTCGACATCGATGCCGATCGCCGATTCTGGCCGGTGATCTACGTGATTCCCGGCTTCGGCGGTGACCACCGGGATGCCTCACGATTCGCCCGGATGTTGGATGACCCGTCGATGCGGGAGGTCCTTCCTCAAGCCATCTGGATCGTGCTCGATCCGGAGGACCGCCTCGGCCACCACGGCTTCGTCGACAGTGACAACTTCGGGCCTCGCTCCACGGCGTTGGTGGAGGAGTTCATTCCCTGGCTCGAACATCGATTCCGACTCGTCTCATCACCAGAGGCCCGTTTCCTCACGGGCCATTCCAGCGGCGGCTGGTCGAGCCTCTGGCTTCAACTCGAGCACCCCGAGTTCTTCGGCGGGTGCTTTTCCAGCGCTCCGGACCCGGTCGACTTCACGGCCTTCGGAACCGTCGATCTCACATCGGACGAGACTCTGTTCACCGACGCGGATGGCCTTCTCCAACCCAGCTACCGGGCGCCACTCACCGAAGCGCAAGACCACGTCATGATGACGATCGAGGAGGAGATCGCGATGGAGCGAGCGCTGGCGCCGGACTTCACGAGCGGCGAACAGTGGGGCGCCTGGAACGCGATGTTCTCCGGTCGTGACTCGAGCAGTGGACTTCCACTCGCCGCCTTCGATCTCGAAACCGGGGTGATCGACCGTACGGTCATCGATCGAGACTGGAGTCGATACGACGTCGCCCGCCTCGTTCGCGAAGACCCCGATCTCTACGGTCCCATCCTGCGAGACCGCGTGCGATTGATCTGCGGCGACGCGGATTCGTACTACCTGAACCGCGCCGTCGAACGTCTCATGGAGATCAGCACCGCCGCCCGCGCCGGGTTGGAGGAACCGGAGGGTCCGGGATACGTCGAACTGGCGCCAGGGGCGACTCATGGCAGCGTCGTCCCGCTCGCCATCCGCCGCTTCTATCCGGAACTGCGGCGCTTGGCCGAAGAGGCACCGGCATCCTGATCACGATCAGACCGTGACGCCGACTCATCGCCTCCACCATGACTCCCGACGGCGTAAATTGGAGCGAGCGACGCCCATCCTCAACGTCATCCTCGACCTCGCTTGCCTGAAACTTCCGCCATCCTTGACGGTAGACATGCCTGCCCATCGCTTTTCGATCCAATTGGAACATCCCATGACTCTTCACCTCAGAATCGCATTTCTTCTGATCATGGTGGGCTCGGCCACCTCCGATTCTCTCGCACAGGGCGCTCGTGGCCTGCCGGATCCCATCTCCTCGGCCGATTTGGCCGCGATGCTGACTGCCGCGGGGGCGAACGTGTCCGACCGCGAGATCGCCGCCGATCCGCATGGCCGATACCTCGCCTCCATGGCGACGCTGCGCGAAGGCGAGGTCGAGACCTGGTTGGAGGAGAAGCGGGCCGGATCGGAGACGCCCGGGGCCTCGAATCCGGAGATGGTTCGGCGTCAGACCAGAGAACGACGTCGATTGGTGATGAGAATCGCCGCACTCGACCGCGGGCTCTTCACGGCATTGAGTGACGCGGGGATCGATCAGGACATCGTCGAACGGATTCAAACCACCCGATCGAGGGCGAGATCCCGGGCGCTGGCCGGCCGACGCTACACCAACGGAATCCGCTTCGAGCCACTCGAGGTCTACACCACGGTCACGTCGAAGATGGACATCGCGCAAGACCGGGATCCTGCCCGGTCGGCCAGAGTCCTCGAAATCCTTCTGGAACACGACCGGCTTCGAACCAGTCGCCTCGCGGCCCTCGCGGACGCCGTGATCGAGCTTCCACTCATCCGCGCCGGCCTGAGCGCGGAGACCGGAGGGGATGAACTCGATCTCCAGTTCGCGACGGCTGAAGATCTGACCGACTGGTTTGCCGCCCGGGAACAGATCAGCCGGGACGCAGCGATGGAGGTTCGCGAGCTTCAAGCGGACATCGTGCGCCTCGATCGCTCGGTGATGAATCGAATCCTGAACGCCTTTTCCAGTCCCGACGAACGAGCATTCGCCACGACCTTCCGCGATGCATGGCTTTCGGCGTCACACCCGTCGGCGTTTCCGGACCGCGAGTCGCCTGCGTCCCTCTTCGAGAAAGCCCGAGCCGCTCACCAGGAAGGCTCGCTCCCGGAAGAGACCTACGCGGAAATCACGGCGATTGAAGAGAACTGGAGAACGTCGCATCGTGCTCTGGAAGACAAGTTGAACGAAGCGATCGAGGACGAGATCCGAGCCGGTTCCTCCGGACCGATCCTGGAGATCGGAAGCGTTGCCGTCGCCGTCAATACCGACGCCGGAGACAGCCTCCGTCCGGATCGCCCTTCGACGGAGATCCGTCAGTCCCGCGCCGATCTGGACCGTTCCACTCGAACACGCTTGCAGAATCTCTCGCCCGAGATCCTGGCCAACCGTGTTCGCGAAGGAGGGATCGGCGACTTGATCATGGGCGGCGGCGAGGGTCAGGAAATCGTCATCGGCACCATGATGATCGGGAACTCCATGAACGCCGAGCCGATTCAGATCGAGGCCGGCGAGTTCGCCATGAACTTCGTCAGCGGCGGTCTCTCCGGCGTCCCTCGCCCCATCGATCGGGCCACCTTCGACGTGATGCTCACGAAGCTCGAGATCGACGACGCCACTCGACCCATTGGAGACGTCCTCTTCATCACGTATCAAGATGGCTGGCTGGAGATCGAAGAGAACCTCGTCGCGGCCTATCAAGAGGGTCAGGAGCCCCGCTTCGGTCCTGGTGGCCCGGCCCGCATCGACCCGGCGGATGTTCGACGAAGGGCTGCACAACGCGAAGAGATCTTTCATGCCATGAACGAACTCGACGCATCTCTCTTCCGGGATCTGGGAACGGTCGTCGACGCCCCCGAGGCGATCAAGTCGTTGATGATGAAGCGGCGACGAACGATCGCCGTGGAATCACTGGAGCGCGGCGGGGGAATGTTCTTGGGAGCCGGCGGGGACCAGACCCCGAATCTGGATCTCGAGGAGGCGCTGGAGAAAGTCCTGCCCAGAGCCGATTGGGATGACCGGCTCGGGCGGTTGAGCCGGGAATACGTGGAGGAAATCACCCCCGCGATGGTCGCCCGAACGCTCGGGATGATCGAAGTCGGACGCGACGCGCAACTCGCCGAGCAGGACATGGTGGCCGCCTTTTCGGAAGACATCGACCTCGACGGAGCGGTCGTCCGATCCACGGCGATCGACTTCGACGTCGACACCGATCTGCTGCGAAAAATGCGGGAAATCGAAGAACGGCGTGGAACGATGGAGGATGGCGTGGCCGACCTCCAATCAAGCTGGCGGGCGCGTCTTGCGGCCTCACTGCCCTCGAACATCGAGGCCGAGTTTCAACTTCAGGTCGACCGCCAGGCCTGGCCTCGGTGTTTCCGCGACCCTCGTTCCCCGGCAACCTTGTTCACGAAGGCAATCGCCCTGCCCGACCTCACCGAAGCTCAACGGTCGGCGGTCCTCGCACTTCAAGCCGACTGGACCAACGCCTGGATCGAAGCCTGTCGCGAACTGATCGCGATCGAGCGCGGCACCGCCAGATCCATGCTCCTGATGGACGGGGACTTCGACATGGCCGCGATACAGAAAAAGCAGTCTGAACGAGAGCGGATCCGATTCGCTCGAACCGAGATCGACGAGAACGCAGCGAGGAAACTTCTGGAATCGCTGACCCCGGAACAAGCGAACTCCGTCGGCGAACTTCCGGACGCCCCGAAGTCGAACTTCCCCATCGAGTTCGGCGATCTCGAGATGATCATCGGTGGCTGAGTCGATCAGCCCGCGCGGAATTCCGGCGGCACATCACCCCATGGCGCGATGACCCGGCTCTTGACGCCGCCTCGTCCCTTCCAGTCGCTGACGATCTGCATCCAGATCGGACTCGACGTCCGAGCGATGTCGTCACGAATCTTGTTGGTGACGGCCTCGAAGAACATGCCTTCGTTTCTGAACGCATGGAAGTAGAGTTTCAAACTCTTCAGCTCCACGCAGACCGCCGCCGGCTGATATCGGAGCATGATGGTGCCGAAGTCCGGATGTCCGGTCATCGGGCAGACCGAGGTGAATTCCTCGTGCCGATGCTCGATCACATAGGGATCGTCGCCGGGGTTGTCGAAGAACTCGAGGATCTCTTCGGCGATCGGTCGCATGGGTCTTCCGGGATCGTCAGAGGGGGTAGGTCGTCAACAATTGGACGACCTTCGGTTGATCAGGGTACACCCGAAGGCTCGATCGGAACGCCTCGCCGGCCGCATCTTGGGCCGCGACTTCTTTTCTTCCCGATCGAAGCCAGGCATTGAGCTCGTTGACCCCGATTCCATTGAGCGCAGGCCAGAACTCCGGGTCGATCTCCACCGCCCGGCGATAGCTCTCGACGCTCGCGTCGTAGTCGCCATGCCGGAAGTACGCCCGCCCGAGTCGCTCCCAGGCCTGAGCCGAGGGCTCGATCGAGATGAGTACCTGCCCGGCGTTGATCGCCTCCGCGAATCGTTCCTCGCGTGCATAACACTCGACCAGGCTCCGAATCACCGCCGGCTCGTTGCCGAGGAGTTCCAACGCGATCTCGAACGACTCGATCGCGTCTTCGATTCGATCGACCCGCATGTACGCCTCGCCGAGATCCGCACGGGCGCGACCATCATCCGGCGCGAGCACGACGGCCCGCTCGGCGGGAGCGATCGCGTTGCTCGCCATGTCCAGTCCGAGGAATGCACTGCTCATGCCGACCAGCGCGTCGACGCTTTCCGGATCGATCGACAGCGCCTGCTGATAGGCCCGGATCGCGTCGCGGAGTTTTCCGAGAACCTGAAGCACTTCGCCGAAGCCGAGTTGCGCTTCATAGTTTCGAGGATCGAGACGGGTCGCCCGTTCGAACGCCGGTTCCGCACGCTCGTACTCACCCAGATCTTCGTAGGCCACACCGATGCCGATGTAGGCCACGGTGAGCGAGGGGTTCTCATCCAGCAGCTCTTCGAAGATCCGGATCGCCGTGGAGTGATCTCCATCTTCAATGGCGGCTCGGCCCTCGTCGGTGCGGAACTTCTGCACCGCCGTCGGCTCGCGGACATCGGTCACCACTCTCGTCGGAGAGGGAAGGGATGAGCGTGGCGAGCCATTCTTCTCGCCACCCTGGCAGGCGATGAGGAGCGCGGGGACGGCCAGAAGAACGATGATCTTGATTCGATGGGGCATGATTGGTCAGGAGCCTCGAGTGGAGGACCAGTCCCCCACGCCCCTTAGGTCGGCACAATCAGGTACCCGGAGCCAGTGAACCAAGCGTATCGAGGTTGATCTCATCCCAGGACCGACCATCCAGACCGCCCTCCTTTTCCGTCTCGAGGACCATCGGCACCTCTCGCCAGGCCGGAACCCGCAGAACGGCCTCGAAACAGGCTTCGCCGCACGTCCCATGTCCGATATGGGCGTGGCGGTCCTTCCGGCTCCCCAGCACCCCGATCGAGTCATTGAGATGGACCGCGAGCACCTGGTCGAGCCCGCACGCCTCGTCGATCCGGCGGAGGGCGGCCTCCGCTCGGTCCTTCGTGGACATGTCGTGGCCGGCCGCGACCGCGTGACAGGTGTCGAAGCAGAATCCGACGCGTTCGGGGACCTTCACGCGGTCACGAATCCATCCGAGTTGTCCAGGGTCGTAGCCGAGATTGGTACCGCTTCCCACCGTGTTCTCAAGCGCCGTCCGGACCGTGAACCCCCTCGTCTCGTGTTCGAGCCGATCCAGCGCCTTGACGATCCTGGCCAGCCCCTTCTCCTCGTCCGCGTTCGGCGGGACGCCGATCGGATTGGGGTCACCGGGCTTTCGCTTGGATTCCAGATGAGCCCCGGGATGCGCCACGCAGGCCGGAATCCCCAACGCTTCACATCGCTCGAGTTCATCCCGCTGAAGCGTGACCGATTTCTCCCAGCCCTCAGCATCGGGCGATGCCATGTTCACCAGATAACTGTTGTGACTCACCACACGTGACGGTGTGTCTTCCCATCCAAGCCGCTCGATCGCCGCCTTCCAGGCCTCGATGTCGGAATCCGACAACGGCTTTGATTTCCATTGACGTTGATTCTTGGTGAAGACCTGAACGCAGTCGCAGTGCAACTCCGTCACGGCATCGAGCGCGTGGTGCATTCCCCCGGCGATGGAGAGGTGTGAGCCAAGCCATGGACGGCCTTGTCCGCCGGAAACCGGGTTCTCTCCGCGGGCCTCCTTGGTCATACTGCGAATCTTCTTCATGCGTCGATCATCCTCGATCTCGGGCCGGCTCGCGCCGATCACCTGCCGTCCATCTCCCGGAATCGCGCGTCGAACTCGCGATCAGCCGCTTCCTGTCGATCGGCTCGTCGACGCTCGATGTCGTCGTACTGCGCCCGGTGGCTCAAACTCTGCAGCGCAGCGATGAGCATTCTCAGATCTCCGAAGACCACGCAGATCCACCAGCCGATCGCACCGATGAAGATCGGGAATCGGGCTCTTCCCGCGAAGTCCTCGAAGCTGATCCACGGCTGGAAGAAATACGAGCCACCGATGATCACCAGGCCGAACACCATCAACACGTAGCACCATGCCGCCGACTCAAAGGTCATCTCCGCAGCATCCTCCTGCATCCACCAGGCAGTCCGGCTGGCGAAGATCGCAGCCGCACCGCCGACCAGCATGGCCAGCGCGAAGCCCAGGAACTCAAGCGATCGAGCCGGAACACCATCGCCCAGAAGCGCCGCCGCGACGAGCAGTGCGAGGGGCAGAACGCTGGCAACGAGGATCCAGTTCCGAATGGTCCGTCGGGCCGGGGTCAAGGACTCGGGAGGTTGCATCGCCGAACTGCAACGAAACCACGCGACCAGCGGCGGGCTGAGCCCGAGCGAAAGCATGATCCAGACCGGAAAGGTCCAGATCGACGAAAGCACCAGCAATCCGAGACCGAGCTGCGCCGTGAACACGACCACCTCGCGCCAAGCGACCCCGAGGATCACTCCATGACTGGACCGGGCGAGGGAGTTCGCATCGCGGAGTCGCGCCGCCGCCCGTACCACACCGCACTCCGGACATCGTGCCCGGGTTGGAAGCCCGGTCAGGTCATACCCACAGCGACCACAACACGGCGATTTCTTCCGACCTGGAGACGAGGTGTCAAGCCGGTTCTTCATGAGATTCAGCTCACCGCAGCCAACGCGTGACGGACGGCATTCTTGAACATCATGAGCCCCGGCGTGTCACCCGATCGAACCGATGGATCCAGTCGGGTCCAGGTCGGATGCTGTGACCATCGGGTGTATCGCTCCGGATGCGGCATCAGTCCGAAGACCAGGCCGCTGGCATCGCAGATTCCCGCGACACGATCGTGCGATCCATTGAAATGATCTCGAGCCGTGTATCGCAAGGCGATGCGGCCGGAATTCTCGAGGTCGGACAGGACGTCGGGCCCCGCCACGAACCGGCCCTCGCCGTGTGCGGAAGGCAGCACCATCACCGCGCGATCACTCGATTCGATTCCGGACGTCCAGATGCACCGGCTCGAAGGCTGAATCTCGATTCCCGTCCAGTCGTCCCGGAATCGGCCTGACTCGTTGGGCGCCAGTGCGACGGTCGGTCGAGCCGGCACCTCGGGCCAGTTCTCGCCGTTTCCCGGCCCGGGAAGCAGTCCCGCCTGAACCGCGATCTGAAAACCGTTGCAAGGGGCGATCATCGGAACGCCGCGTTCGATCGCGGCGGCCAACGCCCCATAGAGTCCCTTGCGAATCAACTGAGCGAGCACCCGCCCCGCGCCGCCATCATCGCCGTAACTGAATCCACCCGGAAGTCCGATGAGCGCGAAGTCATCGACGATCGCCGGCCGTTCGATCAGTTCGGTGAGCAGCACGGACGTCGGCGACGCGCCGGCTTCCTGAAATGCCAGACTCAACTCGCCGTCGCAGTTGATCCCGGGCGCCGTGATGATCAAGGCCTTCGGACGTTGGTCGTGGCTCGAGCCGGTCATCGGTCGCATCCCTTCTCCCAGGCGTCGCGGAAGCGATCGGTCGACTCGGAAGACTCCCCGAGATCATCGCCCGAAACCAGTACTTCGCCACCCTTCGGTCCGGCCTCGGTGAACCGGCCGATGACCGCATGGGGTATCCCATCGAAGATCTCGGCGATCTCGCCAAGGTCGCTGTCCTTCACCTCAAGCAGGTACCGGCAAGGATCTTCGGCGAACGCACGAGCGACGTCGGAGACGTCCTCACACCCGACCGGAATCATGCCCAGTCGAACCTCGACCCCGAGCCCACCCGCGAACGCCATTTCGATCGCGGCGACGAGCACGCCACCCTCGCTCGCGTCGTGTGCACTGCGGACCAGCCCCTGCTTGATCGCGGCATGAACCGCCCCGGCCGTACGGGGGCCTCGCTCCAGATCGACCGTCGGCAGTTCATCGCGACCGGCCGAGAGGTCGCCGCCGACGCGGACGAAGTGCGATCCGCCGAGCCGATCGGTCGTTTCGCCGATCAGGAGAAGATGGTTTCCAGACCGCTTCGCATCCATGGTCGTTGCCAACGATTCGTCCTCGACGATGCCCATGCCTGAGATGAGCAGCGTCGGCGGGATTCGAATGGTCCGGCCTTGGTCGGTCGTGAACTGGTTGTTGAGCGAGTCCTTGCCACTGATGAACGGCGTCCCGTAGGCAAGCCCTCCATCGAGGCAGGCCTCGGCCGCTCGCACCAGGGAGCCGAGATTCCGCGGATCGTCGCAACCAGGCCAGCAGAAGTTGTCGAGGATCGCGATCTGTGACGGATCAGCACCGACACAGACCATGTTTCGAACGCACTCGTCGATCGCCGCAAGACCCATCTCGTATGGATCGCGTGCCAACCCCGTGGCCAGACCGTTACCGATCGCCAGTCCCTTGGGCGACGTCGGGACCGGTCGAACGACCGCCGCATCACCCGGCCCGGCATTCGGGCCGACGAACGGCTTGACGACGCTTCCGCCTTGCACCTCGTGATCGTACTGCCGGACGATCCACGCCTTGCTCGCGAGGTTGGGGTGCCCCAGCAGGCTCGCTGCGGCATCGAAGAGGCCTGCGGTATCGACGACCTTCGGACGCGGTTCGACACCGACGTCTTCACCGCCGGCTTCCTGTCTCGCCCATTCCGGATCCCAGACCGCCTCTCGGACCGGCATCGGCACGCCGTCGTGCAGGAACTCCATGCCGATTCGGCCGACCTCGACCTCATCCCAGTGAAGAATCAACTCGCGATCGGGCGTGCCGAAAGTGCCGAGGTCGCACCATTCGACGCCATGGCTCTCGCAGATGGACGCGATCTCGGAGACCTTTTCGGCGGGTACCGCGAGCACCATGCGCTCCTGTGCTTCACTGATCCAGACTTCGACCGGAGTCAGCCCGTCATACTTCAGCGGCGCCTGATCCAACTGGACGTCGGCGCCGATCTTCTCCCCCATCTCACCAACTGCGCTGGAAAAGCCGCCCGCACCGCAATCCGTGATCGCGGTGAACAGACAGCCATCGACGTGATCGCGTGCCGCAAGCACCGCATCCAAAGTCACCTTCTCGGTGATCGCGTTTCCGATCTGCACCGCATGACTGAACTCATCCGCGTGCGTGTCGGTCAGTTCGGCACTGGAGAAGGTCGCGCCGTGAATCCCGTCTCGCCCGGTCCGACCGCCCATCGCGATGATTCGATCGCCGGGAACGGCATCGCCTTCGATGGCGGTTCGCGGCATGACGCCGACGCATCCGCAGTAGACCAGTGGATTCCCGATGTACCGATCATCGAACCAGACACCACCGTTGACGGTGGGAATGCCCATGCGATTTCCATAATCTCGGACGCCTCCGACCACTTCCCCCAGAATGCGGTGCGGATGCAGACAGCCGTTCGGAACGGCCGACGGCGCATCCGTGCCGACGCAGAAGACGTCGGTCGCCGCGATCGGCTTCGCGGCGAGGCCAGTGCCCATGATGTCGCGAATGCACCCGCCGATTCCGGTGGCCGCGCCACCATACGGCTCGATCGCAGAGGGATGATTGTGCGTCTCGACCTTCATGCAGACCGCGGTGTCCTCGTCGAAGCCGACGATTCCTGCGTTGTCCACGAAGACCGAAAGGCACCAGTCGTCCAATCCCTCCGCCATCAGACGATGCGTGGCCGCCGCCACGGTCGACTTGAGGAGATTGTCGATCCGAACACGGCCATCCGCGCCCAGGGAATGTCCCGGACGGCCTTCCACCGACTCCCGGATCGAAACCGCTCCGCGATCGGAGAGATCCTCCGGCTCGTGATAGTCGATGGTCGCCTTGAGCGTCTTGTGCACGCAATGCTCGGACCAGGTCTGCGCGAGCGTCTCGAGCTCGATCTCACGGGGTTCTCGTTCCAACGCTCGATAGTGCGACTGAATCGCCAGCATCTCATCGAGCGAGAGAAAGAGATGAGCCTCCCGACTCAACCGTTCCAACGCAGGAGCGTCGAGATCACGAAGCGGGACGTCGCGAACCTCGAACGGACGATGATGGCCGACGGGGAACGAATCCGGCTGATAGGGCTCGGTGTGAATCGCATGAATCACCGGATTCGCCAGCAGCCTCGTCGCGAGTTCCCGTCCGGCATCAGCGTCGATCCCGCCGAAGGTGTATCGCCGTCCGGTTCGAACCACGATGCCGGACGCCCGATCCTCACCGACCAGGGCTGCGATCGCCGTGGCGATCGACGCCGCCGCGGGATCCATCACACCCGGAAGCGGATGAACCTCGATCACCACCTGATTCGGCTCCGGGGCCGCCGCGCCGATCACGGGAGATTGCATGACCGGATCCGCGAGAAGCTCCTCCGCGATCCGCAGCAGTTCGGTGTCGGAGAGTCGACCTTCCAGCAGATAGACGGCGGCACAGGCCACCGAGGACGGAACCAACGCATCCGGGAGCCCGGCGGCATCCCGGCGAAGGGCGTCCGCGGCGGGATCCCCGGCTTCGGGCCGACGATGGATCTCGATTCGATGAACAGTGGCGGTCATGGGCGAAGACACGGCGGTGGCGGTGGACATTTCGCCTCATTTTAGGAGAACCGCGGCCCGACCGCCGGGGGCGGACGGCGAGCGGCGCGAGATCCCCGAAAATGGCATCGACTCGCGTCGGTTCGGCCGGCTGATCTCGGCCGGTCAATGAAAAAATGCGGTCCCGCCGGCGAACCAGCGAGACCGCATGAATGGAAGCAATCAGCCGGCCAGCGGCTCAGAAGAGCAGCTGGACATACGTCTTCAAGACGTAGGAGTCGCTCACCGGTGTCGAACGAATTCCCGTCTCGGGCGTGACCCAGGCGGGCGAGACGGAATTGGGCATGAATGTCGCGGAGAAGCCCCACTTCAGGTCCTCGCCGTCGAGATACCACGTGGCGCCCATCGTGAAGCCCTGATAGTTGGAGGTGTCCGCAAACGCGCCATAGATGGCGTTCCCCCCGGGCGGATTGAGTTGGAGATCGGCGAGATTGCCATTGCTCACGACGTCCATGTAGTCGTACCCGATGTAGCCCTCGACATCTTCGCTGAGATACAGGGAGCCGTACAGGCTCAGGCCGAACATGCTCACGTTGCCGGCATCGAATGTCGGGTTCGAACCCCCCCCGACGGGCGCGAATCCGAAGTAGAGATACGCCGATGACGAATCGACCATGTGGTAGTAGGCCGATGCGGAAATGGTCGCACCCCCGAGATTGGCGGTCACATCCGCGGTGAATGCCAGCCAGTCGTTCCAGTCGGCGTCCGGCGACCCGTTGTACGACGTGGGATTGAGCAAGACCTGACTGCGTTGCCAATGCGCTCCGACCCCGAGCAACAGGCCGAATTCCTCACCGGGTGGCGAGGTCATGGACTCGAAGTCACGCCACTGCCCCGCGAGCTTGAATTCGGCTCGAGCGGAAATGGCCATTTCGGCCTGCGAGAAGTAGTACGGCGAATTCGCGGGCTGAGTCGTACTGAATGCGAAACCGCTGAAGAGCCGATCGTTCGCGCCATCACTCAATGCACCGCGAACTCGGACCGAATCGCTTCCCCAGGCGAGTTCCACGCCCTGACTGCGCCCGAGCCCCATGTGCACCGCGACGGTATCCCGCTCACCGGTGAGTTGATAGGCGATGGGAACTTCCCATCCTCGATCGAAGGGGAGTTTGAACTGCCCGACTCGCACGGCGAATCCGTTGCCCAGCTCTTGAATGATGTAGGCATCCAGCAGTTGGAAGTTGCCATTCGCAGCGCCGTACTCCGGAGCAGCCGCCACCGGTGGGTTCGAGTAGAGCTGGAAGGCATCCGGCCGTTGATTGCTGAACTCCCCTTGCACCCGGAAGCGGGTGTCCGGCCCGAAGACATGGCCTCGGAAGTCCAACCGGGCGTGCGGGATATCCCAACCCTTCCGGGATGTCACGTCATCCTCGGCCGCGAATTCCTGGCCGGGTTGGGGGGTGTCCGCCGTGAACCCCTTCCTGATATGGGAGTACATGTACCGGGCCTGGACCATGCCGCCGACCTCGAGCCGAAACCGCCCGTCCGGACTCTGAAGAAAGAATCCGTCGTCCCAACCGGCGTTCATGCCGGCACTTTGAAGACTTGCCCGGGTCTCGGAGTCGGCGAGCACATCGGTGACGACGCCGCGGATCTGGTCGGCACGCTCCTGGGTCAACCAGGTCTGGGCATCAGCCGCCTCGAGTTCGTTGACCCGGGTCTGCAGGGTGCCATTCTGTTTTTCGATCTCGGCGAGCCGTCGAGCCATCTCCTGGATGGCACTGGCGTCGCTGGTTCCGGCATCCTGCCCGAAGGTTGACCCGGTGACCGCGAGGAGCGATGCCCCGATCACCCCAGCCGCCTGTCCAATTCGCATCCTGCGCATGGAATTCCTTTGTCATGAATAACGGATCGAGACCTTGTGACATCGGCCTCCTCGTCGCTCCCGCATGAGAAACCTCTCCTGATTCCGGCCACCTGTTTCCAGACGACATTCACCCTCATCCGCGGCCTCCCGGCCGAAGAAGAACCGACCGACTCCATCAGAGAGCCGGTCGGCCGAGCCGGTGACGCGGCCCACCAGGGAGCCACGTTCGTCGGGTGGATGAACGCGAAGATTCAGAACATCAGCTGCAACTGCGCTCGAACGGCCCACTGACCGTCTTCTCCGGGCTCATCGGCCCGAAACCCGGCACTGCTCGCCACGAACGCCCTGCCGGCAAGCGATGCGAAGTTGTACGAGAAGTCCGCGCTGAACTTCACACTGGAGTTGATGAACCAGTTCCCGCCGACCGTGAACCCGTCGTATCTGGCGGCGTCCGTCAGGAGCGGGGGGTCGTAGTCCATGTACTCGTATCGAACAAAGGCCTCCATGGACTCGGTGAGGAAGTACCCGCCTTGAATCGTCACGCCCCACGGATTCGAGTCGCCACCCGCATTCGGCGAGTCGACGTTGGTCCAGACACCGGAGACGAACAGGCTCGCGCCGCTCATGTCCCAGGTCAGATCCCCGGTCACCCCGTAGACCTTGGTTCCATCGGCATTGGCACCGAGATTCTTGTTCGCCCGCTGCGTGACGGCAGACAGCCCGACCATCATGCCCGATCCACTTCCCTGCTTGCTGCTGAAGTCCTTGAACTGACTCCAGTCGCCGGAGATCCTGTACTCGGCCCGACCGGCGAACGAATAATTCGTCGCAGTCCGATCCCAATTGGTGTTCTGGCTGTTGGATCTCGCCGGCCCGAAGCCCCGCGAACCGATGCCGTCGCCGGTCCAGACCCAGGCTCGGAAGGACTCGGCCTCGTAGCCCAGCTGGATGCCCTGCGAGTACCCCTGATTGAAGTACTCATTGACGATCGACCGCTCCACGGTCAACTGCTTCGAACTCGACACGAGCTCCTCACGCATCCAGGGAGCTTTGAACTGGCCGACCTTGATCGCCAGGCCGCCGTCAAGCTGCTTCTGCACATACGCGTCTTCGAGGACGAACGCACCGCCGGCTCTCCGGAATCCCGCCTTGACCTTGTAGGTCCAGGACTTGTCGAAGATGTTCCCCGAGAACGACAGCTTCGTCCGACGATTCTCGAACCCCCACAGCGTGTTGGCTGGATTGAACGGCCCGAGATCCTGATCACCCTTTCGACTGTTCAGCACGTAGCGAACCTGCAGCTGCCCACTGACCTTGAGACTGAAGTCGCCATCCGGACTCCTGAGGAAGAACCCCTTCTTCCAACCCGCGGTGGCCGCCGAATCCTGAAGACTCGTTCGGGTGTCGGCGTCGGCGAGGACATCCTTCACGACACCGCGGATCTCGGCTGACCGCTGCTCGGTCAACCATCCCTCGTCATTCTCCTGCTTCAGTTGAGCAATCTCTGCTCGGAGCTCGGCAATCTGCCCCACGACATCCGATGGCTCGACCGCCGTCGAGGCATGAGCCACCAATGGCGCGATCAGCACCAGCGAAGCCGTTTGAAGGGAGGCGGAGAAGGTGATCATTGGGGGTTGACTCCAGATTCTCGGAACGGGTGAGGCGCCTTGTTGTTTGAACTTCAAATAACGACCGGTACGAGTACGAAGAGAGAATGACGAGGAGGAGACTCGCCCGCAAGGAGCTGGCGGGGCATTCATCCAAAGCAGACCCTCTCTTCACGATCCCTGAGTACATTCGAACCCGGTCGATTCCGTCCGAATCTCCGACGAAAGAAAAACCGGTCGAACCTTGCGGTTCGACCGGCCGAGCCCTTGAAGCCTCACCCCTCTTGCGAGGGGTGAGGCGATCTTCGGGTGGATGAACTTCAGACTCAGAAGAGGAGCTGGAGCTGAGCACGAATGGCCCACTGGCCATCCTTGCCTGGCGCGTCCGTACGGAGGCCTGCGCCATTGAGCGCCGCTTGTGCGGAGTTGCCGGACAGACTCTTCATGTTGTAGGTGAAGTCCGCCGTGAACTTCACGCCAGCAGCAAAGAAGTAGTTGGCACCGACCGTGAAGCCGTTGTACTTACTGGTATCGCTGTTGTCGACGTCGAAGTCGATGTACTCGTAACGAGCGAAGAGCTCGATGTCATCGTTCACGAAGTAGCCGCCCTGAACAGTGGCACCCCAGGGGTTCTTACTCGAGGAACCCTGGAGGTCGTTGTTCACCCAGACGCCCGAAGCGAACAGAGTTGCGCCGCCACCGAAGTCCCAGGTGAAGTCACCCGTGACTCCGAAGGACTTGGTGCCGTCAGCGGCGCTGTTCTTGTTGCCTCGTTCGTACACGACGGCAACACCAGCCATCATGCCGGCTTCATTCGTCTTGGAGCTGGAGAGGCTGTCGAACTGACTCCAGTCACCAGAGATCTTGAATTCACCACGGCCGGCGAACGCGTAGTTCGTGGGAGTGTTGTCCCAGTTCGTGTTCGCACTGTTGTACCAACCAGTATTGTTGTTGTTCGCGCCACCGATGCCGTCGAATGCACCAGCCGTGAACCGCATGTTGTCCATCTCATAGCCGAACTGGGCACCCTGCGAGTAGCCCTGGCCGAAGAGGCTGGAAAGAATCGATCGTTCCGCAGCGAGCTGGTACGCGGAGTCGACGAGGACTTCACGCATCCAAGGAGCCCGGAACTGACCGACACGAACGCTCATGCCGCCTTCCATCGCCTTTTCGATGTAGGCGAAGTCGAGGGCTGCAGCACCATTGGCGTCCTGAGAACTGCCTTGCTCGGCACCCTGGTTGAACGCGGCCCGGACCCGATAGGTCCAGTCCTTGCTGAACACGTTGCCCGAGAAGTCGAGCTTGGTGCGACGGTTCTCGAAGCCCCACTGGCTGTCCTGAGTGTTCGACGCGTCCTTCGCCATGTTCATGGTCCAGCGGATCTGGACCTGACCACCGACATTGAGGGAGAAGTTCCCGTCGGGGCTGGCGAGGAAGAAGCCGTTGTTGTAACCGGCCATCGCACCGCTGCTCTGCAGGCTGGTACGAGTGTCGGCGTCAGCGAGGACATCCTGAACGATGCCACGAATTTCGGCAGACCGCTGCTCGGTCAACCAGTCCTGGCTGTTCTCCTGCTTGAGCTCTGCGAGCTCCTGCTTGAGTTCAGCGATCTGTGCAAGTGCGTCGTTGTCAGACTCTGCGCCGCCAAATGCCGTGCCGGCGATAGCCAGCGCGGTCGTTCCAGCGACGAGCCCAAACCTGTTGGTCAGACTCATTGGGTGACTCTCCAAGAAGTGCCTGGGCGTGAATGTCGAATTGGTGTGACCCATGTACGACTGCCCTTGTTCATCCACCCGCCCGTGTGTGCTGTTTACCACCCAATGGCAAAAGCCGGACGTGAGTTTCCCTATCGACCAACATGGCCGTTCGGGATCAAGAGCGGGACTATACCCACTCCAGTCGACTTCGCCATGCGGGCAGTCGCCCGAAGTGCGAACAAAGCCCGAACATTCGTTCCCGCCTGATGAGAGGCCGCCGTAAGGTGCTGCTATAGAGACACTTCTGGCTCGCGAGTTCGAAAACCGATTCCGTCAGGTTTTCCATGTTTTGAGGGTTTGCAACGCCAACACCCGCTCGAAAGACCGCGAAAAAAAAATCAGTTCAACAGGCCGAGTGCCGCGCCGATTCCCCGAACCGGGAGGATCTCCAGCCCGAGATTCTGGCTTGGGGCGGCCTGCGAAGACGGCACGATCGCGGATGTGGCACCTCGACGGGCCAGTTCTCGAAGCCGCTGTTCGATGTTGCGGACCGATCGAACCTCGCCGGTGAGTCCGATTTCACCGAGGACGACGGTCCCCCGCGACATCGCCCGGCCGTGGTGCGCCCCCGCGATGGCGAGTACCAACGCGAGATCCGCGGCGGGTTCCACCACACGGATTCCGCCGGTCACCGCGGCAAAAATGTCCTGATCGGCCAATCGCTGCCCGCCGTGTTTCTCCAGGACGGCGATCAACATGGCCAGCCGATTGGAATCCAACCCCGTTCCACGACGCTTCGCGGACCCGAGGAATCCCGTCGAAGTCAACGCCTGAATCTCCACTGGCAGGCACCGGGTGCCGGCCATCGTCGCCGTGAGAATCGAGCCGGAGATGCCCGGACCATCGACTTCGACCGCGATACCGCCTTCGTCGATCTCCTGGAGCCCGGCATCCGTCATTTCAAACAGGCCGATCTCCTGCGTCGATCCAAAACGATTCTTGGTCGCACGAATGATCCGATGCCCGTGCTCCCGATCGCCTTCGAAGGACAGAACGGCATCCACGAGGTGTTCGAGCAGCTTCGGCCCCGCCAATTGCCCTTCCTTGGTCACATGGCCCACGACGACCACGGCCGCGCCGGTGATCTTGGCGACCTGAACGAGATCGTGGCAGCAGCGGCGAAGCTGGGTGGTGGATCCCGGCGGGGCATCCAGATCCCCCCGATAGACCATCTGAATCGAGTCCAGCAGGACCAGAGCGGGTTTTACGCGGCGAATCTCCTCGATGATCCGGACCAGATTGGTCTCGGTGCAGAGGAAGAGTTCGCTGGCGGAGGCCAGATCCTCGCCGATCAGCCGGTCTCCTCGAAGGCGAATCTGTTGTGGACTCTCCTCACTGCTGGCATAGAGCACCGTTCGCCCCGCCCCGACGACGCTTGCTGCGACCTGCATCAAGATGGTGCTCTTGCCGATGCCCGGCTCGCCGCCGAGCAGAGCCACCGCGCCCGGAACCAACCCGCCCCCGAGTACACGATCCAATTCGCTGATCTCGGTCGGAATCCGAGGGACGTCGAGCTGATCGATCTCGATCAGCGGGACAGCCTTGGCGAGGACGCCGGTCGCCCCGCCGTCGCCTTCGATCGAGCCGGTCAGTGCGATCCCCGCCACGGTGCCGACCGAACTCGTCGCCGAGGCGGCCGACTCGGTGAAGGACTCGAGCGCATCCCAGGCCCCACAGTCCGGGCAGCGCCCGATCCACTTGGGTTGGGTCCCACCACAATCACGACAGACGAATGACGTTCGGTTCTTGGCCATGGCTTGAAGTCTACGGCCCGACGAAGCGCCCCTGACCACCTCCGACAGGAATGCGGGGCTTCTTCAGGGGCGAAGATCAGGATTCAAACGACGAACTCGACGGGATCAGCGTTCGCGGGCCGCCAACCGGAGCCGACGCGCCCAGGCCCCATAGGCGATGAACGATCGCCGTCGTTCCGCCGCAGAGGGCCAGGTCGATCGATCAGACCCCAGCGCCGTCTCCATCCGCCACGACCAGTACCGGCCACGGAGACGAAAACCAGTCGTGATCCCCAGATAGAGGAGACCGACCAGACCAGAGAGACCGTGACGCATCGTGAAGTTCCCGATGGAATCAGCTGACAGGAGGCTTGGAGAGCTGCTCGAGGCCCGATCCGCCCTCCACGGGGCTGAACCGGCTGCCGATGAGACGTATTCGGTGATTCGGATCGGCTTGCTGTGGCATGAAGGGGAGAACCACATAGATCACCACCAGGCAGCCGAGCGATCCCGCCCACATGTAGTCGTTCCAACCCATGAAGAGGAAGAAGGAGACCATGAGCATGACCAGAAGCGACACGGGGATCATGCCTTCCCAGGCGAGCCGCATGAGTTGGTCGAAACGGAATCGCGGCAACGTCCACCGGATGGCCATCGCGAAGGCGACGAGGAGGAACATCTTGAAGGCCACCACGCCGAACTGAATCAAACCCATCCACCAGGCGCCCTCGACCGGGAGGTCCCAGCCGCCGAACGGATTCAAGGACCAACCACCCAGGAACAGCATGGTGAAGAAGGCCGCACCGGTGATCATGTGGAAATACTCGGCAAGGAAGAAGAGGGCGAATCGCATCGACGAATACTCGGTGTGGTACCCGCCCACCAGCTCGCTCTCGCATTCCGCGAGATCGAAGGGGGCTCGATTGCTCTCCGCGAGCATGCATGTATAGAAGATGACCGCGGCCACCGGAAGCTGCATCAGGTTCCAGGCCCCGTCGATCTGTCCGCCGATAATCACCATCGGACTGATCGAGCCGGAGACGAGGATGATCGCGAGCAGCGAGAGCCCCATCGGGATCTCGTAGGAGATCATCTGGGCACCGGCCCGAAGGCCGCCGAGGAACGACCACTTGTTGTTGCTGGCCCAGCCACCGAGAGTCACCCCGAAGACGCCGAGCGATGCGACCGCGATGAGGTAGACCACACCAATGTTGATGTCCGCGCCGACCGCCGAGACCTGATAGACGGTGTTGGCTTGAGCGATTCCGAGCAGGTTGATGAGGCCGGTGATATCGATGAGACCGGCGAAGGGAACCACCGCGAAACCGATCATCGCCGGAAGCATGATCAGCCCGGGAGCCATGGTGAACAACGCCTTGTCGACGCCCAGCGGGGTGTAATCCTCCTTGAGGAGGAATTTCAGTCCGTCCGCAAGCGGCTGGAAGAGTCCCTTGGGGCCGACCCGGTTGGGCCCGACGCGGTCCTGCATCCACGCGCTGAGCTTCCGCTCGAGCATGATCGAATAGGCACAAGCCACGAGGAACACGTGCAGCATCACCGCGATCACGATGATGGAGAAGACGAGCTGAACCTGATCGGGAGTGGCAGTGAACATTCTTGACCCGAATCCATGCTGGATCGCTCCGACCGGAGCGAACGACTCTGTACTGGAAGCGACCTCGCGCGAGGGCACAGTCTAGCGAGCCGGGGGCGGTTCGCTCCATCCCCGTCGGCCGATCCGCGGCGACGCCTCGAGAATCCGACGAGCCGGCCTCAACTCGGGGAACCGACCGTGGATGCCGAACCATTCCGCTCGGAGACGTCCGCCGGCACGAGTGGCCCGCGGGCAAGGTCGGG
>JABABZ010000001.1:0-6047 GCA_014237965.1 Phycisphaerales bacterium | reverse complement strand
GGGTGGCGGCCACGTTCCAATTCCCGGCTCGGAGGCCGGTGATCGCCTGAATCGCGGCACGAGCGCCCGGAATCGTGGTGATCATCGGGATGCCGGCCCGGACGGCATCCGCCCGGATTCGGCCTTCGTCGGTTTCCGCACCCTTCCGCGTCGCGGTGTTCAGGATCAAGTGAACCTCGTCGTCGGCGATCAAGTCGAGGATGTTCGGCCGAAGGCCCTCGGAGATCTTCGGAAGCGATTCGACCTCGACCCCGAAGTCCTTCAGATACTCGAAGGTCCCTCCGGTGACCAGCACCCGGAAGTCCATCGATCGGAGCCCCCGTGCCAGCTCGACGGCGTGGGCCTTGTCCTCGTCCCGGACCGAGAGAAACACCGTTCCCTCGCTGGGCAGATCGAGACCCGCCGCCATGAGCGCCTTCGCGAAGGCGAGTGGAAGTGATCGGTCGGCGCCCATCACTTCGCCGGTCGACCGCATCTCCGGGCCGAGGATCACGTCCACGCCCGGGAACTTGCTGAACGGGAAGACCGACTCCTTCACCGCGAAGAAACCGGAATCGGCGACCTCCTCGATTTTCAACTCGACGAGCGAGGCACCCATCATCACCTTGGCGGCGATGTGCGGCCACGGAACGCCCTTCGCCTTCGAGACGAACGGTGCCGTCCGCGACGCCCGCGGGTTCACTTCGAGGATGTAGATCTCCTCTTCCTTGACCGCGAGTTGCAGGTTCATCAAACCACGTACCCGCAGTCGCTCCGCGAGACGGCGGGCCTGATCCTTGATTCGTTCGACGATCCGGGGACTCAGGGAGTACGGCGGAATGGTGCAGGCCGAATCCCCCGAATGGACCCCCGCCTCTTCGATGTGTTCCATCACGCCGCAGACCAGCGCCGACGGTGATGCCGTCGAGCACTTGATCATCGTGGCCCGAGACTCCTCGTCCGGTTCGAAGTCGGCGACCACGTCCACATCGACTTCGACGGCGTCACCGAGGAAACGGTCGATCAGGACCGGTGCGTTCTGAAGATCGCTCGCGCCGACCGCGGCCACCATGTAGCGACGAAGCGCCACTTCGTCGTAACAGGTCTCCATGCCACGGCCGCCGAGCACGTAACTCGGACGGACCAGAACCGGATAGCCGATGCGTGACGCGACGCCGATCGCATCCTCGATCGAATGGGCGATGCCGTTCTCGGGCTGTTGAAGCCCGAGTTCGTCGAGCACCGCCTTGAAACGATCACGGTCTTCCGCGAGATCGATCGAGTCGAGACCCGTTCCGATCAGGGGGACGCCGGCGGCGACCAGGCCGTGCGCCAGATTCAAGGGCGTCTGTCCGCCGTACTGCACCACGCACCCGACCACGCCGCCCGATCGCTCCGCGACCTCGATGCCCCCGCCGTTCAGTCGTTCGACGATGTTCAGGACATCCTCGAGGGTGAGTGGCTCGAAGAAGAGCTGATCACTGGTGTCGTAGTCCGTCGAGACCGTTTCCGGATTCGAATTGACCATCACCGAGTCGAAGCCCATCTCCGCCGCGGCGAAACTCGCCTGACAACAGCAGTAGTCGAATTCGATCCCCTGGCCGATGCGGTTCGGTCCGCCGCCGAGGATCACGATCTTCGGTCGACCTCCCACCCGCGACTCGTCGTCGAAGATGCCGCGGGTTTCGCCGCGCTCGTCCGCCACCCGGAACGAACGCTCGTACGTCGAATAGAAGTACGGCGTCACGGCCTCGAATTCCGCGGCACACGTGTCGACGAGTTTGTAGACGGGTTCGATTCCCAGCGACTTGCGGTGCTTTCGCACCGCAAGAATCGAATCGGTCGAGATCGATCCGAGATAGACGTTCGCCAGTTGCGGATCGGAGTAACCGAGCCGCTTCGCTTCGAACAGCAGGTCGGCGGGCACATCCTCCAGCCGCTCGTACGCCAGCAACTGGTCTTCGAAGGAGATCAACTCGATCATCTGATCAAGGAACCACGGATCGATTCCAGTGAGTTCACGGATCCGCTCGAGGGACCAACCCAGCTTGACGGCATAGCGGATGTAGTAGAAGCGGCCCTGGCTCGGCACGGAGAGCTTCCGAATCAGCAGGTCCTCCGCGGGCGGCCACTCCGCGACGGCCCAGTCGCCGGTGACCGAATTCAGACCCTTCCGCGTTGAAGCGAGCCAACGGTCATTGGCGTCGAGTCCGAATCCGAACCGCTTCACCTCCATGCTCCGGATCGCCTTCTGCAAGGCCTCCTTGAACGTCCGGCCGATCGACATGCCTTCGCCGACGGACTTCATCTGGGTGGTGAGCGTCTCGTCCGCCTCCGGGAATTTCTCGAACGTCCATCTCGGCATCTTCACCACGACGTAGTCGATCGACGGCTCGAAACAGGCGGAGGTGTTGCCGGTGATGTCGTTGCGCAACTCGTCGAGGGTGTACCCCACCGCGAGCTTCGCGGCGATCCTCGCGATCGGGAATCCCGTGGCCTTCGATGCGAGCGCGGAACTCCGCGATACGCGTGGGTTCATCTCCACCACCACCACGTCGCCGTTCTCGGGGTTGATCGCGAACTGGACGTTCGATCCCCCCGTATCGACCCCCACCGCTCTCATGATCGCAAACGCCCCGTCGCGCAGATGCTGATATTCCTTGTCCGAGAGCGTCATGATCGGAGCCACGGTGACGGAGTCGCCGGTGTGCACGCCCATCGCATCGATGTTCTCGATGCCGCATACCACCACGCAGTTGTCGCGACGATCCCGGACGACTTCGAGCTCGTATTCCTTCCATCCGAGCAACGACTTGTCGATCTGGACCTGGTCGATCATCGAAGCCTTGATGCCGGAACGCACGATCGCCTCGTACTCCTCGCGATTCCAGGCGACGCCGCCTCCGGTGCCGCCAAGCGTGAACGCCGGGCGAATGATCGCGGGAAGACCGATCTCCTCGAGGAACCCGATCGCCTCCGCGACCGTCGAGACGGTTCGACTCTCAGGATTCTCCAGGCCGACCGAATCGACCACCTTCTTGAACGCTTCCCGGTCTTCCGCTCGCCGGATCACTTCGCGGTCGGCGCCGATCATCTCGACTCCGTGTTCCTGCAAGATCCCGCGATCCCAGAGTTCGCACGCGCAGTTCAATCCGGTCTGCCCTCCCAGCGTGGGGAGAATGGCGTCGATCGGCGTTCCAAGCGACGCTTCCTTCTCGATCACCTTGCGAACCGATTCGGGCGTGATGGGCTCGATGTAGGTGCGATCGCTGAAGGCGGGATCGGTCATGATCGTCGCCGGGTTCGAGTTGACGAGAATGATCCGATACCCCTCTTCGCGCAGTGCCTTGCAGGCCTGGGTTCCGGAGTAATCGAATTCGCATCCCTGCCCAATGACGATCGGCCCGGAACCGAGCAGGAGAATCGTCGAGATGTCGTCTCGTCTTGGCATGAATGGACCGTGCTCGTCGTGGTGCCGAAAAAGGGTGAAACACCAACCCGGGCCCCCTGACGGACCCGTCGATCCGCGCGAATTCCGACCCCCCCGGAATCGATCCGCGCAAATTTCCGAGATCATACCCCGACAGCGGGATTCCGCGACGCCGTCCGACCGCTCATCCACCGTCCGCTTGACGCCGAAGCCGGATGCCGGGAGGCTCCACGCGTGACCCCGTTCTCAATCTCCATCCTCATCGCGGTCGGGATCGGTGTCTGGATCCTCCTCTGGATGTGGGCCATCCCTCGGGCCAGCGAACGGATCCGGTCGGACTTGGACGACCGAATCGGGAACGGCCCTCTGGTCGGACTGATCGACCTGGTGTCCTGCACGCTTTCCCGGACCCGGCATCACGTTCGATATGTCGGTTTCGAGGACCTTCCATCGCCTTTTCGCCACAGAGACATCGGCGGGGGCATCGTCGTCGCCAATCATTCTGCCGGCGTCGACCCCTTCGTCGTCCAGACCGGAATCCGACGGTTGATCCGCTGGATGATGTGGGCGGAGATGATGGATCCGAGGTTGGACTTCGCCTGGAAGGCCGGTCAGGCATTGCCCGTGAGTTATGGCAGCCAGGATGCCGCCACCCTTCGAAAGGCGGTTCGGCACGTCAAGGAGGGCGGGCTGATCGGGATCTTCCCCGAAGGCGCGATCGCTCGGCCTCCGCGGGAGATTCGACCCTTTCAGCCCGGCGTGGGACTGCTCGCCCGACTCAGCAAGGCCCCGGTTCTGGTGCTCTGGATCCATGACACGCCCTATACCGAGACCGCCGCGGGCTCCATCTTCCGGCGAAGCCACTCGATCGTGGAGTGCGTCGGCATCTTCGACCTCTCTGGCGAGAAGGACCCGGCCGCCGCCACCGCCATCCTGCGGAATGCCCTCGCCGATCGCAGCGGATGGCCTCGAAACGAAGAGAGCACGCTCGACATCGGCGAAGCCGGAGCGGCGGCAGGCTCCTGATGACCCTCGTGAACCGGAGGGTGGAAGCGACCGTGCTACAGTCCGGGCATGCTCGCCAGCATCCAAGGTGAACTCCGATCCGTGGGCGACCAGTCCGCGATGGTCCAGGTCGGCCCGCTCGGCTACGAGATCATGCTCACCGCGGGCGACGTCGGCCGGCTCCGTCTTGCGGTCGGTCAGGAAGTTCAATTCACGCTCCTTCACTATCTCGAGAGTCAGTCGAACGGCGCGGTCTTCCGGCCGCGGCTGATCGGTTTCTCCAACGAGGTCGAGCGGGCGTTCTTCGAGCTCTTCACATCGGTCAAGGGAATCGGCTACCGCAAGGCGCTTCGAGCCCTGGCGATGCCCATGTCGACCATCGCGAGAGCCGTCGCCGAACGCGACGCCGACACCCTTCGATCCCTCCCCGAGATCGGAAAACGCACCGCCGAGACGATCGTGCTCGATCTCGCCGAGAAGGTCGAAGAGCAGTTCGCATCCCTCGCCGGCCACGCCGAAGACGGGCCGGAATCCGAAGAGGCACGTCCCGCGGATGGCGGCCAGGACGCCATCACGGTCCTCGTCCAACTCGGCGAAGCGAGACCCATCGCCGCCGAACTCGTGGATCGTGTTCGTCGTGCGGATCCCTCGATCAGCGACGCCGATGCGTTCGTCGCAGCAGCACTCCGTCTCAAGAGCACGGTTTCCTGAGCTCCCGACTGGCGAGGACATCCTCGGTGGTCGATACCACTCCCGACCCCCCGACCTTCACGGCGGACCTCACCCAGGCCCCCACCCGGATCCCTCGAAACGAACCATGCGACACGCAATGATCATGGCTGGCGGATCCGGCACTCGACTCTGGCCGGCAAGCAGAGCGAATCGTCCGAAGCAACTCGTCCCCCTCGTCGAAGGTCGATGCCTGCTTCGCCTCGCAAGCGACCGGCTCGCCGGCGTGGTCGGCGACGGCGAGCGGTGGATCTGCACCGCCGAGCGATTCCGTGATCAGGTCGACGCGATGGTTCCGGGAATCGCGCCCGACCACGTGCTGGGCGAGCCGTGCGGACGAGACACGCTCAACGCGGTCGGCCTGACTGCCGCGGTTCTGGCGAAGTCCGATCCCGATGCGATCTTCGCCGTCCTCACCGCCGACCACGTCATCGAACCCCAGCCCGTCTTCGCCGAACGACTCGCCACGGGGTTCTCGCTCGTCGAAGAGGATCCCAGTCGGCTCGTCACGTTCTCGATCACGCCGACGCGACCGGCGAGCGAGTACGGATACGTGGAGCAAGGCGATGCGATCGATGGACATCCCGATTGTTTCAAGGCGCGACGATTCGTGGAGAAGCCCGACCGTGAGACCGCGGAGGCCTACCTCGAGACCGGACGTTTCGGATGGAACAGCGGAATGTTCGTGTTCCATGCCCGGACCGTCCTCGAGGCGATCGGCCGCTACGAGCCCGCGACGCTTGAGGGACTCGACCGGATCGCGGCCGCGTGGGGAACGCCTGCACAGCCCGCGACCCTTGCCGCGATCTATCCCGACTTGAAGAAGATCAGCGTCGACTACGGTCTCATGGAACCGGCGTCGCAGGATGACGCCCTCGAGATCTGCGCGGTACCGATGGACGTG
>JABABZ010000019.1 GCA_014237965.1 Phycisphaerales bacterium | reverse complement strand
AGCTGCGGGGCCGAAGAACGTAGACCCGGAGGAACTACCCGGTCCACAATGCGGTGTCCGGGTGGAACTGGCTCCATGCGAACCAGAAGGCCTGATGGGCGGCCAGCTCGATGCCGTCCGCGGCGATGGCGATGGCCGCCGGGACGGGGATCGTCTGCGGCCTGATCAATGGGGGGATGGTCACGGCGCTGCGGATTCCTCCGTTCATCGTGACGCTCGGCATGCTCGGGATCGCCCGAGGGCTGGCGAAACTTCTTGCGGGAAACCAGCGAATCGCCCCGCCCCCGGAATCCCTGGGCTGGTTGGAGGGATTCGTCGACAAGACGCCCGAACTCGCCTGGTTGCAGGTGGCGCCGGCGGCATGGTGCCTGCTCGGCACCGCGATTCTCGCCGGTTTCGTCCTTCGCCGAACCGCCTTCGGAGTCCAGGTGGTGGCGATCGGTTCGAGCGAACCGACGGCACGGTTGTGCGGCGTTCCAGTGGCGAGAACCAAGATTCTCGTCTACGCCTTGTGCGGGCTCGGCGCCGGGCTCGCTGGAGCGGTCACCCTCGGTCGGCTCGGGGTCGGTGATCCGACGACCGCCGTCGGTCTCGAGCTTCAGATCATCGCCGCGGTGGTGATCGGCGGAGCGAGCCTCTCGGGCGGCGAGGGCGGCATCCTCGGCACCATGATCGGCGCGTTCATGCTCAGTTGTCTGAGCGCCGGCTGCACGCTGGCCGGCATCGACAACTCCGTTCAAGAGATCATCATCGGTGGAATCATCGTCGCTGCGGTGACGATCGACGGACTGCGGCAGCGTCGGCACCGTTGATGAGTCAGGTCATCCGATGGGGGCGTGGGGTGTTCGCCCCATTTGTGCAGACGCCATGTCGAAGGGTGTACATCCCCCATGGAAACAACGACGAACGGGACTAGAGTAAGGGAAGATCCGAGATGCGGTGGGTATTTCGGCATCGGACCGCCTGTCAACGAAAGTCTTAGTACATGAGTCATTCAGAGCTTCCTCGTTCTCCGAGGGGTGCCACCGCTTGTTCATTGAATCAATTCGATGACGAGCACTCCGAAGTCGTGATGACCTCGGATCTCGTGCTTCGCCTCGTCGAGTTGGAAACGCAGACCGAGAGAGCGGCGCGACTGACCGAAGAAGAGCGATACAAGTCGGCGATGGCCTCCTGGAGTCGAGTTGCGCTGTTGGCGGAGTCGATCTTCGGCCGCGTGGACGATTCCGTACTCGACGCGTCGAGGATTCTCGCCTCGATCATGTCCCGGCTGGGCCTCTACGACGATGGCCTCCATGTGCTTGAAGAACTCGCCGAGAGATTGTTCGATGCAGGGCTCCGCGACACCCCTCGATTCGAAGCGATCAAGTTGCAGATCAAGGATCTTCAGTATCGCGGGCTCACCATGCCGGGGGCGAGGGTCGCGGCATTCGGTGGCAGCCTGGGTTGAGCCGCGGGAGGTATCGACGGACGCGGTCGTCCTGAAGGCGTTGTTCAGACGGTCTCGAGGCGTCGACGGATGGACCGCCATCTCCAGGCGAGCCAGGCGGCCTGCAAGACGCTGGCCACGCTGAGCGCGAGGGTCGCGGCGACCGCACCCCCGAGGGTCCCCAGTCCGACGAACAACACGAGCACCAGTGCGATGGTTCCGAGTCCGATGGCGACCCCTTCGGAGATCGGTCTCGTTTCATGAACATCCACGAGCAGTCCCTGCCAGTAGCTGATGAGAAATGTCAGGAACGGCATGGGAATCAGCAGCCACGTCGCCACGCGAGCGAGGTCCATCCCGTCGGTCGGGATGCGTTCCAGGCCGATGTACCACGCCTCTCCGAGTGGGGTGGCGGCGATCAGTGCCACGATCCCCGACATGCTGGCCCCCGCGACCAGCATGAAGTTCCGGAGTGCTCGGCGTCCACCGGGATCTCCGGCGTGCCGGATCACGACTTCATTGAAGGCCATCCCGCTCGATCTCGTGAAGAAACCGAGTCCCGAGACCGCGGACCAGATGGCCAGAGAGGTCAACGCTTCCGGCATCCGATTCATTCCGGCGCTGCAGAAGGGATAGGAGGCGAGCGAGAGAACGGAGGTCAAGGCGAGTGGAAAATAGAACCGGATCGTGGTGGCGAGATCGAGGACCTTTTCCGAGGCGGCTTCGAGAAGGGGGCCTCGCTCGATGCTGAAGACGCAGATTCGTGCATAGATGGCTTCGCTGACCACGCCGCAGGAGATCGCGATGGCGGCGATCGCGGCGCCGTTCTCCGCCTCGATCGCGAGCGCGATCACCAGCGGAAAGGTGGTCCCGAAGAGTCGGATGAGGGTTCCGATTCCGACCTTCCGCTGACGACCGAACCGAATGAGCACGCCTTGGTGAAATCGTCGTTCCGCGACCGCGATGGTGAAGGGAAGCATGAACTGGAACCCGAGTCGCGCGGGCTCGACGACGGCCTCCGGCGTGTCGAGCAGCGGAATGACGATCAGGTCGAAGAGGGGTGTGAAGGCGATCAGGCCATGGACGGCGGTCAATCCGAATCCCAGGATCCGTGAGAAACGCTGAAGGAAGCGGTAGTTGGCGGGCGAGTCGCAGAGGCGGGTGCTTGCGGCGAGAAGCATGATGACCGGGGCTTCGATGGCCAGACTCAGGGGGAAGAAAACGCCCCCGTATGCCGCCAGTTGGATCGTCTCGTCGGGGAGACGGCCGAGCACCGCGGTGATCAAGGGCATTTCCACGCCCATCAAGACCCAGCTCGCGGCGAGCGGCCACCAGGTCGCCAGGACCATTCGCATGGTGAGCGAGGGCGAAGAGGGTGAGGGGATCGAGGGGGCGTGGGGCACGGGTGAAGTCGATGAGATGGGTGGCGAGGAGCCGGGCATCGTAGGCCCCCGGCGACTGACGAACGCTTCGCGAAGAGGAATCCGAGAATTCTTCGGCTCTGGGTGTCACGCCTCTCGGATTCCTTCCTACGAGGGGGTGTTCTGATCGACCACACACCAACCCCTTCAAAGGAACACGCCATGACCACCACCACTCGAAACCTCGTTCTCGCCTCTCTCATGACCCTCACCGGAGCATCGGTCTCGCTGGGGGCGACGAACTCCGTCCGGGCGGACGCAGCATCGGTGAGAACTGCTTCCGGCCAGGTACGGGTCGTCGCCGAGGCGGAGCCGATGGGTTTCTCCACCGCTGACAGCACGGCCATCGATTCGAAGATCCATGACTGGTCGACGGATCGCCAGAACGACGATCTCCCCACCGCAGGCGAGCAGATCAACCTGATCAATGCCTACTTCGGCATCGATCCGGACACCGACTCCGAGATCGAGGACGATCGCTCGGCCGCGCCCGAACTCTTCGAGCCGATTCACGATCCGATGGATCTCGACGGGAGTGGTGTCGTCGACTTCCAAGACTTCGCTCAGTTGTTCCGATGGTTCGGCACGGATCAAGGCGACCTCGACCAGAACGGTCAGACGGATGGTGCCGATCTCGGTTTGATGCTCGAGCGGCTTTCCAATCAGAAGTACTGATCTCCGCAGACCTTCCTTTTTTTCCGGTGGACCCCCGTGACGCTCGTAGTCACGGGGGTTCTGCACGGAGATCAGGAATTCCGGGGTGGAAGTTCGAACGGCGTGGCTCGTCGGTCGATGAGTCCGACCAGCATGCCGACCACGAGGCAGGACAAGACTCCGACTGCCGCGTACGCGAGCCCGCTGACGTCCGTGAAGTAGCCGACCGTCCAGACGCAGACCGCGCCCGAGACCAGCCCGGCCCAGCCGGCGATCGCGCCGGTCCTCTTGCTGAGGGCTCCGAGGAGGAACACGCCCGCGACGCCCGAGCCGAAGAGACCGAGCACCTTGAACCAGACGTCTAGGAGGCTCGGGTCATTCGCTCGAACCATCAGGAGCGCAGCCCCGGTTCCGATCACGCCGATGCAGACCGTGGCGATCCGAGCGACTCGAAGCAGTTGGCGGTCCTCACGACCGGGGAAGAACCGCTGATACCAGTCGGTGGTGAAGGCGGTGGCGACCGAGTTCATCGCTGAATCGAGACTGCTCATGGCGGCCGCGAACAGCGCTGCGACCACCAGTCCCGACACGCCGATCGGGAGTTGAGCGACCACGAACATCGGGAGGATCTGGTCGAGTTTCTCGGTCGGCTGGAGCAACTCGGGATTCGAACGATAGAAACCCCAGAGGGCCGTTCCCAGACCGAAGAAGATGATCGATGCCGGAACGGCGAGGATCGCGCCTCCGATGATCGCCCGCTTGGCTTCTCGTTCGTCACGAACCGTCAGATAGCGTTGCACCACGGACTGGTCGCTCGCGTAGGGAATCAGATTGCTGAAGATCGCGCCGAGGATGATCACCAGCAGCGAAGACCGGGTGAGGTCCCAGGAGGGGTCGGCGAATTGCAGTTTCCCGGATGTTCGTGCGTCAGCCAGGAGTCCCGAGAGACCGCCGTCCGTGCCGCCGACGAGGATCACCAGCGCCCAGACGGCGCCGCCGAGGAGGATCACCGCTTGCAGGACGTCCGACCAGATCACCGCCTCCACCCCGCCGAGCACCGTGTAGGCGATGCAGATTCCCCCCATGAGGATGATGCAGAGACTCACGTCGAGGCCGGTGATCGCGGTGAGCGCGAGTGCCGGAAGAAGCGTGACGATCGCGACGCGACCGACTTGGAAGAGCATGTACAAGGCGCTCGCCGCGAGGCGAAGCGTCCAGTGGAACCGGTACTCGAGGTACTGGTAGGCCGTGACGACGTTGAGACGCCGGAAGTAGGGGACCAGCAGGAAGGCGGCGAGCGGGGCGACGATCAGGATGCCGAGATTCTGTAGGAAGTAGATCCAGTCGGTATCCCAGCTCTTGGCCGGGATGGACATGAAGGTGATGGCGCTGAGCGAGGTCGCGAAGATCGAGATTCCGGCCGCCCACCAGGGAATTCGGCGGCCGGCGAGAAAGAAGTCGTCGGTGCCTTTCTCGCGGCGGGAGAAGTGGATGCCCATCCAGATCAGGACGACTCCGTACAGGGCGATCGCGATCCAGTCGAGCATCGCGAGCGATTGCACGGGAATGATCGGCGTGACCAGAGCGAGGTTCGGCGTCCGGGTCCGCGGGCGGACCTCTCCACTGGCGATCAGGGTGCTGCCATCGAGGGCCGTGCCCGTGTCCGTGATCGGGATGGTCGCCGCCGTCACGGGAACCTGAATGCCCGCTTCCCGATTCCCCGGGAAACTCCCGCGCGTCGTCCATCGATCGGTGACCGAGTGATACACCAGGACGTCTTCCGGGAATCCCGGATGATCATCCTTGAGTTGGTTGATCTTCTGAAGATTGGCGCCGTCATCGCCACCCACGATCGCCAGCAGATCGAACCCCACGTTGATCGCGGGGCTGGCGGCGGCGGCGGTCGGCCGGGGCAGATCGGCCAGTCGGATCCATGGACTGGAATCGGAAGCTCGATCCAGCTTCCACGCTTCGACCAGATAGGGGGAGACTCGACGATGGCCACCGTCGCCGTCCGGCTCCAACGCGACGCCGGAAAACAGCATCACCTCACCACGGTGCGTGGCGGCGACCGGAAGAATCCGACCTCCGGAGGGGATCGGAGGGCCGCGTTCCCACTTCGGCGTGTCGGCACCGAGGTCCAGAAGAAGTACCGCGTCGCTGGCAGGACCTCCGGGTGAAGACTGTCCGCCCATGATCACCACGGTGTCTCCGTCGAGCGTTCCTGCGGCGTAGGCGAGGGGTATCGGAAGATCCGGGAGGCCCGTTCGAACCAGCCCCCCATCCTCCATGGACAGCGCGAAACACGATGTGAGATGCGACGTCGAATTCGCGCCGCCGATCGAAAGGACGCCGTGACGAGGATGCGTCAGTGACACGCCGTATGCGACCGGGCCGTCCAGGGAATCCGCAAGCGTCTCCCAACGGGGGCCATCGGCGGCGAGATCGAGCGTCTGGATCGTGTCGTACCAGACCTTGTCGGTCTCCCAGCGAGGGGTGTCGGGGAAGTTGGCGCCGCCGGCGACGATCAAGGTCGTGCCGCTTCGTCCGGCGATGGCGCCCGCCAGTCCTTCACCATCCGGAAGCGGCGAGACGGCATCGAACTGGAAGTCCAGAACCGCGGGGATGTCCGTCTCGGAGGGTCCGTCGTTCGTATCGGCGATCGCCTTCGCGGAGAAGAACGCCGTGGTGACGATCGCGGCGATGGCGATCCCCCGGGCGGCGGGGTGGGACGATCGGTCTGGAGTCGAACGGGTCCGTGGTCGATGGATCATCACACGCCATGCTACCGATCCGTGCAGCGGCGGTCGGCGGCGGGGACGTGGCGTGGGATCGAGGTGGGATCGAGGCCGGAATGAAGCGGGAATAGAGCGGGAATTCCTCCGTTCGCGGTACGCTTGGGGAATGACCGATGACGCTCCCGCCACCACCACCTCCGCGCTTCAGGCGATTCGAGGACCTGTGGCGGCAGTTCATACCCCGTTCGACGAGGCGGGGTGTCTTGCGACCGAAGTGATCCCGGCGTACGCCGCACACCTCCGTGACTCGGGAGTCGGTGCCGTCTACGTCTGTGGATCGACCGGCGAATCGCTGGCCCTTTCGGTCGCGGAACGCCGAGCGATTCTCGAAGCCTGGATGTCCATTGCGGGAGAGGATCTTCGCGTGGTGGCGCACGTCGGATCCAACGCCTTGCCCGATTCACTGGAGCTCGCTCGACACGCGGACTCGCTCGGAGTCGACTGGATCTCCGCGATGAATCCGACCTTCGGCCGTGCGGCGGATGTCGAGGCTCTGATCGGGCATCATGCGCAGATCGCGGATGCCGGAGGCGGCCGCCCCTATCTGATCTACGAGATCTCCGCCTTCGGCGGCGTCGCGTTTCCCGCCTCGGAGGTCGTCGCCGCGTCGCTGGGACGCGTTCCGGGATTCGCCGGGCTCAAGTTCACCAGCAGTGATCTCATCCAGTTGCAGTTGTCTCTCGAAATGGCGGCCGAGCACGATCTTCGGATCTTCTTCGGTTCGGATGAACAACTGCTCGCGGGTCTGGTTCTGGGGTGCACGTCGGCGATCGGCAGCACGTACGGGTACGCACCCGAGCCCGCCCAGACCGTGTTCGCCGCCTTCCTTCGCGGCGATCTCGATGCGGCCCGGATCGCCCAACGGCGCATCGCGAGACTCGTGGTGCCGTTGCTTCGCCATGGCGTCCTTCGCACGGGACGAACGCTGCTCGAGTGCGCCGGCGTCCCGATCGGGCCACCGCGGTCGCCGGAACGCCGGCTTGATCCAGCGGAGCGAGCTCTGGTGCTCACGGAACTTGCGCCGTTGGGCATTCGGGGACTCGGCCCCGGGGAGCGGACCGCATGTTGAGCGGCGAGACCACGCGGGCTCGTCTGGTCGACGAGATTCTTCCGTTCTGGATCGATCATGGCGTCGATCCGGAGCACGGAGGGGTGATGACCTGCCTCGATCGGGACGGATCGGTGCTCGACGACGACAAGGGCGTCTGGCAGCAGTTTCGTTTCGCCTGGTTGCTGGCCCGGTGTCTTCGAACGCTCGAGCCACGCGATGAATGGCGGAATGCGCTCGATCAGGTCATGGACTTCGGTCGCGCTCATGCCTTCGACGAAGATGGCCGGATGTTCTTCCACCTCGATCGAGTCGGGCGTCCGATTCGAAAACGTCGGTACGCATATTCGGAGTGCTTCGCCGCGATGGCATTCGCGGAGGTCGCCGCACTGGATCGGGATGCATCGCTCGCGAAGGAAGCCGAAGCGCTGTTCCGAAACGCTCGTCGTGTGATGTCCGAGCCGGGAGCGATGGTCCCGAAGGAGACCTCGGTGCGGCCGGGAAAACCCCTGGGCCATCCGGTGATCAGTCTGGGGGTGGCTCAGACCTTCCGAACCTCGATCGGGGGGAGGTTCGCCGAGGAAGTGGCGACGTCGTGCGTGGCGGAGATTCAACGCGATTTCGTGCACTCCGACCTCCAGGCGGTCCTGGAGGTCGTTTCACCCGAAGGTGCGGTGATCGACCATCTCGAAGGAAGACAGCTCAACCTGGGCCATGCGATGGAAGGAGCGTGGTTCGTTCTGGAGGAGGCTCGTCGAAAGGATGACGATGGATTGGTCCAACTCGGCTGCGACATGCTCGACTGGTCATGGACCCGCGGCTGGGATCAGGCTCATGGGGGGATTCTGAACTTCGTCGATCTTAACGGAGGACCGACCGCCGCCATCGAACACGACATGAAGTTCTGGTGGCCCCAGTGCGAAGCGATGATCGCGTGTCGATACGCCTTCCAGGCCACTGGCGACCAGCGGTATCGCGACCGGGAATCCGCGGTCACCTCCTGGGCGCTCGAGCATCTCGATGATCCCGAGCATCCCGATTGGTTCGGTTACCTTCATCGGGACGGATCGATCGCGTCACGGGTGAAGGGAAATCTCTGGAAGGGACCGTTCCATCTTCCGAGACTGCTGCTCGTTCTGGCCACGCTCGATGGCACGATCACGGCGCCGTCCGTGGTGGACGGATTGAGTCCGGACTGAGCGGGGACTTTGGATCGAAAAAGAACGTACGCCCGACGGAAGTCGGCCGTACGTCTTGTACTCAGGTTCGATTGAATGCCGTCTGTTCAGGCGTCGAACGTCTCGTTGGTCGTCGTGGAGACCGCTTCGATCGACTCGATCTCGATGCGGAACGGCCCGGCCTTCTTGTCGTAGATGTAGATCTGAAGTCCTCGGATGTCGCCGGGTGAAGCGGTGCCGTTCAGGCGTTGCCCCATGAACTGGCGTTCAAGATCCGCGACCGGCATGATGACTTCGGTCCAGGTGTCCTTGGTGGTGGGGAACGTCTTCCAGTATCCGCCGGAACGTCGGTTTCCACCGGTCGAGGCTCCGATCTTGTAGTCGCGTCCGTCGCCCTTGACGATCAATCGGATCGCGTCGGCACCGTCGAACATGCCCTCGGGAATGGACGCCCGCATGGAGGAGAAGCCTCCGTTGTTCTGGAGCGACGTGGCGCCATCGAAGATCACCACGCCGTCCTTCTGGTCGATCTTGCCGGTCGAACGACCTCCCATGACGCCGTCGAGAACCGTCTGCCAGCGCTGTCCGTCGCTCGCCTCGTCGAATCCGAAGATCAGATTTCCGCGAGGAGCGAAACCCGACCGGCTCGCCGGCGTGGTGGTGGCGCTGGTCGTCTGCATGGTCATTTCGCCGGCGAAGATTCCGTCGATGATCTTTCGATAGGCCCAGGCGCGGTCACGTGAAGAAGCCTGAGTGGCGATCTCGGCGAGGCTCCGGGTGAGATTCGCTCGGCCCTTCGAGTCCAGCCCGAAGTCGTCGGACAGGGAGACGGCGTCCAGTGCGGTGGCGTAGATCGCAGCGCAACCGTCGATGTTCCCCTCATTGAAGAGCGGGGCACCTCGCTGCACGGCGATCTCGAGGAGGGTTTCGACCGGGCGAATTTCGCGGGCGGGAACCAGAACGCGATCGATGATGTGGACGATCCCGTTGGAGGCACCGACGTTGGCGGTTTCGACCACGGCTTCGTCGACCAGGAGTCGGCCCCGAGTGGTGGCGAGGGGCAGGGTGGTTCCGGCCAGCGTCTCGATGCCTTCCCGATCGACGAGATCACGCGCCTCGAATCGTCCGGCGACGACGTGGTTTTGAAGGATGCGGACGAGCGTGGGTCGCCCTTCGTCGGTCAGGAGTCCGGAGAGCGTCTGCTTTCCGAGCAGGGCGAAGGCATCATCCGTGGGGGCGAAGACGGTGAAGGGGCCGTCACCTGAGAGTGCCTCGGCCAGGCCGGCGGCCTTGACCGCGGCGACCAGAGTGTCGAGCCGACCGCTGGAAACGGCGACTTCCGGAATCGTGGCCTGTTGCGGAGCGGCCAGAGTATTGGTGCCGAGCATTCCAGAGGCGGCGATCACGACGCCCGAGAGCGCGGCGGACCAGCGACGAGTGCGGGAGTGCGTGGATTGGGTCAGAGTCATTCCGGGCCTTTCGAGAACGGGCAGAGAAGTGCGAAACCACAAGCCGGGCGAGTTCGACCGAAAGCGGATCTTCGATTCACTGTTTTTTCCCTGTTTCCGGGCCTTCAAACGGCGTTCGAGCGTATTCGGGTCCGGAGGTGGCTCGGTGACGTCTCCTCCGCGGAGCCGAAGAACCCGTCAGGGCGCTGGCGGAAGTGCTTCGGGCGGCCAGACCGTGAGGAGAATCCCACGATCAACGCGATAGGAAGGGGCGGCGAGGTTCCTGCGGTCGGCGAGCTGATCGAACCACGCCCGCTGTACTTCGGGATCATCCGTGAGAACCACCAGCGGTCGCTCGAGCGTGGCGGCTTCGGCGAAGGGAGGGAATTCGGAGTTCTCAACGAACCACTCTCCATGTTCGTCGAAGTTCCTGACCCCCCAGGACAGTTCTCCAGAACTGCTGAACAGTCGAATCTCCGCATCCGGCCACGCCCATCTCGCGGCGTGCATCAGGCTTGCGTCGACCATCACGAGGCTTTTCTCGGTCAACGGAGAGTAGGGTGCGAGCCAGGCCATCGGCGCCTTGGAGATCTTCATCCATCCGGTCGGCAGGCAGGACGGTGAGATCGCGAAGATCAGCGCTGGGCCGATGGTCCCGAGCAGGACGCGTCGGGTCGGGGATGGCGTCCGTTGTGATCGAAGATCGAAGAAACCCCAGAAGACGAGCGCGGCGCCGAGAACCGCGAGTCTCCATTCGCCGCCGTCGTTCCACGCACTTCCGATGGAAGGGTCGAGGGGCATGAACGGGGTGATCGCGACAAGAAGGATCCCGAGTGGGAACAGGAGCCATTCGCCATAGGTTCGCTTGCCCGGGGCGGTGGAGAAGAACTCGACGAGTCCGAGTGTGATCAGAATGGCCGCTGGCGCGAAGCATGGAAGGATGTAGGTGGGGAGTTTGCCGGACGAGAATGAGAAGAAGGCGAGCGGGATGAAGGTCCAGCAGAGGAGGAGGCGGACTTCCGGAGATTCGATGCGAAGACGGCGGACTCCGAGGATCACGAACGGAAGGGTCAGGATCCAGGGGAAAAGTCCGACGAGGAAGATGGGCACGAAGAACCACCAGGGCTGCGGATGCTGGGCGTTCGCACCGCCGGTGTATCGGTTGATGTGCTCGACCCAGAAGAAGTAGTGCCAGAACTCCGGCGCGGATTCATGGACCGCCAATCCCCAAGGGAGGACGACGAGGATCGCGGCGATGCCTGGGATGAAGGGGAGGGTGAGCAGCGATCGCCACTCTCGCTGCCAGAGAAGCCAGGGCGCGAGCACGATTCCCGGTATCGCCACGGCAAGAAAACCCTTGACCATGAAGGCGCACCCGCAGGCGACGCCGGAGGCGACCAGCCAACCCAGTCGCGGTGGTCCGGTCGCACGCCATCCCAGAAAGAAGCACACGATGGAGGCGGTGACCAAGCCGGTGAAGGGTGCATCGAGCGTCGCGGTGGTTCCAAGAATCGCGACCTCGAGAGTCGTCATGAACACCATCGCGGCGATCGCGGCCAGGTCCCACCGTCGAGTCCATCGTCGGACGAACAACATCAAGACGCAGGCGGAGAATCCCGTCAACAACGCCGGAGGAACTCGGAGTGCGAACGCGTTTTCTCCGAAACCGAGGAATGACACCGCGGTCATCCAGTATCCGAGGACCGGCTTCTCGAAGTACCGGACCCCGAGCAGGTGGGGCACGACCCACTCGCCCGTTTCAATCATCTCCGCGGGGATGGCCGCGTAGCGAGTCTCGTCCGGACCGACCAGCGGACGGAGTCCGAGGGGGAGGATGAAGATCCCGATGAAAAGAATTGGCACGAGCAGAAGGGCGAGCCGTTCCGTGGGTCTCGATCGCGGAGAGTTTGGGGCGGTGGAGTTCATGTGTTGCCTGCGATTGATCCGCGGACCGCGAGCCAGCCGTCACGGCCGGGCACATGGCCGCGTTCGAGGGTGCCGGGTTCCGGATCCGAAGCGAGCAGATCGCCGAGCGGAACGACCTCGCCACCATCGGCGATGAACTGGTCGAGAAACTGCTCGAACAACGCGGCCTTCGCGCCGCCTTCCGACTCGGCATGGATGGTGAGCACGTCGAAACCATCTTCCTTCATGCACGATCGGAGATGATCGTTGAAATTCGCATCATCGATGCCGCCGGTGCCGACCGCCTCGTCCCAGGTGGGGAGATTGACGCAGATCTGGGGCGGTCCGTCCGATGGCTGAAAGACACCGTGTCCGCGACAGTCGCTGGCGAAGTGGTAACCGAGTCCCTTGCGAAGGGCGAGGATTTCGGGCGTGCATCGCCAGCCAGGGGCGGCGGTGCAGGTCGGTGGCCTGCCAAGTGTCTCGGCGATCGCATGGTGCGCCTGCGTGATCTCCTTCAGGACGATCTCCTTCGGGAGCCGATGGGCGGCGACCTGCCATCGATGATGATCCCAGGCATGCATGCCGATTTCGTGGCCGGCCTGATCGATGTCGCGAAGTCGATCCCCCAGTCGTTGGTGGATGATCGGTCCGGGCCAGATCGTCCCCCGGAGAAGGATGTCCCATCCATAGGTGCTTGCCGCCTTGGAGCGAAGCATCTTTCGAAGGAAGGTCGGGCGGAGAAGGCGCCGCAGATGGCGTCCCATGTTGTCGGGACCGACGGTGAGGAAGAACGATCCGCGAATTCCCCGGGCATCGAGGATACGGAGCAGTTCGGGTACCCCGTCTCGGGTACCGCGAAACGTGTCGACATCGATCCGAAGCCCGAGTTTCATGCGTTTGTGGCGATTTTTCGCGTCGACTCGGCGTTGATCCCCATCGAACGGACGTGGTCATCGATGAACCAGTCGACGGTTCGATCGACGGACTCTCTGGTCGAGAGGCTCGGGGCCCAGTCGAGGATGCGCTTCGCATTCTTTATCGATGGACGACGATGCTGAACGTCCTGATAGCCCTTTCCGTAGTACCGGCCGCTCTCCACGATTCGATAACCGGCGAACGGCGGGAACTTGTGTCGCATCGGGTGCTGGTCGAACCGGGCGACGATCATCTCGGCGAGTTCGCGGATGCTCGCCTCGTTGTCGGGATTGCCGATGTTGATGATCTGGCCGGTGCTTCGACCGTCCTGGTCGTCGATCATGCGGAAGAGGCAGTCGACGCCCTCGGTCACGTCGGTGAAACACCGCTTCTGCTCCCCTCCGTCGACGAGTTGGATCGGCGTGCCTTCCACGAGGTTCAGGATCAGCTGGGTGATCGCTCTCGAGGATCCGATTCTCGCCGAATCGAGCGTGTCCAGCCGGGGACCGATCCAGTTGAAGGGGCGGAAGAGGGTGAAGTCGAGTTTCTCCTTCACGCCGTAGGCCCAGATGACTCGGTCGAGGAGCTGCTTGGAGCAGGAGTAGATCCATCGCTGCTTGTTGATCGGACCCAGCACGAGGCTCGAGTGATCCTCGTCGAACGCATCGTCGCCGCACCTTCCGTAGACCTCGCTGGTCGACGGGAAGATGATCCGGCGGTTGTACTTCACGCAGTCACGGACGATTCGGAGGTTCTGTTCGAAGTCGAGTTCGAAGACGCGGAGTGGGTTGCGGACGTATTCGATCGGCGTCGCGATCGCGACGAGCGGAAGTACGACGTCGCACTTGCGAACGTGATACTCGACCCACTCGCGATTGATCGAGATGTCTCCTTCGAGGAAGTGGAACCCCGGGCGGCCGAGCAGGTGTTCGACGTTGCTGGCGCGAAGGTCCATCCCGTAGACCTCGTAGCCGGCTCCGAGCAGTTGCTCCGAGAGGTGGCTTCCGATGAATCCGTTGACGCCCAGGATCAACACGGATCGGGGACGATCGACGCCGACCGGCGCGGACTTTCCAAGCCTCATGCCTTCGACGAGGTTGAGCTCTTCTGCGAGATGTTCGCCGCCCGACCAGACACCTTCGGCGGACTGTCCCGAATCGATCTCCAGCGTTCCTTCACCGCACGCGATGGTGAGGGGCGACGTTCGGAGCACCGTGCCCGGTGTCTCGCCATGTCCACCATGTCCGCCGGTCGCGACGGTCGCATTCCAGATCTTGACTTCTCGTTCGCCGGCCCAGGTGAAGGCTCCGGGCCAGGGATGGGTCACGGCGCGGATGAGATTTCGGATCTCCGTCGCGGAGCGGGTCCAGTCGATCAGGCCGTCTTCCGGTGATCGCCCCGGGAACACGGTGGCTGCATCGGCGTCCTGCGGAGTCGTGGTGAATGAACCGTCGGCGATGGTGGGCAGCGTCTTCGCCAGCATCTGGCCGGTGGCCGCGACCATCTTCCCGGTCAACGTGGCGGCGGTGTCCGCGTCATCGATCGGAAGCGGGATCTGCGTCACGATGTCCCCGGCATCGGCCTCCACGGTCATGCGATGAAGCGTGACTCCGGTCTCGGTGGCCCCTTCGACCAAAGCCCAGTTGATCGGTGCCCGACCACGGAACTTCGGAAGGAGTGATGCATGGAGATTGAAGCAGCGATCCGGACAGATCGAGAGAACATCTCGGCCGATCATCTTCCGGTAGTGGGCGGACAGGATGGCGTCGGGAGCCATCGCCTTGATTCGATCGACCCAGAGCGGATGGTTCGGAGAATCGGGGGCGTGGACCGGGATTCCGTTCGAGGCCGCGATTCGGGCGACCGATCGGAACCAGTTGCCTTCGCCGGGATCATCACGATGGGTGAAGACTGCGACGACGTCGTCCCCGGAGGCGATCAGGGCGTCGAGCGCGGCGGCACCGACTTCGTGGTACGCGAAGAGAACGACCTTCATAGGGAGATTCCTGTTTCGATGATGACGCCAGAAGTGTGGTCGTCGGTTTCGGAGCCTGATCGTTCCAGTCCTGAATCACCGGCGATGCGATCGATGAAGTACCGGGGGCGACCCCGGACGTCCTGATAGATGCGTCCGATGTACTCGCCGAGCAATCCCATTCCGATGAACTGGGTGCCCACGAAGATGAACAGGATCGCAAAGAGGGTGAAGACGCCGTTCTCGGCCCACTCCGTGCCGAAGAAGATCCGGCCGCCAAGCAGGAGCACGCCGAATCCGACGCCGCCCATCGCGATGGCGACGCCCGCCCAGGAGAGGAGTCGCAAGGGGGTCGTGGTCATGCTGGTGAGCAGGTCGAATTGAAGATTCACGAGCTTCCAGAGGCTGTACTTCGATTCGCCCGCGGCCCGCTCGGCGTGCCCGACCTCGATCTCCGCGGCTCGTTTGGCGAACGAGTTGGCGAGGACCGGAATGAAGGTGCTTCTCTCGCGACATTGCAGGATCGCATTCACCACCGGGCGTCGGTACGCGCGGAGCATGCAGCCGTAGTCGTGCATGGCGACGCCGGTCGATTTCTGGACCATCCAGTTGATGCATGCCGAGGCCTTCCGCCGGAAGAAGGAGTCCTGGCGGTTTCGTCGGATGGTGCCGACCACGTCGTTTCCGTCCTCGATGGTCTTGACGAGATTCGGAATCTCTTCCGGGGGATTCTGCAGATCGGCGTCGAGCGTGATCACGATGTCACCGCGGGCGTGGCTGAAGCCGCAGATGATCGCGGCGTGCTGGCCGTAGTTTCGATTCAGGATGATGGCGCGGAGGTGGCCGCCGTAGAGTCCGGCGGCGGCTTCGAGACGGTCCGAAGAACCATCGCGGCTTCCGTCGTCGACGAGGATGACCTCCCAGGGATTCGGAAGCTTCTCACAGGTCGAGACCACGCGTTCGAGCAGGGCGTCGAGATTCTCGATCTCGTTGTAGACGGGAATGACCACGGAGACGGACTCGCTCATGCCGGAACTCCTGAACTCGAAGGAACGGCGTCACGGATCGCCGCGACGACGTCGTCGACGTCTGCATCGGACATGTCGGGGAACAGCGGAAGGGAACAGATTCGATCACTGTTCCATTCGGTGTTCGCGAGATCGGTTCCTCGCCATCGATCCGGGTGATCCACGAACCACTTCTGGGTATGAATCGCGCGGAAGTGGATTCCGGTGCCGATGTTCTTCGACTTCAAGGCGGCCATGAAATCCGCTCGATCGACCCCCGCGGTCTCCGGGTCCACTCGCACGATGAAGAGATGCCACGCGTGCCGTCCCGTCGTCTCGGCGTCGCCGAGGGGTGTCAGGCCGGGAATCGACGCGAGTCGCTCTCGATAGCGGAGCGCCAGGTCTCGACGCCGATCGATGAATTCGTCGAGCCGGTGAAACTGCGACAGGCCGAGTGCGGCGTTCATGTCAGGCAGGTTGTACTTGAACCCGGGTTCGAGAACCTCGGCCTGAGGTGACCGGCCTTGTTGTCCTCGCTCCCAGGCGTCGACGCCGAGCCCGTGGAATCGAAGTCGCCGGATGTTCTCGCCGAATGCTTCGTCATCGGTGACCAGCACGCCGCCTTCGCCACTGGTGATCGTCTTGATCGGGTGCAGGCTGAAGATCGCGGTTCCCACCTGTCCGACCTCCTCGCCATCCGAACGACGAGTGCCGATCGCGTGGGCCGCGTCTTCGATGACCGGAATGCCACGGGCGACGCCGATGGCTCTGATTCCCGCCATGTCGATCGCGGCGCCGGCGTAGTCGACGGGGATGATCGCACGTGTTCGATCGGTGACCGCCGAGTCGATCCCCGCCGCCGTGGCCATCAGTGTCTCACGATCGACATCGACGAAGACCGGTGTGGCGCCGAGCCGCACGATCATGTTCACGGTGGAGACCCAGGTCATCGAGGGGGTGATCACCTCGTCGCCCGGTCCGATCCCCAGGGCGACCAGGGCGAGGTGCATGGCCGCCGTGGCGCTCGTCGTGGCGACGGCGGAGGTGGTACCGAGCCGATCGGTGAATCCGGCCTCGAGTTCTGCGCACTTCACACCCGTCGTGATCCAACCGCTTCGCAGCACGTCGGTCACGGCCTGCACATCCTCGTCACTGATCGAGGGGCGGGCGAAGGGAAGGAATTCGGGACGCATGATTCGACGTTCCTCCAATTGGGCCGATGGTATCAGATCAAGGGCCAATCGAACCCTCGATCAAAGGACTTCGGGCCTCATTCTTCCGCGGGTTTCGGGTGGATCTCGATGTCGCCCCGAAGGAGCAAGGTCGATCCGGCGACGCCCCAGGTGAGTTCAAGGCATCGGTAGAGCAGGAGCATGGCGACGATCTGATTCACACTCGCCACGCCCGTGCCGGCGA
Source organism: Phycisphaerales bacterium (assembly GCA_014237965.1). Lineage (GTDB taxonomy): Bacteria > Planctomycetota > Phycisphaerae > Phycisphaerales > SM1A02 > UBA12014. The sequence goes on along the minus strand of JABABZ010000019.1, from coordinate 9,079 downwards.
GCAGGCCGATGGCGACGATCTCCATCACGCCGGCACCCTGCCAGGTGATCGGGATCGCGCCGGCGATGAAGATGATCGGCATCGCGACCAGAATCGCGGGGAGTTCGTGACCGACTCCGATCGCCCACCCGCAGCAACCGGCTGCCGACGCGAGGAGGACCTGCACGACAACGGAGATCGCGGTCGCGGAGACCACCGCGCCGGGATGGCTCCCGTAGGCGCGAGCCGCGTCCAGAATCCGGGTCGGGAGGCCTCGTCCGATTCGATCGATCGATGATGGGATTCGCAGCCATCCGCGATCAAGAGCGAAGAGCGCGAAGACGGTTGTGCACACCGTCACCACCGCGATCCAACCAGACCACCGGCCGATGTCCTGCGCGATTCCCGTCTCCGTCGCGAACAGGCCGGCGGCGGCCGCAAGCAGCACGAGTCCGGCCAATCCGGTGATGCGGTCGAAGACCACGCTCATGACCGCGTCCAGTCGGCGACCACTTCCTTTCGCCGCACCCCACGCCTTCACGACGTCGCCGCCTTCGGTGCCGGGGAGGAAGAAATTGCAGAAGGCGCCGACCATGACCAACCGGAACGTCCGGACCCAGGTCGCGGGAATCCCCCGGCATCGCATGAGGATCCACCACCGGGTCGTCTGAAGAGGATAGATGCAGCCGGAAAGCCCGAGTCCGATCGTGAGCCAGAACCAGTCGGCGTTCCCGAGTACTCGGAGCAGGCCCGGGTGGACCCAGGTCGAGGGGACGATCATGGAGCCGCCATCGATCGTGGTGATGCGAACTCGATCTCGATCTTCGGCGGTGATCTCGGTGATCCGGAGTTCGATCGCCGTGGGGCTCACGGCTCCGTCGATGCCCGCCTGGCCCGGCGGAATCCGAACGGTGCTGTGCCAGTCGACGATGAAGGCGATGACCGTGACGCCGAAGACGACCAGGAGCAGACGAGCGGCGGTGAAGAAGTGTCGTTTCATTGGCTCCGACCCGCGTCTTCCCGCGGCTGCGGTGGCAACCTGGCTCACTCGGAGAGCAGAACGACATCCGCGGGGTCGACCGCGACATCGAGTGGGCTCCCGGCGGATCGCACGACGCGGGGATGAAGTTCGAGGACTTTCAAACTGGTATCGCCGTCACCTCGGAGCTCGAGTTGGGCCGTCTCCCCGAGGAACATGGAGCGAGTCACCGCGGTGGAGGTGCGGTTCCATCCGGAAGGAGGATTGGTCGCGTTGTTTTCGGGATCGATGACGCGAAGGGCTTCTGGACGGAGCGAGAGGGAGATGACGTCACCGACCGCAGCGTGCTCGAGGATTCGATTGGAACGGAGATTTCCGAGAGGGCTCGAGACCGTGGTTCCCTCGCTGTCCACGGACTCGACGGTTCCTTCGATGAAATTCGTTTCTCCGAGGAAACTCGCGGTGAACCGGCTGTTTGGTTGGTCGTAGAGCTCGCGCGGACCGCCCGTCTGGATCACCTTGCCATCTCGCAGGACCGCCATCTGATCAGCGAGCGACAGTGCTTCCTCCTGATCGTGGGTCACGTAGATCGTGGTGATCTGCGCGTCATCCACGATTCGTCGGATCTCGCTCCGCATCTCGAGCCGAAGTTTCGCATCGAGGTTGGAGAGCGGTTCGTCGAGCAACAGGACGCTTGGACGAAAGGCGAGGGCCCGGGCCAGTGCGACTCGTTGCTGCTGACCTCCGGAGAGCTGGGTCGGCTTCCGATCCTCGTACCCGTTCATCTGCACGAGTTCGAGGGCTTCGCCGACGCGGCGTTGGAGGTCGGCGTTCGGGACTTTCCGAACGCGGAGTCCGAAGGCCACGTTCTCGAAGACGGAGAGGTGCGGCCACAGGGCGTAGCCCTGAAACACCATGCCGGCATCCCGTTTCTCGGGCGGATGCTTGGTGACTTCGCGGTCACCGAAGCGGATCATGCCCGAGTTCGGGGTCTCGAATCCCGCGATCATTCGGAGGAGCGTCGTCTTGCCGCATCCGGACGGGCCGAGGAGGAAGAACAACGATCCGGACTCGATCCAGAGATCAACGCCGGCGACCGCGACGGTGGAGCCGAACTTCTTGACAAGGTTGATGATCGAGACGCCGGTCATGCTGGAGGGAGAGGGTACCGAACTGCCCCGGGCATCGGGGTCTTTCGGGCGCATCGAGGGTCGATCGAGCGGTATTCCTTGTCGATGGGCGGTGGAAAGAACGATCTTTCGTGGCCCGCCGGTCGAGATGTCGATTATCCTCCTGCCCGACCGAGGAAACTCCGATGACCGATCCCACCACCAATTCGAGTCCGACCGTCCTGGCCGAGGATGCGGCATTCACCGGTGCGTCCATCGATCGATTGCGGAAACTGCGTTGTCGACCCGAACGGAATCTCGCGATCCATGCGATGGTCGACCAATGCCGTCGAGAGGCTTCGAAGTCCCGGCGAGGCATCGGCGACTTCGTGGATGCATGGGAATCCGTCGTTCCGGCGGAGATCGCCGCGAATTCACGAGTCCGCGGAGTTCGGGGGGGCATCGCCCGGGTCGGGGTGGTCGATGCCGCGACCAGTTACGAGATCGACCAGCAACTTCGAGGTGGAATGCTCGCCGAGCTCAGACTCGCCTTCGGGGGGACGTTGCGGCGAGTGAAGTTGGAGATCGACGGATCACTCTCCCGGTAGGTCGATCTCCCCACGTTCATCTATTGCCGATTGCCCGCATCTTCTTCCGTCATGGCGGATCCGTCATGGCGGAGGTATCGCCGCATGGCTTCCAGCGTCTCCTTGCTGGCGTGATGCTCCATTCCTTCCGCATCATGCTCCGCGGTGGCATTCGAGACCCCGATCCGTTCCAGAAATGCGACGACCGTTTCATGCCGCGTCCGGCTGGCGGCGGCCATTTCAAGCCCTCGCGGGGTCAGGCCGACCGGCCCATAGGGTTCTCGGGCGACCAGCCCGGCGTCGGAGAGTCGGCTGAGGATTCGCGTGACCGTCACATGGCTGACCTGCATGCGCTCTGAAAGGTCCTTGACGCGACAGGAGCCCGAAGCCATTTCGATGTCGGCGATGGCCTCGACATAGTCCTCGGCGGTCTCGTCGGCATGATCTCGACGGGTCTTGGCGAAGGGATTGGGTCGATTCGGCATGAGCGGCCTCTCGCACAGTCGGGAGTCCCTGTTCGGTGAGGGACGGCAGAATCCTTGACTTGGGATCAAGAGAAATGTAGCATATGCTACAGAGTGTAGCCATTGCTACAAATTTATCAATGATCTCGTCGGAGCGCGGGTCGATCGCGACTCCGATGATCCGGCAGGAAGGACCGAGTTCCGTGGATATGCATCAAGTCTCCGTTGTCCGCTGCTTTCCCTCGTTGATGAGGGGCCAAAGGTCGAAGGCAGGTCGTCTCGGTGTCTTGATTCGTGAGCGAGCATCGATCTGGCCGGCCTTGATCACCTTGATCAGCTTGATCAGCTTGGTTGGATGTGGCGAGGCCGAGTCTCCGGCGTCCGTCGCGACGCCCACGGTCGCGGTCGAAGTACCGTCGGCGGTGGTCACGACCACCGGGATGATCGGGGATCTGGTCGGTTCGATCGTCGGCGACCGTGGAACGGTGACGGTCTTGATGGGGGAGGGGGTCGACCCCCATCTCTTCAAGCCCACGGCCTCGGATGTCCGTCGTCTGCTCGCCGCTGATCTGGTCTTTCACAATGGACTCTTCCTCGAGGGCCGGATGGGGTCGGTCCTCAGTCAGGTCGAGGGTCCGCTCGGCATGTCGGTGGCGGTGACGGCGGATCTACCCCCGTCGAGCCTGCTCCAGCCCGAGGGGGCGGAAGCACATCCCGACCCGCATGTGTGGATGGACGTTCAGGCCTGGTCGTCCACGATCGCGCTGATCGTGGACGCGCTCTGCGAGATCGATCCGGAGGGTTGTGACTCCTTCGGCATGAATGCGACGGTGCTCGTGGCGGAGCTCGCGGAACTCGACCAGTACGTTCGCGAGGTCATCGGCTCGATCCCGCCCGACCAGCGTGTTCTGGTCACGGCCCATGACGCATTCGGTTACTTCGGTCGGGCCTACGGGTTGAACGTGCAGGGGATTCAAGGAATCTCGACCGAGAGCGAGGCCGGGCTCGCCGACATGAACCGGCTCGTACAGAGATTGGTCGACGGATCGATTCCAGCGGTGTTCGTCGAATCGAGTGTCTCGGAGAAGAACGTTCGCGCCCTGGTGGAGGGCGCCGCCGCCCAGGGTCATCCGGTGGTCATCGGTGGCGAGTTGTTCTCCGATGCCATGGGCGCCCCCGGTTCGTGGGAGGGGACGTATCCGGGCATGATCGATCACAACGCCTCGACGATCGCTCGCGCACTGGGCGGCGACGTTCCCGACGGCGGGTTCAGAGTCTGGCGGTCATCAGGGGTTTCGGAAGAAACGGGAGGACGCTGACGTGCCGGTCCATCATCGCCATCGCAATCCACCGATCGGTCCGGAGCATGATCCGCAGGCGGCGCTGTCGATTCATGACGTGACCGTCGCGTATCACCGTCGGCCGGTCCTCTGGGATCTCGACCTCGACATTCCGAGAGGGGTGCTGGCGGCCGTGGTCGGTCCGAATGGGGCCGGGAAGAGCACGATGATCAAGGCATGTCTCGATCTGGTGCCGAGGGTCAGTGGCTCCATTCGACTCCTCGGCGGCGAGATCGGCGGAGTTCAGGGGCGGATCGGCTACGTCCCACAGCGGGAGACCGTCGACTGGGACTTTCCGGTGTCCGCGCTCGATGTGGTCTGCATGGGCCTCTACCGGAAGATCGGTTGGTTCCGCCCGGTGCGACGGCGTCACCGGAGCCTCGCCATGGAGGCATTGGACCGAGTCGGGATGGCGGACTTCGCGGGTCGGCAGATCAGCCGGCTCTCCGGTGGTCAGCAGCAACGGGTCTTCCTCGCGCGGGCCCTCGTCCAGGACGCGGAGCTCTACTTCATGGACGAGCCGTTCGCGAGTGTCGACGCCGCGACCGAAGAGGCGATTCTCGACGTGCTCCGATCGCTGCGAGACGCTGGACGGACGGTGGTCGTCGTGCATCATGACCTTCAAACGACCCGCGATTACTTCGACTGGCTCGTCCTCTTGAACACCAGACTCGTGGCGGCCGGCGGGATCGAGGAGACCTGGACGCCGGAGAATCTGCGGGCGACATACGGCGGTCGGCTCACCTTGCTCGAGGCGGCCGGTTGGGCGATGGGGACGGCCGGCTCGGGGCAACGTCGCTCATGAACGATGGGATCATCACGATCTTCGCGATGGCCACGTCACCGCTCCCTTCGGCGACGACGGGCGATGGCGCCTTTCTTCGCATTCTGCTCCTGCAGGACTTCAACACCCGGGTGGTCGTGGCGGGCGCCATGCTTCTGGGCGCGGTCGGCGGCGTCGTGGGGACGTTCCTTCTGCTCCGCCGTCGCGCGTTGATGGGCGATGTTCTGGGGCACGCGATGCTCCCCGGCGTCGCCGCGGCCTTCCTGGCCGTTCAGGCGCTCGGTCTTGATCGCTCGCTTCCGGTTCTTCTGATCGGCGGTGGTATCGCGGCGATTCTCGCGGGCCTGGCGGTGATCGGGCTCCGGCGGGCCTCTCCGCTCGATGACGACGCCACCATGGCCATCGTGCTGTCGGGATTCTTCGGTCTGGGTGTCGTCCTGCTCTCGGTGGTGCAATCGAGTGGCGGCGGCGGGCAGGCCGGTCTCGAAGACTTCGTCTTCGGCAAGACCGCATCCATGGTGACCAGCGATGTGGTGGTGATCGCGGTGGGCGGGGTGCTCGTGGCGTCCGTCGCGGGGATCTTCTTCAAGGAATTTCGACTGTTGTGCTTTGATGACGGATTCGCGGCCAGTCTCGGCCGGCCGGTCATGGGGCTCGACCTGCTGCTTCTGGCCATGACCGTCGTGACCGCGCTCGTGGGCTTGCAGGCCGTGGGATTGATCCTGGTCGTGGCGCTCCTGGTCATCCCCGCCGCGGCGGCGAGGTTCCTGACCGACGATCTTCGGTGGACGGTCGTCTTTTCATCGATCATGGGAGCGATCGGTTGCTGGATCGGGGTGACACTGAGTGCGGCGGCACCCGGACTTCCCGCGGGCGCGATGATCGTGCTCGCCACGGCCGGGATCTTCGTGGTGGCGCTCTTCGTCGGGCCGAAGCGTGGGTTGATCCAGCGATGGTCGCTGGGTCGGACGCTTCGTCGCACCGTCGGCCGGGATCACCTCTTGCGTTCGATGCTGGAGTGTCGGGAGGTCACGGGGGACGGCGAGATCACCGCGGATGCGTTGATGCGCAACCGGTCCTGGTCCCGGAGTGGTCTCGGCGGCCTTCTTCGAGTCGCACGGCGAGCCGGCGAGGTGATTCAGATCGACCGTGATCACTGGCGGCTCACTGACCGAGGTGAGATCGAGGCGGCCGCGATGGTTCGAAACCACCGGCTCTGGGAGCACTACCTGCTGGAGTACGCCCATCTCGCCCCCTCTCACGTCGATCGAGCGGCGGATCGGATCGAGCACGTGTTGGATCCAGTGCTGGTTCGCCGCCTGGAAGCCGAACTTGGTGCGTCGATCAATGCTGGGCAGCCTGGCAGCCCTCATCCGCTGGCTGCCCATGACTTCTCGCGAAACGCCCCATTGACCGGGGAGCAGGAGTCATGACGATGCTCGTTCCCGACTGGCAGTGGGGGTATGACGGGTGGATCATCGTGATCACGTCTCTGGTGGCCTTGACGTGCGCGATTCCGGGATCGTTCCTTCTCGTGCGTCGCCAGTCGATGCTCGGAGATGCGGTCTCTCATGCAGTTCTCCCCGGCATCGCCATCGCATTCCTCGTGAGCGGCACGCGCGACGGTGGTTGGATGCTGGTCGGAGCGATCGTGGCGGGACTGGCGACGGCGATGTTGACCCAGGTGCTCCGCGGGGTCGGTGGCGTTGATCGCGGTGCGGCACTCGGGGTGGTGTTCACCACGCTCTTCGCGCTCGGGCTGGTGCTCATCGTGCAGGTGGCTGATTCCGTTGATCTGGACCCGTCATGTGTTCTTTACGGGCAGGTCGAACTGGCCCCGCTCGATGTCGTGGTGCTGGGGGGCATGGAGGTGCCGAGGGCGATTCCGTGGCTTCTCGGCGTGTTCGCATTCACCTTCGTGGGCGTGCAAGTCATCTGGAAGGAACTGTTGGTCGCGTCCTTCGATCCAGCGACCGCCGCGGCACAGGGAGCAAGGCCGATTCTGATGCAGCAGGTGCTGATGGTCCTGGTGGCGGCGGGATGCGTGGTGGCCTTCGAGGCCGTTGGGAGCATCCTCGTCGTATCTCTACTGGTGGCGCCGGCGGCGGCCGCCAGACTGGTGACCGATCGGCTTCGTCCGATGATGCTGGTCGCAATGTCGATCGGCGTTCTGGCCGCGGTGGGTGGCCATCTTTCCGCACTGACGGTGCCAGGCTGGCTGGCTCTTGAAACCCAGGATGTTTCGACGTCTGGCGCCACGGCCGTGTTCGCGACGGGCCTTGTTGCCCTGGCGGTGTTGGCGTCGCCGCAGCAAGGCCTGCTTTTCGGGGCCTTCCGTCGGCTGTCCCTCCGGCTTCGGATCGCAGAAGAGGATCTCCTGGGCGTTCTTTATCGCCGTGAGGTCGAATCAAGGGGCCTCGGTCAGCCGGCCGGGGTCCATTTGAGCGAGCTTGGCGGCGGTGGCCCGGGCCTGACCTTCCGTGGAATCATGCGCTTTGCGTCGATTCGGCTCCGCTGGGCAGGATTTGCGACGCAGGCACAGCTGATTCCGCATCCCGATCAGATTCGATTGACGGAGGCCGGAAGGTCCCGGGCGACGGCCCTGATCCGACGGCATCGGCTCTGGGAGCTCTATCTGGCTGGGGCTGCCGCGATTCCGCTCGACCACCTGCATGCGACGGCGATGGACCTCGAACACCTCGCCAATCCAGATCTTCTGGAATCGCTGGAGGCCGAGTCGGCAAGAACGGCGCGTGATCCCCAAGGCCGGGAGATTCCGGGCCAATAGGAACACGGTTCACGGTCGAGAACCCTCCAGATTCGGGGTGGCACCTACTCGAGCGGGCGACTATACGCCCGATAAAAAACAACCTTGCTCAGATTTTGTGATCTCAAAATATCCGCTTCTTCCGCAGGCCATTTTCGAAGACCTAGGGAAAACCCCTGTTTCGGAGCGAAAAAGCCGGATTAATCGGGCATCGAGCGAAAAGACGGCGCTGAATCACCATCCTGGTTTCGACTTTTGACAAGCGGCGAGAGACATCGCATCCGGCAAAGGCCGAAAAATTGAAACAAGAGCATTGCAATGACATGAGAGGTGTGCCATCCTGTGGGTTGCCCGAGGAATTCTCCTTGGCTGATTTGTATCGACAAGCTTTGAAGTCGTGACTTCAATAGAAGGAGCTTGAGAGAGATGAGAGCAAACACGATTGGTTTGATTGCTGGCGCTATCGGCGTCGCAGCGTCCGCAAATGCGGGTCTTGAGATTGGTGATGTCATCGTGCTTTCGCGGGTGGGAGCATCCCCGTCGCGTCTCGTGACGGTGAACTACGACAACAGCCGTGCATACAATGCAGCCGGCGTCGTTGGCGGTAACAACGCTCAGGCTGGAGTGAACAACTTCAACCATATAAGCACGGACGGGCAGGCAGCCTTCGGTACCATCCAGGCCTTCTGCGTTGAAATCGGCGAAGCCTTCCCGGACGACCCGATCACCTACACCATGGTTGCCACCACGGCTGTTCCGGAAGAAACCCCTCCCGGCAACATGACGGCCAACCAGAGCCAGATGATGCAGGACCTCTACTCGAGGTACTACGCTGACGTCACCAACTACGACAACGACAACAGCTGGGGCAACGCCTCGGACGAAGCCGCTGCGTTCCAGCTTGTGGTCTGGGAGATCTCACACGAGAACTTCACGGACACGAACGACATCGCGACCATGAAGACAGAGTTGAGCATCACGCTTGGCGCGATGGTGGCTACCAACTACTTCAGCAACGACGTGTTGACCAACGCGAACGCGATGATCAGCGCTCTCGGCACTGGTGGCTG
>JABABZ010000199.1:300-4662 GCA_014237965.1 Phycisphaerales bacterium | reverse complement strand
CGCCGCTCAGACTTCCGCTTCCGCCTCTTCCACCTCGAGATGGAGAATGCGGCTGCAGTTGGGACACTGCTGGACGCCCGCCCCGTTCGAATGAAGGTTCACCACGAGGTGGTAGGGGAGCGTGACATGGCAGGAACCGCAGGTGTAGTCGCGGTCCTTCTTGCTGAGTTCGATGACCGGCGCCAACGTCTGGCCCTCGGTCAGATCCGCCACTTCCTCGAACACCGTCAGCACGCCGTCGGGGATCCGCCCGGCAGCCAGTCCGCGTTCACGGTCGAGTTCGTCGACCCGTTCTCCAACCGCGGCGGCGCAATCTTCGTGTTCGGCCCGGGCGGCGTCACACATGCGGGACTGGTTCGCGACGGCTTCCTCCATCGTGGTGGTCTCCGCCTGCGTATTATCGATCTTCTCCATCTCACCCAGCTGGGTCGTCTCGATCTCGTCACGGAGCGTCTCGAGCGACTTCATCTCCGTGAGGATCGCCCGGTACTGCTTGTCGTTGGTGGAGGCGTTCAGCTCGCTTCGGAGTTTCTCGATCCGGTTCTTGTAGTCGGTCGATTCGCCTTCGAGGTTGGCGACATGAGCCTGTAGCTGTCGCAGTCGGGTCGCGACTTCCTCGTGCTCCGCGGTCAGTTTTGCGAATTTCCGCTTTCGAATGGCGACGAGGTCGCTTGCGTTCTCGACCCGCGTTCGCAGGCCTCGCAGCTGGCTGTCAACTCGATACAACGACATCAGGTCTTCGGTAAGGGTCATCTCGACGATGGTAGCAGCCCTCGCGCGAACATTCCCGGCGAATTCCCGTGGAGCTGGCGAAACAACCCTTGCCGCGGGGGATTAGCCACCGGTTCCGAGTCTGAGGACCAACCAGGCGATCGGTCCGGCCACGAGCGGAGAGTCGAGCACATCGAGAATTCCACCCATTCCGGGAAGGACGGATCCACTGTCCTTGGCACCTGCGGCGCGTTTCAGCAGGCTCTCCAAGAGGTCGCCGAGTCCGCCGGCCAGGGCGAGAGAGATGCCTCCGATCACTCCCGCGGTCATCGACAAGGACATGCTTGGGGGCTGGTCGACCGTCAGAGCGGCGAGTCCACCTCCGGCCAGACCGCCGAAGATCAGAGCGCCGACGCCTCCTTCGATGGTCTTCTTGGGGCTGAGCCAGGGGATCAGCTTGTGGCGTCCGATGGCCATGCCCGTGAAGTACGCGCCGATGTCTCCGACTTTCACGACGAGCACGAGGCCGGCAGCGAGCCAGGCTCCATGATCCCGGAACGCGGCGAGCCAGAAGATGGGAAGCAAGCCGGTCCAGATCGCGATTCCAGCGATGGTCGAGGCCCCGGTGAACGCACCGTCGATCTTCCGGGTGGAGGCAAGCCCGATCGCCGCCACCGCGAATCCGGCCGCGGGGCCGAGCATCGCCAGGCCGGCGGCGAGCGACGGATCGGAGACGAGGAGCGACGCGGTGCCGATGATGAACATCGTGAACGCGGCCGCCATCGTCAGATTGGTCGGCGTGCGGACGCCGCAATCGCGCCCGAGCCGGGCCGCTTCCGCGGCGGCGAGAGGAACCAGGATCGCGAAGAGTGCGGCGAACAACACCCCGCCACCATCTCGAAACGTGCAACGAGCATCCAGCCATACCAGGGCGAGAAGCGCTCCGATGAGAATCGGTCCGGTGATCAGTCGCTGTCGAAGCATGAGCGTTTCCTGAAGGTCGGCCGCGGGCATTCCGCGACCTCTCGCGGTCAGTATCGAGGAATGTCGGGGTCGATCTCGGTCGACCAGCGATCGATGCCTCCGGCGAGGGAGACGGCGGAGTCGAATCCGGACTCTCGAAGAAAGGCGACGACTTGGAGGCTGCGCACGCCGTGGTGGCAATGCACGACGACGAGTTCATCGGCGTGAGCCTCGAGTTCGGGAAGTCTTGATTTCGTGTCACCCATCGGGACGTGCGTCGTTCCTGCGATCGCCGCGACCGCGACTTCGTTCGATTCACGGCAGTCGATGACCATCGGCGGCGCATCGGACTGCATCGCTTCCTGCAATGACGCGGGTGAGATCTCCCAGGGATGCTCCGTGGTCATTCGTCCTCTCCGGTTCCAGCCGTCGCGGTGGGAAGCAGTCTCCACTCGTCGTCCGGTCCGGACTGAACCGACCAGGGCGGAGCGATGCACATGCGAATCGGTGAAATGACCAGATCTCCGACGGCTATGAAGGGGGCGATCAACGCCGACTTGATGACGAAATCATCATCGACTTCGATCCCGGTGGCCGTCTCGATGGTGGGGAAGGAACCGTCTTCGCCGCAGCGTCCGACCCGCTGGTCGCCCCCGATGGGGTCGCCGACGTAGGTCGGATTGTGCTGGACTTCGGCGACCGGCACTCGGATCTCCGATCGCGTCCAGCCCGATCGATCGAAGCCGTCGTCGAGCGAGGTGGCCCACGAGGGGTTCGCGGATTCTTCAGGCGAGGGCGAACAGAGCGCGGAGAGCGGGGGGCCTCCGAGCAAGCCATCAGTGACCGGCACGCACCCCGCCGTCACTGCGGGAAGCAGGATCAACATCGCGGTGGGACTGGGACGGAGTCGGAAAAGGGTCGGTCTCATGGGTCTGGTTCCTGGTCGAAGTCATCGTCGAGCATCGAGTCGTCGAGTTCGCATTGTCGCAGGGCGGCTCGAATCATGTCGAGTTCGAAGCCGCGGCGGCTCATCCGGGCGGCGATTCGCCGGAGGGAGGCCTGATCGGTCCCCTTGATGGATCTTCGAATCCTGGTGAGGGCTTCCTGCGCCGCGTTCTGTTCGGGAGACGTCGCCGGCTCGGTTGGCTCGATCGGCTCGATGGCGAGCAGCTCGGAGGAGATGAGTGCGTCGGAGATCCCGGCGTCGGACAGTCTTCGTCGGCAGTCGGCATCGCTTCGACCCTCCGCACGCCAGGCGCTGATCCGGCTTCGGGTGAACGCCGCATCGTCGAGCCAGCCATCCTCCAGCAGTTCCTCGATGACCGCGTGCGCCACCTCGTCGGCCACCTCGCGCCTTCTGAGTTTCTCAAGCAACTCCGCGGCCGCATGGCCGCGATTCGCCAGAAGATCGAGGGCCAGTGCCCGGGTGGTTCGGATCTCGATGGCCCGCCGTGCCGCGATCACCCGCGGGTCATCGGATCGCAGACCCGCGACGATCTGATCGAGATCGATCTCCGCCTTGGGGAGCACGCCGGCCACGATCCCGTCGATCTCCAACTCGACGAGTCCCGGATGTTCCGCTGCGGCGCGAACCGCGGTCACTCGGGAGTCGACCGTCGGGTCGATCTCCTTCGATCGGGATTCCTCGTGGTCGTGTCCACGCGGACGAGGGCGGGTCATCCGGACAGTTCCTCGCGAAGGGCGTCGAGTTCGGACACCGCATGGGCGTCTCCGCCTCTGCGAGCCGCTGCCAGCCCGGCGTCGACGGTCGCCAGGGCCGCGTCGATCCGCTCGATCGATTCCAGCGATCGGGCCTTGTGGAAGTAGTGGTAGCCGTCGTCAGGGTCGACGGCGATCGCCTTGTCGTACCAAGAGACGGCGGTTTCGTGATCGCCGGCGTTGGCGTGCTCCTGGGCGATTCCGTACAGGCAGAACGGGTCGTCGGGCTCCGCCTCCAGCATCGAGAGGAGTCGGGTGAGTCGGTCGGATTGAGTCATGCGGGCATTCTCCTTCGGATCAGGGCTGGGTACAACCAGGGCGGCTCTTCGTCGCCGAAGCGGTGGAGCGGCTACGCTCCCGGCATGCCTCATCTCCGTGAAGATCGTTCCAGCCCCGCCGTTCGACGACGAGCCTCCCCGGTCTCGACTCGCCTGATTCTCGTGGCGGTCGGACTGCTGCTGGGTTGTGGGCTTCAGGTCGGCTGTGACACGGGATATTCCGCCCGCCAGACCATCGACCTTCGGCCTCGAATCGTGGAGATTCAGGATCATCACGGAGGCACCCGCCGGATCTCGCTGACCCATCAGGATGAGTGGTATCAGTCCTTCGGCCCGTCCATCGAGATCATCGATCCGGAGGACGGACTTCGGATCAGCAGCATCGACATCGGTCCGTTCGGCACGGTTCCTCCCATCAGCGACATGCGTGTCTGCCTCGATGGAAACCTGTACGCGGTCTATTCCAATGATCGGGTGGTTCGTTTCGACCTGCAGAACCCTCGTCGTCCGGTCGCGGTTCGGACCTGGACGGCACGGGAACTCGGGTTTCGCCCGGTCCTTCTCTCCGAAGCGGGAGGCGAGATCTGGGTGTCGGGTCGAGGCGGCGTGATCTCGTTGCGTGATTCCGCCCGGCCTCGGCTCACGGATCTCCCTGATGAAGCGATGCTTGGCCGAGGGGTGGAGGCGCCCG
>JABABZ010000199.1:0-290 GCA_014237965.1 Phycisphaerales bacterium | reverse complement strand
AACGGGCGGCGGGTGGTCGCGATGGAAGACGGTCGCTATCTCGGCGCCGCAAGTGATCTGCAACGGGTTCCCGAAGAACTGTCGGATCGGATCGGTTGGAAGGATGCCTACGTCTTCATCCTCCGCGGCGACAAGGCGACCACCGTCGGCTTGATGGGGCCGGACATCCGTGAGCTCGATTCCGAGGTGTTCCCCTACGCCATCTGGAAGGCTCGCGTGCTCGGAGATCGTTTGTGGGCCGTCGGCGAGAATGAACTGGTGACCTGGAGGATCGACGATGACGGGCGCCT
>JABABZ010000198.1 GCA_014237965.1 Phycisphaerales bacterium | reverse complement strand
GGACCACCGCCAAGAGGCCTCGCCGCCGTGGCGGATCGCTGGCAGGCGGCGAGCAGTCTCGTGGTGGACTCCTGGAATCGGCATCGCGCCACGGCCAAGGGTGATGCGGCGAAACGACTTCCCGATCCGGCGCAGGAGCAGTTCCGACTCGCCTTGCTTGGTCCGACCGGCGTGCTTCGTCTGGGGCCGGATGTCGCCGACCACTATCCTGAGGAGCTTCTGGCTCAGATTCGGGAATTGCAGACGGAAGCCGATGAACTGACCGCGTCGGCGCCGCAGGCGATCGCGACTGGAATCGTGGTCGAAGAGGACGAACCGCGAGATCTTCCGATCTTCGTTCGGGGTGATCACACCAACAAGCAGGACGAGGTGGTTCCTCGCGGGTATCTGACCGTGCTCGAGGGAAGGGCCGTGAGCCCCGAGATTTCGTCGGAGGTCAGCGGTCGCCTCGAACTGGCACAATGGATCACCGACCCCGAGCATCCGCTCACTTCGCGAGCCATCGTGAACCGGATCTGGGCCTGGCACTTCGGAACAGGGATCGTCGCCACCCCGAGCAACTTCGGCCTTCGCGGCGAACGACCGACGCATCCCGCGTTGCTTGATTGGCTCGCCACTCGGTTCGTCGAGCACGATTGGTCGATGAAGGACCTTCATCGCCTGTTGATGAACTCTTCGGCCTATCGGCTCTCCGGACGACCGGACCCCCACGCGGCCGCCGCCGATCCGGCGAACGACCTTCGATGGAGAAGAACCCCTCGTCGTCTCGACGCTGGTCCGGGATGCGATTCTCGAAGTTGGTGGCTCGTTGGATCGAACCGTCGGTGGGAGCATTCTTCGGACGGGGAACTTCGGATACGTGACCAACGATCAATCGAGGAGCAACGAGCGATACGGAGCCTCACGACGGGCGATCTACATGCCGGTGATTCGAAACGACATGTACGAGTTGTTCGCCACCTTCGACTACACCGACCCGAGCGTGTCCTTCGATCGGCGGCCCAGCACGGTGGTCGCGCAGCAGTCGCTGTTCATGATGAACAGTCCGATGGTGGCATCGCAGGCCGAGCGTCTCGCTGGTTCGTTGCTCGAGGATCCGGGGCTCGCGGACGATGCGTCTCGCATCGGGCAAGCCTACGAGATCTGCTTCGCGCGGCCGGCGACCAGCGTCGAGATCGAACGCGGCCTTCGATTTCTCGGCGAACTCGAACCGGTGGTCGGCGAGTCAACGCGAGTCAGCTGGCCCGATGCCGATTCCATGGGTGGATCCGGAGGGGCCGAGCATGCAGAAGGCCGCATTGACGCTCGTCATCACGCCTGGCGGAGCTTCTGCAAGGTGCTCATCGCCTCCAACGAGTTCATCTACGTTCGATAAGACGAAATCCGGGAATTCCTCCATCCGACCTGCCCTTATTCGTGCGACCCGCCTCGATTCCGCGGGTACCCTTGAAGGACCATGAGCGACTTCTGCGGCATCCGACCGAATCATTCCCGACGTGACATGCTCAAGCAATGTTGCGGCGGATTCGGTGCCGTCGCGATGGCGGGTCTGCTCGCAGACGAGGCCAAGGCGGACGAGCTGCTCAGTCGCCCCGGAAAAATCGACCCTTTCACCCGCGGTCCTCTGGCAGTGCGACATCCGCACTTCGCGCCTCGGGCGAAGCGGGTCATATTCCTGTTCATGCACGGGGGCCCTTCCCAGGTCGATACCTTCGACTACAAGCCGAAGCTTCAGGCCGACCATGGGAAGGAACTTCCGTTTGCGAAGCCGCGGGTCCAGTTCGCCAAGACCGGCAGCCTCATGGCCAGCCCGTACAAATGGAAGCAGCACGGCGGTTCCGGACAGTGGGTGAGCGAGATCTTCCCCGAGACCGCGAAGGTGGTCGATGATCTTTGTTTCATCAAGAGCCTGCACGGATCGAACCCGGCGCATGGAGCGGCGCTGCTCAAGATCCATACCGGCAGCGAGAATTTCGTCCGACCCTCGATGGGATCGTGGATCACCTACGGACTCGGGTCTGAGAATCGTGATCTGCCTGGCTTCGTGACGATCTGTCCCACCCTCGGTCACGGCGGTGTGAACAACTACTCGTCGGCGTTCCTTCCAGCGGCCTATCACGGCACCGCCATCGGGCACGCCGGCGTGAAAGCGTCGCAGGCCCGCTTCGAACACATGACCGCCATGGGTGATGCGGGCGTGCAACGAGCCGAGTTGGATCTTCTCAAGGAACTCAACCAGCTCGGGATCGAGGAGCATGGTCCGAACGCCGCGTTGGAAGGGCGAATCGAAACCTTCGAGCTTGCCTTCAGGATGCAGGGAGTCGCGCCCGAAGTGATGGATCTGGGGAACGAGACCAAGGCTACCAAGCAGATGTACGGCCTCGATGACTCGGTGACCGAGAACTTCGGCCGCCAGTGCCTGCTGGCCCGACGGTTCAGCGAGCGAGGGGTCCGATTCGTGCAGTGCACCCATTCCTACAAGTGGGATCAGCATGGAAATCTTGAGGCGGCGCACCGGAACAACGCCCGCGAGGTGGATACCGGAATCGCGGCGCTGATCATGGATCTGAAGAACCGCGGCATGCTCGAAGAGACGCTGGTCATCTGGGGCGGCGAGTTCGGCCGCACTCCCGTGGCACAGGACGGCAACGGTCGCGACCACAACCCGCACGGTTTCACCATGTGGATGGCGGGTGGCGGCGTGAAACCCGGTTTCTCATACGGTGCAACCGACGAGTACGGTTTCTACGCCTTGGAAGACAAGGTTCACGTGCATGATCTGCACGCGACGATTCTCGCGTTGCTGGGCGTCGATCACGAGCGGCTCACCTATCGAGACGCGGGTCGCGACTTCCGGCTCACCGACGTCGCCGGCCGAGTGGTCAGCGAGATCTTCGCCTGAGCGGCAGTCGGACGGTCAGGCTTCCGGAAGTCGGAACCGGAGCAGGATCGAAGAGCCCATCGGCGGGTGCGTGGCTTCGAGGCGGCAGCCGCGGAACTTCGACGCATCCCATCCCATCCCATCCCATCTGTTCATGAACTCCGGTGTCCGGCTGGGTTCGGTCCCCGGCCCATTCGATCTCACATCCGGTCCATCGATGGTCCTCGACCTTGATCTGACCGTCAGTCGGAGGGGACGGTGATCGCCGGCGTCCGGACGATGATCCCACCTGGAGCATCGACCCATCGTCCATCGATTCGCAGCGGCTCGCCGGTCGCGCTTTCGACCACTCCGCCGGCGGCTCGTACCACCGCGCAGCCACCGGCATGGTCCCAGCTCTTCTCGCGGTATCCCTCGCGAGCGAGTCGCAGATACAGATCGGCCCGACCGCTGGCGACCATCGCGTACTTGCACTGACTGTCGATGCGAATGGGTGTCGTGGACACACCCGTCGCTTCAAGGGCGGCGGAGGTTCGGTCCTGATCGCCATGTGCCTTTTCATAGGACAGGCAGACCCGGACACGATCGCCGGGCGGCGACGGAGATACCGCGATCGAATCGAGTGAAGTCATGTCGGTGGCGTCGGTGGTCCCGGCCCACGCGCCCTCGCCGACCACGCCGACGTAGATGCTCCCGACGGGGTCCGCGGCACCGTAGTCGTCGGTCGCGTGAAGCGGAAGATGCGGGCATCCGAGGAATCCGATGATTGGTGCGTCGCCTTCGACGAGGCCGAGTGCCAGGGCGAACTGCTGGCCACGGAGGAAGCCCTTCGTGCCATCGATGGGATCGAGCGACCAGAACACGTCCCGGTCCTCGCTCGCCGGGTCCAGTCCGCCCGCATCGAGGAGCTCTCGAACCGCGGCTTCCGTCGTCGGTGCGGCGGTCTGAAGGTCGGCATCCACGAGGGCGTCACCGGCGAGCCTGATGATCTGCGCCAGCATCTTTGCGCCACCGGCATCGAGCGAGTCCGAACCTTCTTCGCCCACCAGTCGATCCGAGTGGGGAACGCCGGCCGCCCGCATGGCCGCGGTCACGGCAACCTGGACCGCCAGATCCGCAACGGTCACCGGGCTTCGGTCGTCCTTGAGAAGATCGGCGAGATCGGCCCGCTCGGCGGCGGCGCGTTTCGCGACGCGGCTGGCGGCGGAGACGGCGGAGAGGACGGCATCAAGATCGAGGTCGGGCATGGTTTCTCGAAGGTGAGATGAGCGAGAGGACAGAAGATATCGCCCATCAGCCTTCATCGTCGGCAGATTCCTGTCTTCAGGTCTGCGGGACATCGGAGAGGCCCCTGACGCGATCCACCGGCATTGTGAAGCCGGAAACCCGAATCGACCGACTTATGGTCTTCAGTGACGGCGTGTTCGAGCTGAAGATGGCCAGCGGTGAGATGTGGGACTTCGACGAGTTCAAGGAATTCATCTCTCGCCCCATCGGTTCCGAGGACGACCGGATCGCCGAATTGACGGCGAAGGGACGTCTCCTCATGGAATCGGATCAGTTCGAGGATGACGTTTCGATACTCGAAGTCGATTTCAAGTGATCTCCGCCGGGATCGACGATTCCTTCGTCCTGAATAATCGTCGGCCCCGTGGTGGCGGGAGCCACATTGGTCCGGCAATTATTGCTTTACTCTGGAATGCCCATTCCAAGGGTCTAGAATCGGTCGGGTTACCGTCAGGACCGAGGTAATCCGAGCCGATATCGAGAACAAGGGTGGTCATCTGCAGTTCCGCCATCGAAATCTGGCAGTGGCGGGTGCCGGCTGGATCAGGATGGTCTTCGAGTCTTCCAACGTGTCCGCGAGG
>JABABZ010000197.1 GCA_014237965.1 Phycisphaerales bacterium | reverse complement strand
GCCTCAGAGGCACTCTCTCAGGCAAGCCCCTGAGACCAGGCACTCCATCGAGCCCCGACCGCCCCCCTCCACCTCGGAGGGGGGCGTTTTCGTGTCTCTGATCAACCTGAGCCTCGCTCAAGTCGAGCCAGCCCCGCGGAGCCGCCCGAATCCAGACATCGCGTAAGTCCGTGATTTACGGTGAGTTGCGAAACCACAACATCGCCATCCTGATCAAATGCAAATCGGAAGCGTATTTTTGTGACAAAAAGACCAGATGAGATGACACCATCTCATTTCGGTGGCATACTTCCCCCAGTCCGAAGCGTTTCTCCTTCGCTTTCGGACATGGGAGCAGGAAAGGGCACTCCGCTTTACGCGAGATACCCTTTCCGACTTCGGCCTCGTTGGTGCGGGAACACCGACATGGTTTGGAACAAGGGACCTTGGGTTCCGTTGCAATGGGAAAAGGGCACTTGCACCCGCAACGGAAAAAAGCGAGTACTGGGAAAAGGGAACTCCTGATACACGCCACTTGAGGGGCAGAGGCACGAAAGCGCTTCATCTCTTGATTCAACATGAGGCTGAGGAAATCAAGGTCGGCCGCTCGCTGCAAAGCGAGCGGCCGACCTCTTTTTTGGGACCGCCCATCGGCGGCATCCGTTTCCAGGAATGATGAAGTTCGAATCAGACGCGACGACCGGTCGTTCCAGCCGACCATGCCTGCTCGACGTCCGCACCGGGGTAGTACCGGGCCAGGATCTGAAGGCTCGACGCACCCCTTCTCGCCATCTCCTCGGCCCCGTACTGGCAGACGCCGACCCCATGGCCGAAGCCACGTCCCCGAATCTTCATCGAGTTCTTCGAGGTTTCGATCTCGAAACAGGACGACCGAGGACGGGCTCTCCAGGAGTCACCGACGCTCGCTGCGGAAACGATCCTCCGCACGGATTCCGCCGAGATCAACACCGGTGGTGATTCGCCGGATCCCGAGAGTTCGAAGTCGACCGGGCGTCCGGCCTGATTCCGTCGATGCACTTCAAGCCGAAGCGGACGACGAAGCTCCGAGAGCTTCCGATCCCCTTTTCGGCGACCGAATTCCGCGACCTGCTTCTCGAAGGCCTTGCGCGAGATCGTGACGGACCAGTCGCCGTGCGGGCTCGCTGTGACGCATCCACACACGGATCGATCTCCTCCGGTGGCCACACGGAGCGGCGGAATGCCGTTGACCGGGTTCTTCGAGATCGCATCTTCGGCGTTCGCGGGGCGCCCCCCGCACGAGGCGCTGTAGTAGGCCGGCACGACCTGTCCTCGCCAGACGAGCAGCTGGCCCACGGTCGATCGCACCGCGGAAACGGCTCGCGCGGACGCATCGCCCCCGGTCCAGGCCTGACTCGCCTGTCCGGCGACCAGGTCGTAATGTCGGCGGCGAATCCAGAAGGCTCGCTCGCAGACTGCGAACGATCGCGCGGCGATCGCCTGAGCCTCGAACGTCGCGGGGAGCCAGGAGGGGTACAACTCCTTCTCCACCACGCCGGGAAGATACGACTCCATCGGCAGATGGCAGATCACGTCGAATTCGGTTCGCCCCTCGGTGTCGCGGATCGGCTCGACGTGGATGGTCCCCATCAATCGCCGGCCTTTGAACTCGATCCCCGGCTCGTTCCGGTCCATCCTCACCATCGCGATCGATCCCGAGGTCTTGAACATCGCCGTACCCCCGCGGCCTCCGGACGACCATCGAACCGACCATCCCGCCGATGTTCGACGCAATCGCACGGGTCCACGGCATGCCCGTCCGGGGACATCGGTTCCCGGAGCGGTGATCCAGAGCCGTTGCCCCGCCGATCCGAAGTCGACTTCCTGAATCGAGCGGACATCTGCGACCTTGATTCTGACCAGGGGCTCGATGGTCGGAGGGAACGGGCGGAGATCTCGCGGAAGTTCCTTGATCGGCGACGCCGCCACCGGCGCCTCCGTCGGCACCTTCTTGTTTCCGACTTCGCTTCGTGAACAGGAAGACGGGATCATCGCCGGCACCGCCAGCGCCAACAACGCGGAGCGACGGGTGATCCGCCCCTGCCACATCGGTACGCCGTCTCGGTTGGAGCAAGCCTCGGTCAATGGTGTCCTCGATCCGGTCGCCTCATCGCATCGATGTGCCTCGGTGCGATCGTGCCGGACTCAGTGTATGCCTCGAAGCAGCGTCAAGCGAAAACCGCCCACCCCTCTCGGGGTGGGCGGTGGATGAACTTGGATCGAGAACGCGCCCCGATCGGAGCGAGGACGGGCTCACTCAAGGGTCTTGAGCGACAATTCGTGGTCGACGAGCCGTTCCTTGATCTCATCGAGGCTGGTCTGGCCGAAGTTCTTGACTCCGAGCAGTTCCGCTTCGGTTCTCGCCGCCAACTCGCCGAGCGAGAGAACGCCGAGCATCTGGAGCGCCTTTCGAGCACGAACGGAGAGGTCGAGGACCGAGATCGGCTTGTTGAGGATCTGGTCGGTGATTCCACGACTGTGGAGTTCCTCGATGTCCTCGGGTCGAAGCCGAGGACCACCTGCGGTGTCCTGGCCGAGTCGAAGTCCCTTGCTCGCAAGCATCTGCTTGATCTCGGTGACGGTGGTGTCTCCGACGTTCTTGTAACTGTTGAGTTCCGATTCACCGACCCGAACCAGATCTCGGAGCGTTCGGATCTGCATCTTCTTGAGACAGTTCCGGGCACGAACCGAGAGTTCGAAATCGGTGACGGGAATATCGAGAATCGCGTCGTGGCGGGTCGACGAGCGATCCGCGTCGTCGTCGTAGTACATCCCACGGGATGCCTGGACATCCTTGAGGAACAACTGCGCTCTCGGCTCGTTCGGCTCGCTCTCGATGACCTGATTGAGGATGTACTCGGCCTTGCTGAACTCGCCCCGATCCTCATAGAGAACCGCGAGATTGATCAAGGACTGCAGCCGCGGTGTGCCCGACTCTCGAGCCGTCTCGTACATCTGTACGGCTTCATCCTCCTCGCCCATCAGATCGAGAAGATAGGCGAGACGGTGAAAGTGCTGCGACTTGCTCCCGTGGGAGACCGCCTCGCGATAGGCGGCGATCGCGCCGGCACGGTCACCTTGGGCTTCACAATCGAGCCCCTGCTTGTAGACCGCGTCGGCCCGCGCTTCGTCAATCGCGCTGCCTCCGATGACGGTGTCGAGTCCTTCGGGCATGGTCTGGATTCTCCGGGGGAAAATAGGTCTCGCGACCGGCGAGTCCCGGATTCTACTCGCCCCGCCGATTCCGCTCAACCTCTCACCAAATACGGGGTCAGTGGCCCTCAGGCGGCTGCCCGACCGAATCGTCCATCAGATCTCGATAGGACGAGGCGGCATCCAGGGCGGGCGCCGCGGGCCCCAGAGGCAGATGAACCCCGATCTCGGGCCGTTCCTCCTCGACCAGCTGAATTCGCCGCCACCTCCCCCGCTCGAATCGGACGCCCATCACGACCCCGAAGATCAGGATGTAGGCGGTCGCGCCGATCCATGGACCAGTGGATGAGAGGCCGGGGAAGAACTCGACCACGGCCGCCCCGAGTCCGACCAGAAACGTCCATCCGAGCATGGCGGTGACCACGCCCGGCCAGACCGTGTCGCCCGCGCCGCGAAGGGCTCCCGAGTAGACGATTCCCACCGCATCCATGGTCTGGAAGACCGCGGCCCAGATCAGCATCGTGGCGCCGATCGAGAGAATCGCTTCTCTCGACTCCGCCGTCACATCACCATCGACGAATACTCCAACCAGAGAACCTCGGAAGATGAGAAAGCCGATGGCGCAGACGGACATGTATCCGACCGCGAGTCCCAGCGCGATCCGAGCTCGATTGACCGCCACATCCGGACGCCCCGCACCGATCCACTTTCCAACCAACGACGTGGTGGCGACCGAAAACCCGACCGCCGGCATGAAGCTCAAGTGCATGTAGCGAATCACCGCCCACGCGGCGGTGAGATGATCGGTCCCGAATCGTCCGATGAGAACCGTGACGAAGATCCCCCAGCAGATCATCTCGTTTCCGAATTGAAGCGCCGCCGGCCATCCCAGTCGAAGGAGATCACGCATGGCACCGAGATCCGGACGCCAGTTGGCACGGCTGTCGACTTCGCGGGCCAACCCCGGCCCCAGAAACACGGCCAGGGGAACCAGCAGTTCGACGGCGGTTCCGATGACGGTTCCGATGGCCGCACCAGTCAGGCCGAGCGCCGGCGTTCCTGGGATGCCGGGTATTCCCAGCTCGGGAATACCCGCCTCTCCGAAGATCAGGATCGCATTCGCCACGACGTTGACGATGTTGGCGAGGATCGCGGAGATCGTGATCACCCTCGGACGCTGATATCCGAAGAACCAGTGGCTCATCGCCTTGCCGGTCACCAGAAGCACGCCTCCAAGCAGGAGGATCTGAGCGTAGTTGGTCTCGAGTTCGATCAGTTCCGGCTCATGTCCCGCCGCCTCGAATCCATAGGGAAGCAGCAGCGCCCAGGGGAGGAGCAGGAAGAGCCATGCGGCGACGGACAGCCAGATTCCGGCCCAGGCGTACTTTGCGGTGCGATCTCGATTCCCGGCGCCGACGTTCTGGGCGACGAAGGTGTTCACCACCGTCAACACGCCGAAGACGAAGGCGATCGGATTGAAGGACCAGATGCCGCCGTTTCCCTGGGCCGCGACTTCCAGAGGACCGATCCGCGCGACCATCACCGCATCGATGAATCCCATGACGGTGTAGCTCGTCATGG
>JABABZ010000196.1 GCA_014237965.1 Phycisphaerales bacterium | reverse complement strand
ACACGGGGATCAACCTCCTTGATCCAAAGATCGAAACGCACACCAACATGCAGTTCCTGGTCTTCCTCTGTGCCGTGATCCGCGCGGTCGACAAGCACGCCGAACTTCTCCGAGCCTCGATCGCGTCGGCGGGCAACGACCATCGGCTCGGCGCCAACGAAGCCCCCCCGGCGATCATGTCGATCTTCCTCGGCGAGATGCTCACCGACATCATCGACCAGCTCGAAGCCGGCAAGCCCCGAAAGACCGTGAAGGGCGGGACGCTTGATCTCAACGGCGAATCCCTCTCGCAGATTCCCCGGCATGCCGGTGATCGGAACCGAACCAGCCCGTTCGCATTCACGGGAAACAAGTTCGAGTTCCGGGCGGTCGGATCGACCGCCACGGTCGCGTGGCCCACGACGGTGTTGAACACCATGGTCGCCGAGAGTCTCGACTACATGACCAGCAGGATCGAGAAGATCGCCGGCAAGAAGCCGACGCCCGCCAAACTCGAATCCGCGGCCAGAGCGGTTCTGAAGGAAGTCGTCAAGGAGCACCGCAGGGTCTGTTTCGATGGCGACGGCTACAGCGAGGACTGGACGAAGGAAGCCGCCCGGCGAGGACTCCCCAACATCCGGAACTCCGCCGAGTCCCTCCCGACGCTCAAGTCCAGAAGCGCGACCACGC
The DNA here is from genome assembly GCA_014237965.1 of Phycisphaerales bacterium. Taxonomy (GTDB): domain Bacteria; phylum Planctomycetota; class Phycisphaerae; order Phycisphaerales; family SM1A02; genus UBA12014. The sequence goes on along the minus strand of JABABZ010000196.1, from coordinate 4,262 downwards.
TCTTCTCGAAGTACGGCGTGCTCTCGGCCCGCGAACTCAAGGCCCGGGGCGAGGTCCTTATCGAGCAGTACTGCACCAAGCTCGAGATCGAGGGACGGACGCTCTCCACCATGATCAAGACGCAGGTTCTTCCCGCCGCCCTCCGGGCACAGGCGGAACTCGCCGACGTCGTCGGAGCCACCCAGGTCGCGGGCGTCGAATGCCCGGACACCGAGGAGGACCTTCGGACTCTGGTCGCGGACATCTCCGAGATGCGGAGCGGAATCCTCGAAGTCGAAGCATCGATGAAGGCTCCGAGCAATGATCCGGAGAAGCACGCGAAGCAGCTTCGGAACACGCTCGTCCCGGCCATGGAACGGACTCGAATCGCCTCTGATCTAATCGAAGCCCGGATTCCCGCCGAATTGTGGCCGATGCCGACCTATGCCCAGATGCTGCTGGTGGGACGCTGATTCAACCCAACCGCAAGCGAAGACCACAAAATCGCCACGAACGCCCTTCTGCCTGATGGCCGGAGGGCGTTTCTGCCTCTCGGCGACTGGCTGAGAGGTCCGGGCGCGGGTATCTTTCGACGTTTCCCCCAATCGCCTACAGGCCTGATCAAACAAACCGGACCCCGAAGCCCATGGATGACTTCTCTCTCGACGGCGGCGACACGTTCGAACCGACCGTGGACATCGCTGAAACCGGCCCTTGCAGCCGGACGCTCACCATCACCGTCCCCGCCTCGGTCGTCGACGAACGGCTCGAGATGCAGCTGGGCACGCTGGTCTCGGAAGCAGCGCTCCCCGGCTTCCGAAAGGGCCGAGTTCCGCGGAAGCTCCTGGAGCGCCGCTTCGGCGCCGACGTCCGCAGCGAGACCCGCGGGCAGATCGTCTCCTCCGCCTACGAGAAGGCGCTGACGACCTCCGAACTTCAAGTCATCGGAGATCCCGACTTCGGCGACATGGAGTCGATCAAGGATCTCGAGCCGGGCAAGGACTACGTCTTCTCCGTCTCCCTGGAGATCGTCCCGAACTTCGAACTTCCGGAACTCGACGGGGTCCCCGTCACGAAGCCGATCATGGAAGTCACCGACGAACACGTCGAAGGCGAGATCCTGCGGACTCGGTATCGCTTCGGCACACCGTCCCAGATCACCGGTCCGTTCGAGCCCCTCGACCGCATGGTGGGCAGCGTCAGGATTCACATCGAAGACGCCGAAGAACCCTTCTTCGAGAACGAACGTGCCGTCGCCGTCGTTCCCGCCGCCGAGGACGAAGGCAAGGGCCAGTTCCTCGGGCTCCTCGTCGAGGACCTCTCCGATCATCTCGCCGGAAAGAACGTGGGCGACGAGATCACCTTCGTGACCCTCGGTCCCGAGTCGCACGAACGCGAGGACATCAGAGGCAAGAAGCTCAAGATCTTCTTCCAGGTCGCGGACGCCGAGCGCGTCGCACCGCTGGAACTCAAGGAGATGGTCGAACAGTTCGGACTCGACGACGAATCCGGACTTCAAGGCCAGATCAGACTCTCGCTGGAAGCGCGCCGCGATTCAGAACAACGAAACGCGGAACGAGAACAGGTCTACGAGTGGCTTCTCGAAAACATCGAATTCGAACTGCCTCCGAAGGTCTCCGAGGCCCAGTCCGCCGGAATGATCGAGCAGCAGCGGCTCGAGATGACGCACCGAGGGCTCGACGAGGACACCATCGAACTCCAACTCGCGAAGATCCGAGGCGAGAGCGAGAAGGCCTCTCGAAACCGACTCCGCCTCATGTTCATCATGGCGAGGCTGAGCAAGCACTTCGAAATCGAAGTGACCGAGGCCGAAGTCAACGCCCGAATCAGCGAGATCGCAGCATCACGCGGCGCCCGCCCGGAAGCCATCCGTACCGAGCTCGCCAAGTCCGGTCAGATCCGTGAGATCAGCATGTCCATTCAACACTCCAAGTCCGCTGATCGCATCGTCGACACCGCCAAGGTGACGGAGATGCCCGCCGACGAATGGAACAAGTTGGTGGACGCCAAGGCGGCCGCGAAGGCGTGATCCTCCTGCTGTCCCAGAGCGGGCAGGCGGCGGACCAGCTCTTCGTCCAGATCCTCCCCTGGATCGGGATTCTCGCAATCCTGATCATCCTCGGCGGAGGCATCGCGGTCTGGCTCCGGAAACGGATGGCGGTCAATGCCGACGATTCCACCGCCGGATTCATTCTCGCCGACCTCCGCGAGATGCGAGATCGCGGAGAGATCTCGCCCGAGGAGTTCGAGAATGCGAAGGCCCGGATGATCAAACACATGAGCGCTACCGAGACGTCTCGCGCCGACGACCCTGCGGCACGAGCTTCCGGTTCGACCAGTCCCGATCGGATCACCCCGAGCATTCCCCCCCGAAGAGCACCGGAACGAGATTGAATCGAGGAGGAATCAAACGGCCGATTCGAGGCCGTGAATCGTGCTCGACCGAGGCCTGATCGCCCCGGAGTGTCCGGGAACTCTTCACCCATCACGAGGTCGTCCCGACCGTCTTCGCTCCTCATGGGTCCGTTTTTCCGGCCGAATCGCGCCAGCGCCACGGATCATCGTGAAACAAATGAAGCCTCGACCATCGGTCCCCGATACAATGAGCACGCCGCTGTTTCGCGGATTTCGTACCCTCCCTTCTGGAAATCGCATGCATCGCAGTCTGCCGACGGCCGATCAGGCCGAGAACCCCAAGTCGCCCATCGCTTCTTCGCACGCCGCTCCACGAGCGGCGCCGCCCGCGGTGCGGAACGCGACGGATTCAGATCACGGAGATGGGAACACGGGACCTGCCGGTTCAACGACCGGTGAGAATCCCCCGCCCACCGGCGGCGGAGGTTCCGGTGGCGGCGGTTCCGGCGGCGGCGGTTCCGGCGGCGGCGGTTCCGGCGGCGGCGGTTCCGGCGGCGGCGGCGGATTCCGAGGCCGGAAGATCACGACCTGTTCCTTCTGCGGCAAGACTTCCCGAGAAGTCGGGCCGATGGTCGAAGGTCCGGGCGATGTCTACATCTGCACCAACTGCACCGACCTCTGCCAGAACATCTTCCGCCAGGAACGCCGACGGGTCGACCGCGGCCAACCGCTGTTCAGTTCCATTCCAACCCCTCGCCACATCCGGGACTTCCTCGACCAGTACGTCATCGGACAGGAACGTGCCAAGAGATCGCTCGCCGTCGCGGTGCACACGCACTACAAGCGACTGATGCACGTCGAGAACGAGGAATCCGAAGTCGAACTCGACAAGTCGAACGTCCTCCTGATCGGACACACCGGCACGGGCAAGACCCTGCTCGCCCGCACGCTCGCCCGAATTCTCAACGTCCCCTTCGCGATCGGCGACGCCACCACGCTCACCGAAGCGGGCTATGTCGGCGAGGACGTCGAGAATCTCCTGCTCAAGCTTCTGCAAGCCGCCGACTACGATCTCGAGACCGCACAACGCGGGATCATCTACATCGACGAGATCGACAAGATCGGAAAGACCAGCAACAACGTCTCCATCACGCGGGACGTCTCGGGCGAAGGTGTCCAGCAATCCCTCTTGAAGATGCTCGAGGGAACCGTGGCCAACGTCCCGCCCCAGGGCGGACGAAAGCACCCGGAACAGCAGTACATACAGCTGGACACCACCAACGTCCTCTTCATCTGTGGAGGCTCGTTCGTCGGTCTCGAGGACATCATCCGCAAGCGACTCGGCGGAAGCCGGATCGGTTTCGCCGGCGGAGGCATCACCAAGATCAGCGAGAAGGACCCCGTGCTCTCGAAGGTCGTGCCCGGCGACATCCTCGAGTTCGGCCTGATCCCCGAACTGGTGGGTCGCCTCCCGATCGTCTGCCCGCTCGAACCACTGGATCGCGACGCCATGGTCCGCATCCTCACCGAGCCGAAGAACGCGATCGTCCGACAGTACGAGCACCTCTTCATGCTTGAATCCGCCACCCTCGAATTCTCGATGGACGCGCTGAACAAGATCGCGGAACGGGCGATGGAACGAGCGACCGGAGCCCGAGGGCTTCGCGCGGTGATGGACGAGTTGATGGTCGATCTCCTCTACGACCTTCCGGATCAGGACAACGAAGGTGTCACCTACGTCGTCGATGGCGACGCGGTCGACAACGGCCCTTCGCTGGAACGCATGGCCCGAAGGAACAAGGAATCGGCGTGAGCCCGATCGATTCGGCCAGAAGAGACGCATACGCGCAGATCACCGAACGCCTCCGAAGCGCCCCTCGCGGCGATTCGGAGGCGTTCTTGAACAT
>JABABZ010000195.1 GCA_014237965.1 Phycisphaerales bacterium | reverse complement strand
GGCGGCCCGCCGAAAACGCCGAAGCGCCTCCGAGTCCTCGGGCGGCGCGGGACCTCCCTCGGGAATCAAGATGACCGCATCGCAGCGGCCTTCAAAGCCGGTGAGATCATGCAGGCCGACGACCACCCGCTCGCCGAGCGTCACGTATCCCCCATCCTGCCAATGCCAGAGATTTCCTTCGGTACCGAAGGTCGTCTCCAGTGGCTTGCCGTCGATCAGAACCTGAAAACGACCAGGAGCGCCGGATGCTTTCCAGGGCGCCACCCAGTCGCGAGTTCGAACCCACACCCTGTGCCGTCCCGGCGAAGAAACCTCCGCCTCGGTCCGCGCATCGGCAACCGGCTGGCCCATCCCATGGGCCAGCAGGAACGGCGATCCCATCAGATCCATGAACTGCTGGTCGAGCACCCAGCCGCCGAGGTCGTCGAACCCCTCCGCTTCGAGCAGGATCGGACGGTCATCCGCGAGGCTTTCGGACGACAGAGAAAGGCCGACCAGAAGAGCGACCAGCAACACGTATCCGGAAATGGCGAAGGATGGAAGTCGCATGCGATGCTCCCGAAGTGAGGGCCGATGATACTTCGACCCCGCGATCCTCGCGGTCACCGATCAATCCCCACGCTTCCAACCGCTCCGCGTGGTCTCGGTTCCAGGCAGGCCCGGACGCCCCTGCCACTCCGGATTTCGGAAGCGATACAGGATCAACGGTGCCAGAACGATCGCGGCGAAGGTTCCGAGCAGGGCGATGGTGAACGTCGATCCATCCATCGACATGTCCTTCGTGACCGGTGGCCAGAACATCACGATGATTCCGGCGGTCGCAGTCAATCCACCACCGCCGGCAACGACCATCAAGCCCACGATCCCTCCCGGGATCATGAACGCCCGGGGTACGGACGGCTGCTTGAACCGAAGCACGATCACCGAGAGGAACATGAGGACGTACATGACCAGGTACACCTGGGCCGAGGCGATCGTGAGGAAGTAGAAGATGCGATTCAGATCGAAGAAGAGCATCAGCAGGCAGAGCACCGAAACCACGCACCCCTGAAGGAGCATCACGTTTCGCGGCGCACCGCCCGCCGTGGTTCGCTGGAAGACCGGAGGAATCAGCCCATCCTCGGCCGCGACCCGGAGCGACTCCGTCGGCCCGATGACCCAGACCATGATGTGACCGATCATGCCCGCGAGCGCGAGCCCGGCAAGGATCGCCACCATCCAACCCCAGCCGAGCGGGCTCAGGACCTTCGAGAAGACCTGAAGCGTTCCCGCGGCCAGATCGATCTCTTCGACCGGAACGAGCACCGCGACGCTCAACGCCCCGAGCACGGAGATCGCCAGCACCAGCACCCCCGAGAAGAGCAAGGAACGCGGGATCGATCGCTGCGGATTCTGCACGTGCCGGAAGTGGACCGAATTCACCTCGAGCCCGGAGAGGAACGAGAAGATCGCGACCACGCCGACGACCTCGCCGATCGAGTCGATCCGAGGCACCAGTCCCGACCACTCCAGGGGAATGGCCGATTCCCGACCCGAGCCCAGCCACCAGGCGGCGAGCCCGATCGCGAGGAAGACCGGAAGCAGGGTGCCGAGGTAGAGCAATGCCGTGGTCAACCACCCACTGATGCTCAAGCCCTTGAAATTGATCAAGGTCGCGGCCCAGAAGACCCCCAGACTCACCACCACCTTGAACCATCCGACGTCGTGCATGCCGGGATCGATCGCGTAGGAAAGCGCAACCGCACAGACCGCGAGCACCGTCGGATACCAGACGAGGATCTGGACCCACTGGCACCAGATCCCCACGAACGCCCAACGCTCCCCGAGTGCCTCGCGAATCCAACGATAGACACCGCCGTCATGGGGCCAACCGACGCCCAGTTCCGCGGCGACGAGGCCCACCGGCAGGAAGAAGCAGAGGGTGAAGAAGGCGTAATAGACGACGAGCGGCAGCCCGAAGGAGCCGACTTCCGGAAGCCCTTCGAGCCCCACCACCACCGCCGCACTCATCATCGCGAGGACGAAGAGCGAGATCGGGCGTCGATTCTCCGATGATTCAGCGGCCATGATCATGACGGTATCCGATCAGGTAGAACTCCGTCCTGCAGGGTTCCGAACAAGCACCAACCCGCCAAGCGCCGAGCGGCGCCATGCGACCTTCGCTCGGAGACCTCATCGAGGGCCGCTCAGGTTCCTCCATGAAAACCGACTCAGTTGCAGTCGCCCCACTGGCCACGAGAGCGTCGATACCGGCACCACCCACCACGCCGGCTCCGTCGAGATCGAACACCGTCCCCGTATCGCCCCAGGCGCCGAGCAGAAGACCGAGGTCCGCCGCTCCAACCCCGCCGTAGCAATTGAAATCTGCAGAACAGGAATCACAGAGCGGGGACACGACGTTTCCACCGCCATCGACGAAACTCGAAGGCGGTACCAACCGAACATCGAACCTGACCGCCGAGTCGACCGCCCGTGACGCCTGAAAACCTCGTCGCCAGGTTGAAGCACCATCGCCGATGTGGAGGCCGGTCCCGAGGTCTCTGAAGAAGTACTCAGCGAGGCGATGCCTGCCTATCGGAGACGGTGTGGCGAACTCGTCTTGGCCATGAATCGATGAATCGAAGCTCGCCAGGAGCCCGCTCTCAAGCGGCAAGTCCGCCGACTTGGACGCAGGGATCTCAAGTCGATCGGTGGCGGCTTCTATCGAGTCCGGGTCACGCGACGAAAATCGCGATTCCTCGCCCTAAGACCGTCCGGTCATCGAAGCCCGTCGGAGATCGCCGCCGCATGCATCGAGGCCGGCAAGGGTACGGATTCCACGATCTCCTCGACGTCGACGAGATCGGACGTGTCCGGGATCGTTGTCAGGATCCCGCGATTGACGACGTCCTGGTTCGTCCCGGAGGACGCCTCGTCGCTGTCGATCGATTCCACGGTGACCGCGATCAACATCCGTTCTCCGAGTATCGACGTCGCCGGTTCGAAGGCCGACGCGATCGCGACGCCCATCGCGAGCGAGACCATCTTCACAATCGCCAATTCGAGCAGGATGCGACCACGCCGCCTCTGCTCCGTGAGCCGGGACCCCGGCCCGCATTTCGATGTGTCCACCATCTGCTCGCTCCCCTCGCGACCGGATCGGCCGCATGGGGGACGTCGACGTCATCAGGGGGAGACTCAAAACGACAGGAATCGATCTCTGGAGATCGATTCGCAACACGCAGTCTGGGAGGTTTCGAAGGTCTGGAGCGTGGCGTCGAAGGACCGGTATCTCAAACCGGAAACACCGCGGTCAGCCGGAGTTGACGGTATCCAAGACGTCGAAGAGATAATCAAAGAGCGGATCTACGAGATCGTTGGCGAACGCGATGATCATCGCCGCAAGGATGAGCGCCGACGTGACCCACTCGAGCGACTCGATTCCCCGCTCGTCGCGGTGGAACCCGCGGATCTTTCTTAACAGCCAAGTTGGAATTCGGGACTGCATGATGCGTACTCGATTCGGGGGCGTGTCCAAACCGACACCCGGCTCCCCTTATACAGAGGAGGAGCCGGGGGAAAGTCGGTTTTGGACGTTGGCTGAATCAGCCGGCGTCGACGGTCACGGCGGTGATGATCGCTGCACCCTTGGCCTGGACATCGTCCTTGATTGCGGTGAGAGAAGCAGCAGCTCCACCAGCGACCGTGAGGCCAGCAACGGCGAACTCGATGGTTTCAACACCACGTTCATCCTTAACAAAGTTCATGATCCAATTCATAGTCTGATCTCCAGTAAACAAGACTTGTGTTCTCGTTGGCTTGGCGGGACAATCCCTCAAACCATGGTCTTGACATTATAAACTGATAAAGGGCGACTGCAAGGCCATAATTCACACTATAAGCCCAATTTGAATCTCGACTCACGGCCGAGTCTCGAATCGACTCCGTGCCTCCCGGGCGATCGCGAGGTTTCTGTTGACATCCTCAGAGGAAAGGACCCGCGACCAGAGTTCGATGGCCCTTGCCTCGTCCCCCCTCAGAGCCGCCCCCAGTGCCGCATTGGCGACGAAATCCGCATCTACGGGATCCGCTTCGAGCGCTGCATCAAAGTCTTCGGACGCCGCGTACAGGTTACCGGACAATAGCCGGACCATTCCTCGGTCGTTCAAGAGAACAGGGTTCCCGGGAAAGACCTCGAGTCCCTGGTCAAGAAGCACCTCGGCATCGGCGACACGGCCCTCCACCAGAAGCACTGACGCCCCCTCCGTATAGGTCGAAATTCGATCCGGATATTCGTCCAACATTCGATCGAGCACGAATCCGGCCTGCTGTGTCTGCCCCTTCGCGGCGAGGATCCGAGCCGTGAGCTGCAAGGTGTCCGCCGATGCAGGCTTCATGTCTCCACCCTCGAACCAGTCTTCGGTCTTATCTGTCGAATCGCATCCCGAACTCAGGAACGCGCCTCCCAGGATCACCAGCAGACTTCCGATTCGTCCGAGCCGGTCGTGATAAAATCGCATCAGTTTTCCTCCCGTCCAGTAAGCGGTGTCAGGATCGTTCCCGATGGCACTTTGAAAGGCTGCAGCTTGATCTCGGCTCGAATCGCGATCGCGTCGACCGAAGAGACGCCCGGCCCACCGGGGGGGCCGTCGTCGATCATGATCCGGGATTCCTCCACGCCGCGATCGACGAACCAGTCTCGGACGACGGTCACCCTGGCTGCGTACAGCTCAGGCGACGCCCCGGCCCGCCGCACCGAGAGCCGCCCCCCGCCGCCGCCGATGCCGTCGAGGAGATACTGGAGGTCTCGTCGTGCGAGCGAGGTAAGCTCCGTCGATTCGGGTTCGAAGTGATACGAGAACAGGGTTCGCTGCCGCAGCACCCCGCGTCGGACCTGATCCTCAAATGGTTGACTGGCCGACTGCCGGTCGATTTCCCGAACGAAGTCCGGCGGAAGATCCACG
>JABABZ010000194.1:2194-5011 GCA_014237965.1 Phycisphaerales bacterium | reverse complement strand
CCAGCCGAGATCGCCGACGGCGCCGAGCGGCTCCGTCGAAGAGTCTCCTCGGATGTTCTTTTCGAAGAAGGAATCGTCGCCGCGAAAACTGAATGCACTCGTGACGAGATCCGGCTCTTCGCCGATGTCCGCGAGCCTCGACTTCAGCGTCTGCATCCGCGCATGGTGCATGAACATCACACCGTCCATGAACTGCACGCCCGCATCCCGGCATGCGTCGATCATCGCCTCCGCGTCAGATGTACTGGGTGCGACCGGTTTCTCGCAGAGGACGTGTTTTCCAGCCGCTGCGGCTCGAATGGTCCATTCCCGATGCAGCGTGGTGGGGAGAGGGATGTAGACCGCGTCGACGTCGGGGTCATCCAGCAGTGCCTCATAACTGCCATAGGCACGCTCGACCTCGTGTTCTGCCGCGAAGGTGGACGCCTTCTCGAGCGTTCGACTCGCGATCGCGATCGGATGGGCATTCTCCGCCAGATGCATGGCGCGGACGTTTTTTCTGGCGATCGACGCGGCGCCCAGTATTCCCCAACGGCAGGTCTTTCGGTTCTCAGTCATGCTCGAAGATCCGTGCAGGTTGGACTGGAGGATCGGCGTTTCACGGGGTCACTCCGTGGTGATCACTCGCATTCTCGTGACGTCGGTGGCATCCGCTCGGGCGGGCTCGCGAGGCACCGGAGCCTGAATCAGTCGAGCATCCAGATGCATGGGATTCCGCATGACGATCCGGACCTCGCCGCGTCCGTTCGACTCCAGAAGCGCCGCCACTCGGGGGGCGACCGGTTCTTCCAGTCCTTCCGCGACCCGCCGGGTGTATTCGACGGAGAGCACGGCGGTTTCCGCGATACCCGTCGCTTCCAGCGCCGCGTCGTCAACGCTCTTCAATCTCCAGGTCATGACCGTCTCGACGGGCGTTCCTTGTTCGAGATTCGTCCAGCGGCTCTTCCAGGCGGCGCCGATTCCGACCGGTTGATTGGGAATCAGAGGCTCGGCAAGTCGAAGGATCGAAGTGAGTCGTTCGATCTCGTACATGTTGCGACGACTGGCGGTCTCGAGGCGGACCTGGATGCTGGTCGGCACCAGCCCGGAACCCGAGAACTGCTGGGAGATCGCGGCGCCGGCGGAACGAGAGATCGCGTCGTCTTGAACTCGTGCGAAGGCCCTGGCTCGTTCCAGAGCGGTGCTGCTCCGCGTCGCGGCGGACTTGACTTGCGAACCGGTTGCAGCGGTGGAGTCGGTCTTGGTCGGCTCGGCCTCCACCTCGGACTTCACCGGAGTCTCCTGATCCGCATCTTCGACGCGGGCTTCCGGAATCCCGGGGCGATCGATGAGGTAGAGTCGCGCTGCGCCATCGAGGACACGCCATTGAGCCCGCATCTTCGAGGAATCCTCGGTTGGCCTCATTCGTCCCTGCAATGTCCAGAATCGTTCGAGGGGGGGAAGCGGAGTGTCCGCCAGCGCCGCTTCCGCGTTCTCCTTGAGGTCGAGCCCGTTCTCCAGCAAGGTGGGGACGGTGAGCGTCGTCACTTGAAGCTTGCTCGCGGCGTCGTCGGAGTCGAGCCACCTCAGCAGGATGGGTCGCCCGTCGCCGGGACTCGTGACCTCGATGTCGGGAACCAGATCGCGTTCCACCTTCTCCACCTGAGCCGAAGCCGGCGAGACGAGATGGCCGATGACGAGCATGCCGAGCACGATTCGATGAACGGCCGGCCGGAGCAGCGGCGAATGTCTGTTGAAGTTCATGGGGAGAGGATGATCGAATTCACCTCCGGCGACAAGCCGAGGCGGGGAATTCGACGTTCTTGGAGAACTTGCGGCGGTCCGATCCTCGGGAACCTGAAGTCAGAACGGGGGCGCTGAACGAAAGGACATCGGGGATGCATCCCCGGGATGCGTGAAATCGAGTCTCGTCGCGTGAAGGCAGAGCCGGGTCACGGAGCCGCGGAGAGGATCGGGGGCGTAGAGATCGTCCCCGAGGATCGGATGTCCGATCGACTTGAGGTGAAGCCTGAGTTGATGGCTTCGTCCGGTCAGTGGCGTGAGTTCGATTCGGGCGATCGGCATTCGAGGATCGGCGCCCACCGCGGCGAGCACATCGTCCAGGTCGCCGATCTCTCCGCGGCTCGTCACCATCCAGCGAGTGAGACTCGGTTTTCCGTGTTCGAAATCGACCATCTGTCGTGGTGCATCGTCGAGGTCCTTTCGGATCGGGAGATCGATCTCGCCCGAATCTTCGTCCGGATGTCCGCCGACCAGCGCGTGATAGGTCTTCTCCGTCTCCCGGTCCTGGAACTGGCGGCTCAGCTCCCGGTGTGATTCCCGATCACGACCCATGACGATCACCCCGCTGGTGTCCCGATCGAGGCGATGCACGATGCGGGCGTCCGGGTAGGTCGCACCCACCCTGCTCGCCAGACAATCCGCCTTCTCGGGGCCGATGCCGGGGACGGAGAGCAGGCCGGTCGGTTTGTCGAGGACGATGAGCCGGTCATCGAGGTGAAGAACGGGTGGAAGCACGGGAAAACGCCGGATCGGGGAAGGGATGTCCTCGAAAACGGGAAACCAATCGAGGGGACCGATAGACTAGGGACTTCCGCCCGGACCGGGACGAATCCCACACCAGGATGATCAGGCCGGGATCGATCGACCACGCCACCTGTGGAGTCTTCAGCGACATGCCTTCGTCTTCATTGGTTCCTGCCAGCATTCTTCTTCTCGCCACCGTGTCGACCTCGTGGTCGGCCGCGCAGTCTCCGGAGCGCCCGGGTTCGACCGATTGGAAGACCGAGGAAGCCGCCTTTCTCGCCGATCCGATCC
>JABABZ010000194.1:0-2184 GCA_014237965.1 Phycisphaerales bacterium | reverse complement strand
ACCTTCAATGATCGATTCGTCAAGGCGGGGGAGTCCTACTTCTCGCCCGACGGCGAGAAGGTCATCTTTCAGGCGGTGGAGCAGACCACCGGGATGCCGCCCGACGACTTCTATGCGATGTTCGTGGCGGACACCGTTCGAGATGAGTCCGGAAGGACTCGGTCTCTCGAGAACATTCGAAAGATCTCGCCCGAAGGCTCGGCCAACACCTGTGGCTGGTTCCACCCGATCGATCCCAACATCGTGATCTTCGGAAGCACGATGACGGCGCCGACCGAGAGCACGCCACCTGGATACCAGCGGGGCAGCGGGCGTTATCGATGGATGTTCCCTCCCGAGATGAGGATCGTCGCCGCGGATCTTCGCACCGCCGACGGAACCGTCGGCACGCTCGATCCGCTGGTGGGAGATGGGACGTCCTACACCGCGGAAGGAAGCTTCTCGCCGGACGGACGCCTTCTCCTCTACACCTCCCTCGACAGCGGGCAGGGCGACATCTTCATCAAGGATCTCGCGACCGGGAAGATCACGACGCTGATCAGCAAGCCCGGCTACGACGGGGGTCCGTTCTTCTCACCCGATGGTCGACGCATCACCTATCGGAGCGACCGGCACGCCAACAACCTCCTGCAGGTGTTCGTGGCGGATCTGGCCTTCGATGAGAGCGGGGCCGTCACCGGCGTCGATCGGGAGATTCAGGTCACCGACGACGCCAACGTCAACTGGTGCCCCTTCTGGCATCCTGATGGAGATCGGATGGTCTTCGCCACGAGTGCCGTGAGTCATCGCAACTACGAGGTCTTTCTCGTGGACGCCGCGCAGGATGATGACGCCACGCCTCCGAGCATGAAGTACGGGACCGGCATGCGGCGAATCACCTTCGGGCCGGCGGCCGATGTGCTTCCCGCCTTCAATGCCGACGGATCCGAGATGATCTGGACCTGCAAGCGTGGAGCAAGCGAGACGAGTCAGTTGTGGGTCGCGGAGTTCGTCGCGGACCTCGCGTCACCGAGCGCGATGCCGGCGGGCGCCTATGGTCGGCCGTCATCGGAAAGCGGAGCCGACGAGAAGTGAATTCGGCCATCGACGACCGCCGATACCTGGTCCCGTTCCGCTCGGCGCTGCTGCCGCAGATCTTCGCCGACGTGCTGGTGGTCGGCAGTGGTGTCGCGGGTCTGCGGGCGGCGATGGTCGCGGCCGACGCAGGGAAGGACGTCATCGTCCTTTCCAAGCGAGAGGCTTCACTGTCATCGACGACCTGGGCGCAGGGTGGAATCGCGGCGGCGATGGACGCGGCGGATCATCCGGATGCACATGTTGCGGACACGCTCGAAGCGGGGGCGGGACTCTGCGATCCGGCGATGGTCCGAATGCTCTGTCGTTCCGCACCCGCGGAGATGGAGCAGCTGCTCCGATGGGGAATGCGCTTCGACCGGGCGAGCAACGGTTCCTTGAGCCTCGGCCGCGAGGGCGGACACCGGACCAATCGAATCCTCCATACCGACGGCGCCGCCACCGGCGCCGCCTTGTCGTCCTGCCTGCTCGAGCAGGCGGCGAACCGGGAGAATCTTCGGATCTTCGAACGGTGCACCGCGATCGATCTTCTCACGGCGGAAAACGCTCCGGGAGCACCCGTGACCGGCGTGCTGACGCATCATCCGCAGTACGGCCTCCAGGTCATCTGGGCCGGCGCCGTGGTGCTCGCGGGCGGTGGAGCCGGCCGGCTCTTTCGGGAGACGACCAATCCCACGACCGCGACCGGGGAGTCGATGGCGATGGCGTTTCGTGCCGGTGCCCTGATCGGTGACACGGAGTTCGTCCAGTTTCACCCGACGACGCTCTACGTCGCGGGTTCGGTTCGGGCGCTGATGAGCGAAGCCGTTCGTGGCGAGGGTGGCCGACTCGTCGATCGGCGCGGCCGTCCGGTGATGGCCGGCATTCACGAGCTCGGGGACCTGGCTCCGCGTGACGTCGTGACCGCGAGGATCTCTCAGGTACTCGCCGAGACCGGCGATCCCTGTGTCTATCTCGACGCCACGAGCGTCGAGGGCGGATTCACGAAACGATTTCCGAATCTCGCCCGATCGCTGGCGGAGTTCGACATCGATCCGGAGACCACGCCGGTTCCGGTGCATCCGGCTGCGCACTACACGATCGGTGGAGGGGTGACCGACGAGGACGGCG
>JABABZ010000193.1 GCA_014237965.1 Phycisphaerales bacterium | reverse complement strand
GACCCGATCGATCCCGAGGCCCACCTCTTCCAGCGCGGTTTCGTCAGCAGCATGTCCTCCTACTACCCGACCGAGCGAACGGCCGACTTCAAGGAGGCATTCGTTCCGCTGGTCGACTACATGGGGCATCTGGCGACTCGGAAGGCCACCGGTGGGCAATGCGGCATCTTCAAGGTCCGCCGCAGCCAGGTGGGAGACGCCTGGTCGCTCGATCCTTTGATCGAGATCCACTCTCGTTGGCAGAACGAGGGAGAGCATTTTCACGTGGCCGGCTGGACACCCAACGGCGTGGTGCTGGCGATCGGAGATGGCGTCCATAGCCGTGTGGCGCTTCTTCAATGCGCGGACTGGGACAACTACACGGATCTCTCCGAGTGGACCACCATCCCTCGTTGGCAAGGCGTTCTTGATGACAGTGTCACGCATGTCACCTGCAACCAGTTCTGGAGTTGCTGTCCTTCGAACGAGCCGAATCGGCTGCTTTGCGGCGGCGACAACGTCGCCGGAGGAATCTTCGGTCTGGAGGTTCCCGGCAAGTCGAGCTCTCCGCCGGTCTTCGAGGGATTGATCGGCGTGCAACCGGGCGCGTTCGCCAACGGCCTTTCCGGGAACACCGTCTCATGGATGCAACGAACCGAGCCGGAGATCGAAGGGCCGATCGTGGCTCGACAGGTCTTCGATCTTTCCGGTTACGCCGACTACACTCGCGTGCTTCTCAGCATCGACGGAGACGCATTCGCGACGGTGGCGAGGCTCCCGGACGGAATGGAGAAGTCGGGCCTTCCGTTTCTCGTCGACGAGGGACTTCGAGTTCATCGATACAAGAACGAGGGCGTGCGTGGGATCTTCTCTGCGCCGATCCCCTCCGAGGATCAGATTCAGGAAGGGCTGATGGTCCGACCGGGTTGCATCGATCTGCTTCGCGACGATCTCGGGACGCATCGTCCTCCGGGGCTCGTCGTTCCCACCGGTGGAATAACGGTCACCCGGCTCGATCGGAATGACGTGCCGTTCGGCCTCGGCGAAGACCTCGCACCGGACTCGGTGGTCTATCGAGTGAGCGGTACTCCTTCAAGCGCCGTCTCGAGTCGATTGCTGAACGCCATCCTTCAGGATCCTCGGGATTTCGAACGAGGTGGCGACGCCTATCCCTCCACCCTGCACATGAAGGTCTGCAATTTGCTCAGCTCCAAGCTGCGACTCCTGAATCAGGTCAATCGTGGGGGCCTGGCCAGTGCGCGGACGCATTCCGTCGTCGCGACTCGGGAGTGGAGTTACTACGACGTCTGGACGGCGTCGCAGGATGCGCCCGCGACCTGCAGTGTGGGCATCTCGATCACGGGCGGAAGTGATCTGAGAACGGTCGACTTTCTTCTCATGTTCCGAAGCCTCACCGAGGGAGTCGGCATGCCGGACTGGCCGCGCGGTCCGACGCCGGGAGGCGTCGTTCCCCCGAGCCGGATCTCCCAACCGCTTTCGATTCGAGGTGGTGAGTGGAAGGTCGATGTACAGATGCAGGTTCCCCCGGAGGGGATCGACTATTCCCTGGGCGGCAGTGTGCAGTTCATGCCCTTGTGTACCTTCGAATTCGGCCCGGGTCGGTTCGTTCGGGCTCGATGGAGGGTTTCCAGCGGGAGCATTCTGATCGACTCGCTCGTGGGGGATCAGCAATGGGATCTCGGGGAGATTCATGGACTGAGACTCAATCGAGGCGACACCATCGACGTCACCCTGGCCCGTCGAGAGGGTGCGATGAGATTCTCCGTCGTCGCGGCGGGAAGTCTGGGTTCCGAACCTGCCGAGATATCAATTCCCATCACGCATGAGATTCCTCCAAGCAGGTTCCTCCTTGGTGACGAGCACCACGCTCTGGTTTCCGCGCTGGTGTTGCGGAGGATCTCGGTCGCGTCCCCGTCGCCGAGCAGCGGTCGACGGGTCTCGCCGGATGCGGGGCGGGAACTGGTGGGTCAGGGCACGCCCGAAGGGCTCACCCACGGTGATCCTCGCGGGAAGGACGAGCACATCCGGACGACGCTCGCGACCGAGCGGTCGTCGCGTGATCTGGTGTTCGACGTGCTGGTTCGACTCGGCGAAAAGGCTCGGCACCGATTCGATCCACATGACGCCGACGGCGACGGCGTCATCACGTTCCTTGATGTGCGCAAACTCTTGCTGGATGGCCAGGCTCATCGGGCCGGCCGATCCCGCAGGCGATGATCCCGGTCGGGATCTCGCTCATCGATCAGGGAGAACTGATCCTGACCAGGCCGGTGACCAGCCCGATGTCGAGCGATCTTCGTCGTTCATCGAGCGAGAGTCGAATGGTCGGCTTGTCGTCCAGGCCGAGGACGCCTCGGGAGTCGAACCAGACCATCTCGGTATCCGCCTCGATTCGCACGTTCTGAAAACCGGCGGCGCGATCTTCGCCGAAGGTGACCGACCAGCGGCCGCCATCATGTCTCTCGATGGGGGTGGTGGTGTTCTGGAGCGGAGTGATTCGCCAACCCCGACCGTCCTCATAGAGGACGAGGGCGAGCGGATTCGACGGGTCTGCGAGGGTTCGATAGCGAACTTGTTCGAGATCATCACGCAGCATCATGGCGGCAGCGCCGAGTTTGGAGCCTGCGTCGTTCCCGAGCAGCGGAATCGCGATCCCGGTGACACCCACAAGCACCGTGATCACCGCGACCATCTCGATCATCGTCACGCCGCGTCGTCTCATCGGTCCTCTCCTCGGGCCATTCGCCATCGTCGATGGTGCCTCACCATCCAATGGAGATTCCGTCTGAATCCCCTCCAGCCGTCCTCGGTATCGCGAGGACGCCCGGCATCGTCGAGGGCGACGGTCTGCACGCCGAGATCGGCGGCGATCTCCCCGACCAGCCCGGGCTCGAGTCGATCGGTCTGGCACACTTCGGGGACCAGCCGGCCGTCTTCGTTTCGGTGGGGGCCGAATGGAGAAGTCAGACCGACCACCCGGCCGTCATCCGGCATGGCGAAGACGACGCACCGATCGGCGAGATCGATTCGCTCGCCGATGATGCGTCCGTGAATCAGGGCATCTCCCATGACCCGGACTTCCGCATCGGGTGCGATGAGCACGCCGGTGACCATCGAGTCGCCGTCGATGGTGATCTTCCCGCGAAGGTCGGCGGTCATGAGGATCGCGGTCGTCTCGGTCTCGATGGGAAGCATTCCGTCCGAGGAGAGCGCCTCGGGCACGGCGCCCTCGGGACCGATCGTCGAGTTCGTGATCCGGAGGCCCTTCCCGCCGCGGACGAGGACTCGGGCTCCCGGTGCCGCGATGATCGAGGCGCGATGGATCGTCATGTACCCGTCGGCATCGATCACCAGGGTTCCGCGCGTGACGTCGATTCTGGAACCGGGCCCCATTCGGAAGTCGCCCCGGCTGTGAAGGATCCGATCCTCGTCGATGGTGATCCTGGTGTTCGAGCCGATTCGAATGGACGCCGCATCGAGGTCCGTGAGTGGCGTCGACTCGATCTCGCGGATGTTCTCGACCCGGCCGTTTCTCACTGGAGGAATTCGAGGGGCGTCCAGACGAGGAAGTGGTTCCGGAAGCAGTCGTTCTCCGGGCCGCCCGCCGTCTGGTCCGAACCGGCGTGAGTCGACGACCACGACTTCGAGTCCCGCGGTGACCGCCTGGTCACCGAGTTCGAAGTCGCCGGGATCTCCGTCGAGGGTGCCGACCACGAGTGGAGCGCTGACTTCAGTGTTGATCGCCCGGGGTGCCCAGGAGAGAAGCGCGGCGTCATTCCGGATTCTCACTCGCTGCGTGGCGATCAGAGCCGTCTCGCCGAAGGCGAGATCGAGCGATTGGTCGGCCGGCGCGACGTCGACCGACTGTTCGGCGACCATGGAGATGTCGTCGATGTGCGCGGTGCAGGCGACCAGAAGGCGCAGGGTCGAATCGTCGGGAGTCTGTTGCGTGTCGGCGTCGATGATCCTGATCCGGCACGTTCCGTCGGCGATCTCGAACGAGCCGTCGAAACGTCCTGCCGCGAGGTCTTCCCGCCAGTTCTCGGATCGGACGAGACTGGCCACGGCCAGATCAAGTCCGCTCTCCGCGGTGCGTCTGGCCATCGAAGCCTCGGAGATGCGTTCGGCCACGGGGACCGACTCCTGTCGACCGTCGAGGAACGTCGCGACCATCAGCAGGCCGATGGCGAGCGCAATGAGCACTAGAATCAAGGCCGCTCCGCGGCGACGACGCTGCGGGGATCGCATGTTCATGGGTTCCACTCCGATGGCTGATCGCCGTGGGTGATGATGATCGCGGTGGCTTCGACCGGGCCGGTGGCGAGATCGAAGGTGAGGTCGATCCGCAATTCCGCCGCCTCGATGAACGGTGAGGCGGCGTTCGAACGGGCCTGGAGAAGGCCGTCGGCGAGAATTTCGTGTTCGAGAATGCCCCTTGATTCCGCACGGTTCCATTCGGAAGACAACTGGCTGGAACGCGTGATGGGGCGATCGAACGCGAGCCGATCGATCGTCGACCAGTCATCCGGGAATCGGATCGAAGATCGTGTCAATTCGCCGTACTCCGGATCGAAGGTGATCCAGCGGAGTTCGCTCGGCTCGATCAAGCCGCTTGGTGTCAGATCGCCCTTCCAGAGCACGGCATCTCCATCGTCGATGGTCAGAACGCAACCGGTGTCGGAGAGTTCCTCGACCAGTCGTCCATGGGTGGCGGCGGTCGCGAGAAGTCCGGTGCGTGCGTCGCTTCCCAGAGCGATTCCGGTGGCGAGACCGCCCAGCATCGCGGCAACGCCGGCCGCGACGACCGCGGTGATCGCCAGGGAGAGGAGCAATTCGATCATGGTGAAGCCGCGCCGCTTCATTCTTCGTCCTCCCAATCCGGGGCCCATCGAGAGATCGAATGGATGAGTCGGTCATCCGCGTCGGTCATTTCGACGGTGACCAGCCAGCCGGAGATGGGCTCGCCTTCTTGGAGGGAATGGGAAACGGACTCCACTCGAACGCGTCGTCCGACCCGCTGCAC
>JABABZ010000192.1 GCA_014237965.1 Phycisphaerales bacterium | reverse complement strand
GCAGCCGGACGCAGACTCGGCCGGGGGCGACGATGAGGAGGCTGAGACGGAGGGCACGTATGCGCCGCTGTTGCCGGCGCACGAGTAGAAATCGGCGAAATCACATGACCTCGCAATCCGACCCCACGACCAGTCACTCTCACAGCGCTGCACTCTTCGAGCGTGCCCAGCGTGTGTTGCCAGGAGGCGTGAGCCGCAACACGGTATTACGGCAGCCGCATCCGGCCTATGCGGCCTTTGGCAAGGGTTGCCGCCTGACCGATCTGGAAGGCGTCTCGCGCATTGATTTTTCGAACAACATGGCGTCGCTCATCCACGGGCACGCCTATCCCCCAATCGTCCAGGCCGTCACGCAACAACTCGAGCGCGGAACGGCGTACATGATGGCCACCGAATGCGAGGTCAGCTACGCCGAGCACATCTGCTCGCGGAACCCCGGATTCGACAAGGTGCGCTTCATGAACTCGGGCACCGAGGCGATCATGGTCGCGATCAAGGCATCGCGGGCGTTCACCGGACGCCCGCGGGTTGCGAAGATCGAAGGCGCCTATCACGGCGGGTACGACTACGCCGAAGTAAGCCAAACCCCCAAACCCGAGGCCTGGGGCAGCATCGACCACCCAAACAGCGTGCCCCTTGCCCATGGCACACCAGTCTCGGCACTCGACGAGGTGGTGGTCATCCCGTTCAACGACGTCGACCGCGCGCTGGCGATTCTCAATGAACACGCCGAGGATATCGCCAGCGTGGTGCTTGATCTGATGCCGCACCGTGTCGGTCTCAATCCGGTCGAACCAGCATTCCTCGATGCAATCCGTTCATGGGCCAGAAAGAACGGTTCGCTGCTCCTACTCGATGAGGTGATCACGTTCCGATCAACCCATGGCGGGCTGCAGATGAAGTACGGGATCGAGGCCGATCTCACCGCGATGGGCAAGATGATCGGAGGTGGGTTCCCCGTCGGTGCGGTTGCCGGGCGGGCCGAGGTCATGAATGTCATGAACCCGAACGGCGAGAAATTTCTGTTCCCGAACTCAGGTACGTTTTCGGCCAACCCGATCAGCATGACCGCGGGCCTCGCCGCGATGCAAGACTTTGATGAACCTGCCGTCGACCGCCTGAACATGCTGGCCGAGCGTGCGATGAAGGGGATCGACGAAGCCGCCCGTGCCACCGGCGCCCGAGCGTGCGTGACCGGTGGGGGATCAATCCTGCGTGTGCACATGAAGGAAAAGCCGCCGCGTAATTACCGCGAGGCCTTCCTCTCGCCCGAGGAGAACCTTCGACTCAAGACGCTTCTCGATCACCTCTTCGATGCGGGGTTCGTCATGATCAACACCTGTACCGCGATGCTGTCAACGCCGATGGGCGAAGCGGAGATCGATGCCTTGATCGGGGCGTGTGGCGAGGGCTTCGAAAAAATCGCCAAAATGCCCTGAATGCCCTGATCATGGTTCCAGCAACCTCGGGACCCAGGATCACGTTCGCTCGAAGACCGTCGCGAGCCCCTGCCCGACACCAACGCACAACGCGGCGAGGCCGCGCTCGACGTCACGACGCTTCATCTCGTGCACGAGCGTGGTGACCAGGCGAGCACCGCTGCACCCCAGCGGGTGGCCGATGGCGATCGCTCCGCCGTTGACATTGACCCGGTCTTTATCGAGCCCGAGTTCGCGGCAGCAGGCGATCGATTGAGCCGCGAACGCCTCGTTGAGTTCGATCAGTCCGATCTGGTCGAGGTCGAGGCCCGCTCGAAGGAGGACCTTGCGCACCGCCGGAACCGGTCCGATGCCCATGTACGCCGATTCGACTCCCGCCGATGCGCTCGCACCGACGTATGCCAGCGGCTTGAGGCCTAGTTCCTCCGCCCGCCCGGCTTCCATCAGCAGTAACGCAGCGGCTCCGTCGTTGACGCCGGAAGAGTTTCCCGCGGTGACCGTGCCGTCATCACCCTTCGCAAACGCCGGGCGCAGCTTTGCGAGCGATTCCAAGGTGGTCTCCGGGCGGGGGTGTTCATCGGTATCCACCACGATCGGATCACGCTTGCGCTGCGGGACCTCCACGGGCACGATTTCCTCGGCAAACAGTCCCTTCTCGTGCGCGGCGGCCCAGCGCTGTTGGCTCTGGAGCGCGAACAAGTCCTGGTCTTCGCGGCTGATCTGGTAACGCCGCGCGACGTTCTCCGCCGTGATTCCCAGTGGGTCGGTGTGTCCCATCTCTTTCATGCGCTGGTGCACGAACCGCCAGCCGATCGATGTGTCGTACAACTCTTGCGCGCGTCCGTACGCGGAATCAGCCTTGCTCATCACATATGGCGCGCGACTCATCGACTCCACACCGCCGGCGATGAAGACATCGCCATGGTTTGCTTCGATCATCCGCGAGGCGATGTTGATCGCTTCGAGTCCCGACGCACAGAGCCGGTTGACGGTCGTGCCCGGGACGGTCTCCGGGAACCCGGCAAGTAGCGCCGCCATCCGCGCGACGTTCCGGTTGTCTTCGCCGGCTTGGTTGGCGGCCCCGAAATAGATGTCTTCGATCAGTCCTGGGTCGATGCCGGTGCGGTCAATCACCGCGCGGAGGACATGGGCCGCAAGATCGTCGGGACGTACACTCGCAAGCGCCCCCCCATACCGACCGATGGGGGTTCGCACTGCGGCAATGATGGCTGTTCTGCGCATGGCCTATGGTAAGCCAGACACGCCGAGCGCGCATAGGTGAAATGGGGTGAAAAACCACCGCCGGTCTGTCGGGGCCGCAGCTCGGACGTTCTACCCCTGCGCCTCGAATGGGGATCGAACGGTGGTGACGAACTGGATCAATCCGCCCGCACGCGCAACTGGAATCCCATCGCTTCGAGCCGCGGCACGAGGCGAGTTCCGAACAACGCCCCCGGGGTGCAGAAGGCGTCGAGGATTGATTCCTCGACATCGTCATCGAGCAATGACAGGCCACAGGACAGCAGCATTCGCGCAGTCGCCGCGTAGCCCGGGTCCATGTCCACCGCGAACTCGACGGACACCGCGGGATCTTTTGAAACCGTGCGATGGCGGACGAGACCGTCGCGCAGTTTCGATTCGTCAGGACCCTGGCCCGGACGCGGCAGCAACCATCGTCGCGCGATCCATCGAAGTGGCGAAACGAAGAGCACCACGGCCATGCCGGCGGTTCCCACCGCAAGCGTGGCGGCCCGCAGAAATCCGGTCGGGCCACGTCCGCCGGCAGCGCATTCGCGATAGCGAAAGTCATCGCCCCACGGCCGGCCGAGCAGTTCGTGCGTGCGATGGACCACCGCGACGTTGACCCCGGCCATGAAGAACGGCCCCGTCCAGATTCCAAGCGAGGCGGACCGGCGAATGCCCCATTGCTCGCCGGGTCGGATCGACGGATCCGGCGGCGCCACGCACAAGGCGCCGGCGCCGCGCGGTCCGTTCCGGATCTCCGGTTCGCCTGCTCGAGCGATCATGTTCGACGCACTGGCGATGGTCCCGCCACTCACGCCGCCTCGAATCGGTCCGACCGCCATCTCGATCTCACGGGCGGGGCGGCCATGGTCCGCGATCGCCGTCGCTTGCAGCACTCGCACGCCGAGCTCGCTCGGAATCGAGTCATAGCCACACATCGAGACAATCCGGACCCCGGCATCACGGGCGGCGTCTTCATATTTCGCCCGCATGCGGCGGACCCACGGCACCTCGCCGGTGATGTCGGCGACGTGGGTGCCGGTGGCGATGCACGCTTCGATCAGCGGCTCGCCGAAATGGTCGTACGGGCCGACGGTGGTCAGCACCACGCGAGTCGCGCTGGTCATCGCTCGCATCGAGGTCGCGTCGGTCAGATCCGCGGTCACGATCTCGGGGGGATGGCCACCCGCTTCGACGATTTCGTCTCGGATCGACTCCAGTCGTTCCCGAGACCGTCCTGCGATCGCCCATGGACGACCGGTGAGGTGTTCGGCGGCCGCCAGTGCCACAAGGCGGCCGGTGTATCCGGTCGCACCCCAGACCACGAGGTCGCGAATTCGGGGGGACTGTGGTGGCATCGTGTTCATCGCCGCACACTACCCGCGTGATCGAGGATCGGGGCGCCATCACACGAATATCGGTACGCCGAAGCCCACGAAGAACAGCAGTGATCCCAGCGTGGTCTCCGCATCTTCTTCGTGGGCTTCGACGAGCAACTCTTCCACCACGAGGTAGACGAGTGCCGCCACGCCGAAGGCCGTGGCGGCACTCAGCATGGCGGGCGGAAGGCTTCCGGCGGCGATGAATCCGAGGAACCCGCCGACCAGGGTGGCGATCGACATGACGATCACGATCAGAACAACCCGGCGGCGCTTCCATCGGCGAGTGAGCAGGGCGCCGATCGTCGCCATCACCAGAAATGCCACTTCCACTGAGAGCGATCCGACCAGAATGGCCACCCCGGTGCCGACGATGGTGGCCAGAGAGATGCCGACCAGGAAACCGTCGAGCGTGACGTCGATGAAGACCGTCGCCAGCAGACCGTTGGGCGAGTCTTCGTCCAGTCGGCGAGACACCCTGCGAATCAGGAACACCATCACCAGGCCGGCGGCATATCCGGCGATGGCCGGCCATTTCGAGTCGGCGTCCTTCAGGGTCTCGGGGATCAACTCGACGGCCACCGCCGCCATGATGAGGCCGGCTGCGAGATGTTGCATCGCGGACGTCAGTCGTGGTCCGGGGCGGACGACGAGGGTGAGCAGTCCGGGAATCAGGACCGCCATCGCGGGCACCAGAATCCAAGCCATGGTGTGTTGCACGTCGGTACTGCTGGAGGGCATGAGCGTTTCCATTCGTCATGCGGGAGAGCCCGATCAAGGCTGCGGGAAGGGCGAGCGTCTGAGGATTGTCTCGGATTCCAGCTTCGGACGGCAACCGCCCTCTTGCAGCGAAAAAGGCGTTTTCTCAGAACGGCGGCGTCGATTCGAACGGCGGTTCAACTCGGAACTTGAAGATCCATCAGCAAATAGAAACCGCCAGCAAGCGCGGCTTGCTGGCGGTTTGAATTTGAAGATGTCCCGAAGATCAATCGCTTGCGCGAGAAGCCGAGCCGAAGAGGGCGAGGAGTGCAC
>JABABZ010000191.1 GCA_014237965.1 Phycisphaerales bacterium | reverse complement strand
TTGGAGATCTCGATGCCGGCAGCGGCAAGGTCGGCATGAACCTTCGCGATCACGTCCTGATCACCAGGCTCCTGCAGATCCGCCTTGATGATGGACGCCTTGTAAGCCTCGCACTCTTCGCCGGAAAGTTCCAGCTGCCCGGCGACCCATTCCGCGAAGAGCTTGTTGCGGCGCATTTCGAGGCGAAACTTCTGATCGCCTTCGACATGCAGCTTGGCCTCGAAACCCTCTTCACGTTGATCGAATCCGTGCTCACTCATGATTCTGCTCCGCAGTCCCGGAAGTTGAAGGCCCCCGGTTTCTGGTTCATTCTCTCTCTCGTCTCGTCGGGTCCACCCGACGCAAGTAGAGGGTAACACTTCGAGCCTCGAAAATTCGCCATGCCGCGCTCCTGATGAAAAAAGGCTCAACTTTCATCGACCACCGGATCGCTACACCCCCGACAGCGACGAAACAAATTCTCCAACACGTGATGCGATCCTGGGTCACATCCTTCCAAGAAACAACCCGCCTCGGGATCACCGAGACGGGTCGAATTCAATGGAGCCGGACGGGATCGAACCGACGACCTCTTGCATGCCATGCAAGCGCTCTCCCAACTGAGCTACGGCCCCTCTGGATGACTCCGGTCGGCATGACCAGACCGGAGCGTCTTGCGAGTTGGAGTCGCAAGATCGGAGAGAATACCCCCCGCCAACGCCCACGGCAAGGATCGACGAAGAGGAAGAGGCTTACGGATACCAAATACTCCTCAAGGCCCGGGAATCTCGCCCGCGGAACCATCTGAAATCGTGACCCGGGGCGTCGATCTACCAGTGGAAACGAAGCGAGTGAAGAACTCGAGAATTCGATCGAGCCGATCCATCCGTTGAATGGGGTCGCCGGTCCGGCTCAGATCATGGCCGGCCTTCGGATAGAGGACGTACTCGACGGGACGATCAAGCGACTTGAGCGCCCGGTACATCATCGCGGACTGACTGACGCCGGTTCGAAGATCCTGTTCGCCATGAAGGATCAGCAATGGCGTGTTGATTCTCGCCACATCCTGGAAGGGGCTGTTCCGGTCCATGACTTCCCGAAAACGCTCGTCGAAGGGCTGACCACCGAACGCCCACTCGACCAATCGGAACGCGTTCCCTTCACCGAAGAACGTCCCGAGGTCATAGACCCCGCGCTGGGCCACCGCGGCCTTGAATCGATCGTCATGCGCCACCATCCAGGCGGTGAGGAATCCGCCGTAGGAACCTCCGGTCACCACCAGCCGAGACGCGTCGACCCATTCCCGACGGCATGCTTCGTCAAGAACGCTCAGGCAATCAGAGGCCGGGCCCGGACCCCAGTCCTGATGATTCGCACGCTGGAACTCTTCGCCGTATCCGCCCGAACCTCGCGGGTTGCAGTAGACGACGCCGAATCCCCAGCTCGCGGCAAGTTGCCACTCGAACCACATCGAAGACTCGCCCGGTCCCCACATCGCACTCGGTCCACCGTGAATCGCGAGCACCATCGGTGCCTCTTCGCCTTCTTCGAGACCGACCGGAGGGAGTTGCCAGAATTGAATGCGCTTTCCATCCGGGCGATCGACCCAGCCTTCGGTGGGCCGCGAGATTCTTCGCTCGGTGATCCATGGATTCGCGTCGTACACGACTCGATCCTCATCCGCGATTCGAGATCGCAGGACCGAGGGATTGCTCGCGGAGGACTCGGCCCAGACCAGCGCATTGCCACCGGCATCGAAGGCACCGACCTGCGTGGGAAGACCATCGCGGACCCGGATCAGATCGACGGGCTCCAACGTCGCCGGACTGGCCGCCAACAGCGTAACGGCGCCGCGATCCGGCGCCGTGAAGAGCACTCGGGCGGCTTCGTTCGCCCAGCAGAACTCGTCGACGCTCAGACTGGCACCATCGGTGGCCCAGATGGGCTCACCACCCGTCACCGGGATGAGCCCGAGCCGACGGCCCCGATAGAAGGGCTCATCGACCGGCGAACCCGTGAATGCGACCAGACTCCCGTAGAGCCCGGGGAGCGGATCGGACAACGACCAGCCCGGCATTTCCAGAAGCACCGTCGCCTTTTCAATCGCCGGCGGCTCCAAGGTGAACTGCTCGAGTCTGGAGTCGAGGATCTCGTCCGGATGAACTTCGCCGCTTCGCGCGGCCATGATGACCTGCCTGCCGTCGACGGAGTAGATCGCATCGAACCTTGAGACTGCACCGCGACCGATACGACGCGGAGCGAGACCATCCGGCTTCACGTTCACCTCGAAGACCTGTCGCAAGCGAGTGCGCTCTTCGAGGGCCTGCTCACCTTGAAATGCGATTCGATCAACCACCCTGGGATCACTGGCTCGCGCGTTGCCTTCGAGCCAGGATCGAATCTGCTCGAGACTTCCGGCCGGACTCGGTTCGATCTCGTTCCGCTCCGCTTCGAGCCGGGCGGACTCGTCATGGACCTTCTTCCCCGGACGCGTCGGACTCCACGTCGGCGGACCATCCAAAGCGATGATCTCATCGAGTGGAATCTGCGAATCGACGAGCAGCGATCGACCATTCGGAGCCCACCTCGGACGGGCCGCACCGTGTTCGAGCGTCGTGATCTGTCTGGCTTCTCCACCATCGAGCGGAAGCACCCAGACCTGCCCGCGCGGCTTCTCCTTCTCCGCATCATCGGGCTTGGCGGGGGCTCGGACGAACGCCACCTCCCGCCCGTTCGGCGAGATCGTGGGGCTCGAGTCGATTCGTTCGCCATGCGTCAATTGCCGAGGAGCCTCATCGGCCTCGAGAAGATCCACGTGGAAGAGATGGCGTCGAGTTTCGTAGTCGCCGACTCGAAGAGGGCCGTCCAACGGCTTCGTCGCCGCGAACGACTCGATCGCGATGATCGCGAAACGACCCGATCGATCGACATCCACCTCTCGAATCGTCCGAAGCCGGAGCAGATCGAGTGTCGTGATGGACGGCATCACGTCCGCGTCCTGGCCGCGTGCCTGCGGATTCGATGTCGCCATGAGAGCCACCAGTCCGAAAAGGGAGAGGGATTTCGATCGGTTCATCACTTCATTGTGGCGGATCGAATCCTCTTCGGGAGGAATCGACAGACCGTTCCGAAGCGTCCCAAAAAGACGCCCCGCTCGATTCATGATGAATCAAGCGGGGCGTTCAGTTGCGGGGGTGAGCCATGAATGCGGTTTTCGAGCGACCGATGGTCTGCGAAACCGACGAAGATCACATGGCGCCGTTGACGGCTGCGGCAAGATCTTCCTTGCTGGAGATTCCCACGAACTTCTTCACGAGCTGGCCGTCCTTGAGAACCACCACGGTCGGGATGGACATGATCCCGAACTGCTGCGCGACTTCCTTGTTGGCGTCGACGTCGAGCTTTCCGATCTTGGCCGTCCCTTCGAAGTCGCCGGCGAGTTCATCGATGACCGGTGCGAGCGCACGGCACGGTCCGCACCACTCGGCCCAGAAATCGACGACGACCGGTTGGGAGGACTGCATGGCCTCGGTTGCAAAGTTGGCGTCGGTGAACTCGAAGACGGCGGTACTGGCCATGCGAACGGCTCCTTGGTGACTGGCATGAATCGGCGTCGATCCGCCACCAGACGAATCGAAGAATGCGATTGGAGGTCGGATTTTAGCCGGTCGATCGGAGTCGGGAGGGATGGGATTCCAGCCTCCGCGAAGATCGAGATTCTCCGGTCTTCAAACTGGCCCGAGCCGGGTGGAATCCGCCTCCCCGGGGATGCTCAGGATCTTGAGGCGGAGGACACCGCCGCAGCCACCAACAACGCTCGCCGATGTGCTTCGGGGGCATGGACACGGAAGAAACGAGCCCCCCGTCTCCAGGCTTCCACGGCCGCGACGATCGACTCCGGATCCCGATCTCGTGGCTCGGAATTGCCCGTCACGGCCCCCAGAAAGCTCTTTCGGCTGGCTCCGACCAGCACCGGTCTTCCGTCGGCGATCAGTTCCGGAAGGCCCACCAGCAGCTGATGGTTCTGCTCCACGGACTTCCCGAACCCAAGCCCGGGATCGACCGCGATGGAGCCCTCATCGACGCCTGCTTTCTTCGCGGCGGCGACCCGTCCTGCGAGCCATTCACGGACGTCCCCGACCACGTCTGCATAGACCGGCTCCTCTTCATAGCGGTCGCTGAAGGAATCCTCCTCGGGAGGACGGAGGCGATGCATGAGAATCACGCCGCAATCCCGTTCTCCGACGAGTGGGAGCATCGCGGGATCATCGGTTCCCGCAGAAACGTCATTGACGGCATCGGCGCCGGCGGCCAGAGCCGCATCGGCGACGTCCGCTCGCGTGGTATCGATGGTGATCACCGCCTCCACGCCCTCCGGACGCCTTCGAATTCCCTCGATGACCGGGACGACGCGACGAATCTGTTCGTCGCTCGAGACGGCGGCGGCTCCGGGACGCGTCGACTCGCCTCCGATGTCGAGGACCCTCGCCCCCTGCTTCATCATTCCAATTCCGGACTCGATGGCGTGGTTCGGATCCAGATGAAGCCCGCCGTCGGAAAAACTGTCCGGCGTGACGTTGAGAATGCCCATCAAACACCACGGATCGAGTGACAGCACTCGATCGGCGCTCACGCGCCACTCGGACGGTTCGATCACCTTCCACCCGCGGCGCCCGGTGCCGCGATCATCTGCTCGATCGTGTTCCCCACCGCGACGCCGACCACCTCGCTCGGGACGACCACCGCCCACTCCAGACTGGCTCGTTCATCGACGAGTCCGAACGAGACCCCGACACCGATCGGTGGCATCGACAACGGAAGTTCCGGGATCATTCCCGCGCCGCCAGGGAACAACGCGGCAATCTGGCGGGCGAGTTTTCCCAGTTGACCCACATCGATGAACATCTCGAAATCGGGATTTGCGGGGAGCCAGGATTGCATCGCGGTCAGCACCGGATCGGAGGAAAGCCCGTTGCCAATGGTTCCGGCTTCGATCGACCGTTGAAGAACATCGGGCCGACGACTGAACGTCATCACATACCCATCGTCGATCGTCTGGCCGAGCCCTTTCAGGCCTCGAGGCCCGAAGAGCATCTTCTCGACCGTCATCTGCAATGAGGCGTCGCCGACCGTT
>JABABZ010000190.1 GCA_014237965.1 Phycisphaerales bacterium | reverse complement strand
ATGATCGCCGACTACCGACTGGTCAACGAGTTCTGTGCCGTCGCGCGAAAGCACCGAATCCCCCATCAACGGTGCATCCTCGGCCGCGGTGGCCAGGACGGAGCGGCCATCCAGCGATCCGGAGACGGTGCTCGCTGCATCGCGCTCACCGCCGGCACCCGCTACATCCATACGGTCACCGAATCCATGAAGAAGAGTGATGCGCGGGCTGCCGTCGATCTCCTCGCCGCATGGCTTCATCAGGTGAAATGATCGCTTCACACGATCTTGTTCCGAGTCCATCCGATCAAACGACCGCCCCGGCAACGACTGCCGGGGCGGTCTTCGCTTGAGTGATCCGATGCGGAACCGCTCGTGTCAGTTGGTGGCGGGGGCCGGTTGCAGGATCATCCTGGCCAGAACCTCCGCCGCATCCTCTCCAGCGGGTGGGAAGGACGCCTTCATCCGGGCACGTTCGTCGGCGGACCGAAGGAGAATCGCGAGTCTGGATTCCAACGCGGTGAGCGCCGCGACTCCCTTCGCCGGATCACGCCGGATCACGACTGCCCCCGACTTCTCGAGCTCCGCCGCATTCTGAAGCTGGTGTTCGTCCTCGTGCCACGGATAGGGCAGAACGATCGACGGAGTTCGACTGGCCGACACTTCCGCGAGTGAACTGGCACCCCCCCTCGTGATGGCCAGATCAGCCGCGGTCCAGGCCGCTCCCATCCGATCCAGGAACGGAAGCACCACGGCATGAATCCCACTGGTCGAGTATTCGACCTCCAGACGCGGGACGGAGTCGTCGCTCGCGAGGTGAAGAACCTGCCAGCCATCGAACCACTCGACATGGCGTGGAATCAGATCGAGCAGAAAGCGATCGATCGACGCCGCACCTTGCGATGCGCCGGTGATCAACAGGGTCGGGCGATCAGGCTTCAGTCCCAGGCTGACCCGACTGGACTCCGGAGACCCTTCCGGAAGCACGCATCGTCTCAGCGGCACTCCGACCGGCGACAACGAACCGGGGAGATCCGTGGGAACCGCGGTCAGAATTCGATCCGCTCGATTGGCGATCCACTTGTTGGCACGACCTGCCACGCGATCCAGATTGAGAAGATCAACCGGCACCCCCCGATGGACCGCCTCTCGAACCGCCGGCGGTGCCACGTATCCACCGAGCGCCACCACCCTCGACCGGATCGGATCGGCCAGGATCTCCCGAACCTGTCGACGCGTCTCGATCCAACCACGGACGAACCTGAGGGCCGGCAGCGGACGCACTCCCGGGCTTCGAGCCGAGGTCGGGACGCAGGACCACCCCCCGGGATCGAGCAAGCGGCGGTCGACGGATCGATCGGAACAGACGAAGAGGATCTTGAGCGCAGGCTCGAGGTCCAAGAGACGTTCCGCGATGGCGATGCCCGGACCGACCGTTCCACCAGTACCACCACCGACGAAGATGACCCGCGCCGGAATGAACGGCGCGTCGGTCATATGAGCTCCGTCTCCGCGCGAGGAATAATGGTGTTCTCCTCGACGTCCAGACCAGCCTCCCGCGATATCCGCCAGGCTCGCCGATCCATCGCGATGATCAGCCCCAGCGAGAACGCCGTCAGAATCCAGCCGGTGCCGCCCCGACTCACCAACGGGAGCGCGATGCCCTTGGTGGGTGCCAGACCGGTGACCACGGCGAGGTTGATGGCCGCCTGAAGTCCGAACGTCAGCACGATGCCGAATCCGAGAATTCTGCTGAATCGAGGCACGGCTCGCGCGGCGACATCGGGCTTGATCGCCGCGGGCGTCGACCGACCCAGGACGATCTGGGTGCATACGAGGACCAACCCGGCGAACAGGGCGATGAGCAGGGCGGCCCCGAAGGTCCCGAGTTCTTCACAGATGATGGCGAAGATGAAGTCGGTCTGGGTCTCGGGCAGGTAACCGTTCTTCTGAACGGAGTTTCCGAATCCAACACCCGCGACGCCGCCGGTCACGATCGACCCGAGAGATTGAACGAGCTGATATCCGGAATCTTGAGCATCCGCGAAGGGATCGAGGAAGGCCATGATCCGTCGGACCCGATAGGGCTCGGCGAGGACCAGACCGACGAACGCGATCAAGCCAACGGGGAGCAATGCGAGAATGTGCCACCAACGGGCGCCCGCGACGAGCAGCATCATGACCGCCACGAACATGACCAGAACCGCCGTTCCAAGATCCTCCTTGGCGATCAGTCCACAGATCAGCCCGGCGAGCACGAGCGGCGGAAGCAAGCCCGTGGTGAATCGTCTCATGCTCGGTGCGTGACGGACACAGTGCCAGGCGATGATGAACGGAAGCCCCCATTTGGCCACTTCACTCGGCTGGAATTGCAGCGGCCCGATGCGAATCCAGCGTTGGGCGCCGTGCATCGTGACCCCCAGCGGGGTGAACGTCAGCAAGAGAGAGCAGAGGATGGCGGCCAGAATCCAGGGAACGGGTGAGACCAGCCCCCCCATTCTGGAGAGTCGCTCGATGGGAATGCACGCCCCGATGATCAGGGCGATGATGGCGACCGCCGCGAATTGCGACTGCTTCCCTAGGAGCGTCTCGGTCACTCGCCGACCGGCCAGCCCGGTCGATTCCGTGACATTCAGCGTGTAACTATGGTCCGGGCCGGCGAGCCGGATGGTGTTCCCGGGATCTTCCACCCGCTGGAGCGACGCGGAATTGACCATCACCACTCCAAAGACGAAGAGGGTGACAACCAGAAGAGCGACGATCTGACCTGCCCGCATGGGGTGGATATCGGCCGGAGTCGCTCTCTCGGGCGATTATTCGAGACGACTTCCCAAGGTCACATCCACCCCTTCTTCCGCGAGATGATCATGTATGCCGCCACGATCACGGCAAGGACGAAGCCGATTCCCGCCAACGCCAGAATCTCGGTGGTCGTGAAGGTCATCGGTCAGCTCCCTTCAGAGCAGGCGAGTCGCATTCGGCGGGCCCCGCCGCCTGTTCCCGAGAGAATACCGCCGCCTGCGGATCCCGATCATGCTTCCGACCGGTTCGGCGAGGGAGCCTGCTACCCTGCACGCTGCGCCAACCCCCCCTCCACCAGCCACGAAAGTCCCTTCCCGTGAAGACCGTCTACCTCGAGACCTTTGGTTGCCAGATGAACGAACTCGACAGCGAGCTCGTCCGGGGGCATCTCGAGTCGCTCGGATATGGCTTCACCCCCCGACCCGATGACGCCGATGTCCTGCTCTTCAACACCTGCAGCGTCCGGGAGCACGCGGAGAGCAAGGCCTACAGTCGGGTCGGAATCGTCGGAAAGCGGAAGAAGGCGGGCGAGAACCTGATTCTGGGCGTGCTGGGATGCATGGCGGAACGAGACGGCATCGACATGCTGCGCCGTTATCCGCAGATCGATCTGCTTTGCGGCCCCGGCGAACTCGACAAGCTCCCGATGCTGATCGACAACGTGGTTCGAACCGCCGCCCAGGCATCACCCTCGGCGGACGATGTCCAGGATCGAGTGGCCCTGGCTGGGAATACCAGCCGCCGTTCGGCCGCCCTCTCCGCGACCGCCGACGACCTTGAGACGCTTGATCTGGCTCGAGCCTTCGATCCGGATCGAGCGACCAGTGGCGTCCGGAGCGCCTACGTTCGAATCACTCGCGGCTGCAACAAGTTCTGCACCTACTGCGTCGTCCCCTACACCCGAGGGGCCGAAGTACACCGTCCGCCTGATTCCATCGTCGAGGAGTGCCAGCGTCTGGCGGCGTCGGGCGTCATCGAAGTGACTCTGCTCGGCCAGACCGTGAATCATTACCGCTATACCCACGGAGTGGCGGTGACCCTGGACGGCCGAGAGCAACCGCAGATCGGCCCCGGCCTGTCGGCATTCCGGAATGAACCCGTGGGAGATGCGAATCTGACCACGTTCGCGAAGCTGCTGGCGAGAATCCACGATGAAGTCCCCGAACTGGCGAGGATTCGATTCCTGACGAGTTATCCCAAGGACTTCGGCGGCGACGTTCTCGAGGTGATGGCTTCACGCCCGAGGATCTGCCGATACCTGCACGTTCCGGTACAGAGTGGGTCGAATCGGATTCTCAAACTCATGAATCGCGGATACACCGTCGAGGAGTACCTTGAATTCACGGATCGCGTCCTCGAAGTCCTCCCGGACGCGTCGATCGCCGGGGACATCATCGTCGGCTTCCCCACCGAGACCGACGAAGACTTCGAGCTGACCAAGCAGCTCCTTCGTCGAGTGCCGTTCAAGAACAACTTCATCTTCAAGTACTCACCGAGGCCCGGAACGACCGCGATCGATCGATTCGAGGATGACGTCCCTCTGGAAGTGAAGAAACTCCGCAACAATGAACTCCTGACGCTCCAAGCGGAGATCGGGGCGGCCGTGCACGCCGACTGGGTGGGCCGAGAGGTCGATGTCCTGGTGGAACGAATCACCAATCGCTCTCCAGCAAACGCGGAGACGGCATCCGCCGCAGATTCTCGAATCTCGCTCGGGTCTGGCTTGACCTCCAGGTCGACCGCTTCCGTTCGCGATCCGGAGCTCGCCGTTCAGGTCTCCGGCAGGACCTCCGGCGACCTGATCACGGTGTTCGAAGTTCCAAGTCGAGTGGAGGCGGAACAACTTCTGGGAACGATCATCCGGGTTCGGATCGAGGGAAGTGGACCACTCCTTCTCCGGGGCAGGATGATCGATTCCGCCCCTGCGCCTTGATCATTTTCACCCCATGACTTCCGATAACGACAGCGGATCCCGCCCAGGGGAAACTGGCCGGAATCGGCCCTCATTGCCTTGGAGAGCTGCTCTTTGAGGGCTGGGCCTCGAGTTGGCCGCGAAGAACTCGAGTTCAAGGCGGTATTTGGCTGAAAAAGCGGGCCAGAGCCTGCTGATCTCCTTGACTCTCCAGTTCCGCGGTCCATCTTTCTCATTCGAAGAAGAGGGAATTGTGGTCGCCAACGTGGTGACAGCGTTCGCCTCAGTATATTCATCGAGGAAAAAGAGAAATGAAGACTCATGCCCTTGGTCTTGGACTCGGAATGGCCGTTGCTGGCGCAGCCTTTGCTGACGTCACCGGAGCCGTCACCGTCGATTACATGGTCACTGCCGAAGATTTCGGTGGCGACATGGTGACCGTCAACGTGTCGGACCTCTATCTGACGAGCAACGACGCCGCTGACACCGTCCTCAACGTCTACAACATGTCCATGGCCTCCGCTGGCCAGGTCTCCTACTTCCAGAGCGTCACCGGTACCGGTTGGATGCCGAGCAACCTGGG
>JABABZ010000018.1 GCA_014237965.1 Phycisphaerales bacterium | reverse complement strand
GAACTGCCCATTCCTTGCCAGCACCACGAGCGCGACCCAGGGCCGCCGCACCAATCGCGACTGGTGGCCCAATCAGATCGATCTCTCGATCCTTCATCAACATTCGGAGAAGTCCGACCCGATGGATCCGGACTTCGACTACGCCGCGGCCTTCGCGACGCTCGATCTCGACGCGGTGAAGAAGGACCTCGTCGCGCTGATGACCGATTCGAAGCCCTGGTGGCCCGCGGACTACGGTCACTACGGACCGTTCTTCGTCCGCATGGCCTGGCATGCCGCCGGTACCTATCGCATCCACGACGGTCGCGGTGGCGCCGGCTCCGGTGACCAGCGGTTCGCCCCGCTGAACAGCTGGCCGGACAACGTGAATCTCGACAAGGCCCGACGCCTGCTCTGGCCGATCAAGCGGAAGTACGGCCGCGCCCTCTCCTGGGCGGACCTCTTCGTACTGACCGGAAACACTGCGATCGAGTCGATGGGCCTGAAGTCGTTCGGCTTCGGCGGCGGCCGCGCCGACGTCTGGGAGCCGGATGCCGACATCGACTGGGGCCCGGAAGCCGAATGGCTGGGTGACGAGCGATACTCCGGCGATCGAGTCCTCACCAGCCCACTCGGCGCCGTCCAGATGGGGCTCATCTACGTCAACCCCGAAGGCCCGAACGGAAACCCCGATCCGATGGCCTCGGCCCGCGACATCCGTGAGACCTTCGCCCGCATGGCGATGAACGACGAAGAAACCGTCGCACTGGTCGCCGGCGGACACACCTTCGGCAAGGCCCATGGCGCCGCGCCCGATTCCGAGTACCTGGGCCGCGAACCCGAAGGCGCCCCCATCGAACAGATGGGCCTCGGATGGAAGAACTCCTTCGGCACCGGCGTCGGTGACGACACCATCTCGTCAGGCCTGGAGGGCGCGTGGACGCCAACCCCCATCGAATGGGACAACAGTTACTTCGACACCCTCTTCGGGTATGAGTGGGAACTCACCGAGAGCCCGGCCGGCTGCAAGCAGTGGACGCCCACCGATGCGTCCGCGTCGACCACGGTTCCGGACGCCCACGACGCGACGAAGACCCACGCCCCGATGATGCTCACCACCGACATCGCGCTTCGGACCGATCCGATCTACGAGCCGATCTCGCGACGCTTCCAGAAGGATCCGCAGGCGTTCGCCGACGCCTTCGCACGGGCGTGGTTCAAACTGACCCACCGGGACATGGGACCGCGTGATCGCTATCTCGGGAACGACGTGCCGTCCGAGGAACTCATCTGGCAGGACCCCGTCCCCGCGGTCGATCACGATCTCGTCGACGATGCCGATGTCGTCACCCTCAAGCAGTCGCTGCTCGACTGCGGACTCTCGCGGGAACGCCTCGTCCTCACCGCCTGGGGATCCGCCTCCACCTTCCGTGGCACCGACCGCCGCGGTGGCGCGAACGGCGCTCGCGTCCGGCTCTTCCCCCAGAAGGACTGGGACGTCAACGAACCGGCCGAACTCCACGCGGCCCTCGCCGCCATCGGGAAGGTCCGCGACGACTTCAACGCGAAGCAGACCGGCGGAACCCGCGTCTCCCTCGCGGACTGCATCGTGCTCGGCGGCTGCGCCGCGGTCGAACAGGCCGCGCGTGATGCCGGCATCGAGACGACGGTCCCCTTCCGTCCGGGCCGGACCGACGCGACTCAGGAGATGACCGACGCCCATTCCTTCGCGGTGCTCGAACCCGCGTCGGACGGCTTCCGGAACCACGCGAATACCGAGGATCCCCGTCCCGGCGAGGCGCTTCTCGTCGAGCGTGCCTGCCTGCTCGGCCTCACCGCGCCGGAGATGACCGTGCTGGTCGGCGGCCTGCGAGCCATGGGCGCGAACACCAACGGGTCCACCCTCGGTGTCCTGACCGATCGCGTCGGCTCGCTGACCAACGCCTTCTTCGTGAACATCCTCGACCAGGAGATCGAGTGGACGGTGTCGAAGCGATGCGAGCACTTCTTCGAAGGCCGCGATCGCACCAGCGGCGAGATGAAGTGGACCGGCAGCCGCGCCGACCTGGTGTTCGGATCGAACTCGCAACTTCGGGCTCTCGCCGAGGTGTATGCGAGCGATGACGCCACCGAGATGTTCGTGCATGACTTCGTCGCCGCCTGGGACAAGGTCATGACCCTCGACCGGTTTGAGTGATTGCCGAACCGGAGAATCGCATCAACGACACACCGCCGCCCCGTGGAATCGAACCACAGGGCGGCGGTTTCGCGACAGGACACCGACGCCTCGAATTCCGGGGAGATCGAGGCCGATGAACACGCCCGGATCCCGACTCGCTTCCGTCGATGGGCACCGGAGGGAGACCGGACTGATATCCTGCTTCGATGCCCTCTGAATCGATCAAGGTGGAGCGAGCGACGGCCCGTTGGCGGCAGACCCTCGAACAGGTCGGCCGGGACCTGGTCTTCTTCGCGGTGCTGGTCGGGGTCATGCAAGTGACCCGCCTGGCACTCTTCTGGGCCTTCCGCTCCCGGATGGAAGAGACCACCGGCCTGCGGGCAGTCTTCCAGGCCGCCTTGCGCGGTCTTCAATACGACGTGTCGGTCGCGACCTACCTCACTCTTCCATGCCTGGCGGTGACTTTCCTGTGTCTCTTCGGAAATGCTCGAAACGCCGCCATCTGGGTTCGAAGAGTCTGGTCGACCCTCGTGATTCCCGCGTTGATCCTGGCCGGGATCATCGACGGGATCTACGTCGGCGAGTTCCACCAGCAATTCGACCATTTCATGTTCGGCGCCGGGGAAGACGGATATCTCGGCCCCGTCCTGCAGACCGCCTGGAGCGAATACCACCTCGGCCCCTTCCTTCTGCTCTTCGCGGCCCTGTCAGTCGTTGTCCTGTACGGATTCAATCGACTTTGCAGACGCGAGTGGCACCTGCAATCGCGCATCCTCTCCCGGACCCGAATTCCGGCGGTCCGCATCACCTGCATGGTCTGTTTCGGCGGCCTGCTCTTTCTGACGGCACGCGGCTCCGTCGAACACCGACCGATTCAGCTGAAGGATGCCGATGCGACGGCGGACACGGTGATGAACAGCCTCGTTCCAAACGCACCGTTCGCCTTGAAGAACGCCATCAGCATCCATCTGAGGATGAAATCCTCTCGTGGACTCGCCCACTTCCTCGGCGACTCCACGCTCCGTGACGCCGCATCCGAGTTTCGAGGAACGCCGGCCGCCTCCGTGGACGAAGCCACACGGAAGACCACCTCGGGCCCCAAGATCCCACGGCCTTCACACATCTTCTTCATCGTGATGGAGAGCGCCGATGGCTGGGCGATGAGAGATGAATTCGCCGGGATGCACGCGGCGGACGAGATGCGAAAGATCGCCAGCGACGGGATCTCGGCGTCCTACTTCGCCGCTTCGGGACCTGGCTCCATCGAGTCCAGCGCAAGCCTGCTCACCGGCCACCCGGACGTCGGTGTCTCCACCAACTTCCGCTTGAACAGCCGTCGAACCTTTGCCACTTCTCTCGCACCGCAGATGGCGGCCATCGGTTACGAACCTCGCTTGTACAACGGCGGTTTTCTGACCTTTCAGCGATATGGCGAGTTCGCACGAGAGCAGGGATTCACCAGCGTGACCGGCGCCTCCCTCATCGGCGAGGCGATGAACGCCCCGATGAATGAATGGGGCGTCGACGACGACGTCCTCTTCCGCAGCGTCGAGGCCGATGTTCCCGAAGTTCCCACCTTCAACTTCATCGTGTCGACCACGTATCATCCGCCCTATGACCTCGACGTGTTCGAGATGGGATATCCCGTCACCTCGCCACCCACTGACCTTGGGATGCCTTGCTCCACCTGCACCCCGAAGTTCCTCAAGACGATCGGCCACGCATGGTTCGCTGACCGAGCTCTGGGCGACTTCGTTGCCAGAACCTCGAAGGCCCACCCCGAAGCACTCTTTGTCATCACTGCCGACCACTGGTCACGACGTTTCGTCAACGAGCGTCCGACCTTCGAACTGAAGACCGAAATTCCACTCATCATGTACGGCCCCGAAGTGCTGGAAGGCTTCGCACCCGGCTCCTTTTTCGGATCCCACCTCGACATCGCCACGACATTGATCGAGATGATCGCTCCCGAAGGACATCAATACAATTCGTTCGGACGCGACATGTTCGCCGCCGAGGACGCTCCACGATCGATCGCCTCCGCCGGATTGATGGGCGACGGATTCATGATCAGCCACGACGGCCGTCGAGGGTTCCGCTGGGACGACGACGCATCAGATCCCTCCCTGACCGAGGAGATGGAAGCCTGGGCGCGATCCGTGCAATCGCTTGCCTGGTGGAGAATCATGCGACAAAGCGAATTTCCACAGAGCGATTCCGAAAGCGACACACCGACCGGTGCGATCGGAGAACCCGGCCAGACATCCGGACTCTGACCTGAACCGTGACGAACTCCGGGAGTCGAGAGGAGCCCCGTCCAGACGTTCCACTGGCCGGGACCCGGTCTCGCCGCGTTGGGACGCGATGCGCAACCCCCCGGACCTGCCGGAATCCACCGACGCCGTCAACGCCACCCTGATCCTCCAGGTCAGCCTGCTCGACAATCGACGCGGAATCGTCACCGGTCAGGTAGAACCGGTTCCAGACATCATTCTCGATACCCGGGAAGTCCGGCTGAACCGCCGACTGGAACTCCGGCCGCCGTCCATCGGCACCGATGATTGAGAACCGCGGAATGACGCCGCCGGCCTCCTCGACGAAGACGAAATGTTCGATCACGACCGAACCCGATACCATCGAACACCATCGAATCCCAAGACCCGACCGCGGAGCCTCTCCACGATGACGCGACCAAATGCGCTGGCGTACCTCATTCTCATCATGCTGATTCTGGTGTTCATGGCGGGATCTCTCGTCGTCACGAACGCTTCGTCGCCCGCCGGCGAAGCGGAAGCCCCGAAGTGGCAGCGTGGGAACACCCACACCCATACGTTGTGGAGCGACGGCGACGCCCCGCCGGAATCCGCCATCGCCTGGTACGTCGACCATGGCTACGACTTCCTGGTCCTCAGTGACCACAACATCCTGCAGAACGGCGAACGGTGGTTCGACGTTTCCGCCGATGGACGGCTGACCCCGGCCAAGGTGGACGCGGTCCGGTCACGTTTTGGCGCTGACTTTCCGGAGACCCGCGACGTTGAAGGCCAATCACAGATGCGACTTCGAAGGCTCGATGAACTCAAGACGATGTTCGACCGACCGGGGGAGTTCGTCCTGATCCCCGGCGAAGAGGTCACGTCCTCGCATCGACTGGCTCAGGTCCACATCAACGCCATCAACGTCGATGAAGTGATCCCTCCACAGCGATCGGACTCGGTGCAAGGCACCATCCAGGCCAACCTCGACGCGATCACCGCGTGGGGTGTCGAGAATGACCGCCCGGTTCTCGCGCATCTCAATCACCCGAACTTTCGGAAGTCACTCGCCGCATCGAACCTCGCCGAGATGAAGGGCGAGCGGTTCTTCGAGGTGTACAACGGGCATCGGAGCGTTGAAAACGAACGCATCGGAAGCCGCCCGTCGACCGAAGAGATGTGGGATCTCGCGCTGGTCGCGAGACTTCACGGTGGCGCGGGCGACGGCGAGCTCCTGTACGGCCTCGCCACCGATGATGCCCACGATCACTACGGCGCGGACGCGGTTTCGATACCTGGTCGCGGCTGGATCATGGTTCGATCCCCGAGCCACGAGCCTGACGACATCGTGCGGGCGATGCGGTCGGGCGACTTCTACGCATCGAGCGGCGTCGAACTCGACGATGTCCGTCACGAGGACCACACGCTGGTGATCGACGTCAAGGCCGAACCTGATGTGACCTACACGACCGAGTTCGTCGGCGCGAGGCAAGGCGATGGGGACACCACGCCGATGCCAAGGACGCTGGCCATCTCGAACGCCGATCCGGCGGTCTACGAGTTTCAGGGTGATGAACTCTACGTCCGGGCGCGGGTGACCAGCTCACGC
Organism: Phycisphaerales bacterium; assembly: GCA_014237965.1. Classification (GTDB taxonomy): domain Bacteria; phylum Planctomycetota; class Phycisphaerae; order Phycisphaerales; family SM1A02; genus UBA12014. The sequence continues at coordinate 20,331 of JABABZ010000018.1, read as the reverse complement.
CTCCATCCTCGCCCCTACCGACCGGGTGACCTGGAGATGGCCTGGACGCAACCGGTCGCAGGCGAGGGTGCTGACGAAGTCCAGAAGACGATCTCCTCGCCGCCGACCGCCTCACCGTAATCATGAATCACGAATCACGGATCACCATTCGTCAATCCGCGCGAGGCGACGCCGTCGCCAACAACGGGTGAAAGTGCCCGCCGAGTGGCGTGCCGATTCCCAAGGGCGGCTGCCCGGCGAGTAACGGCGCATCGGTCATCGAACACACCCCATCTCGAACCACGTTGAGCACGGCGGCTCGTCGCGGCCGCTCGGTCCGGTTCGGACCCGACCCGTGCATGAGCATCGGGTGATGGAACGTGCACTCTCCCGCCTTCAGTTCGATGGCGACCGGATTCCGCATCGCGTCGCGTTGGGCCTCGTCAAGCACGCTCTCGACCGCGTCCATGTCGCCCACCAACCCCGTCTGGGGGAGAAGGTCCCAGCGATGACTTCCGGGGATGTACTGGAGGCACCCGTTGTCGATCGTGGCATCGTCCAGCGCGATCCAACAGGTCAGATGGCCGAGCGGTTTCGTCCGTGTCCAGTACGAATAGTCCTGATGCCACGCGACGTTTCCCCCGTGCCGGGCAGGCTTGCAGAACAGCTGGTCGTGCCAGAAGCGAACGTCGCCTTGAAGAATCTGTGTTGCCGGTTCCGTGAACGCCGGGTGCCAGAGCAGGTCGTGAAACCCTACTGAGAGTCGCCAAGCTCCAAGCGCGTGAAACACCACGGCATCCGGATCGGCATTCTCATTGACGTGATATTCGTGCCACAGATCACGCCCGTCATGCGCAGGGTCCAGAAAGACCTCGAGTTCGGAGCGAAGTTGTGTGAGTTGTCCGGCATCTAAGATCTTGATGCCGGCCACATATCCCTGCGACTCAAAATGCTCGAGCTGAGCTTCATCGATCCGAAACTGCGGTTCACCAGCAGCTCCTGCACCATCGAGCAGAGGGCCAAACGGTTCGTGAGTGCGAGCGAGATCCGGCATGCGGGTGTCCTGACAAGGAACTCCGGGGCGCCCCGATCATCGATGGGACCCGGCCAGCCACGAGGCTACCACGGCCGACGGCTGCCGGTCAGAGCATCGAGGAAGCGCCGAACGCCATTCGCCTCTCAGTTCATGAAAAGACGGCGCCGCCCCTATAGAAAGGAAACGGCGCCGTCTATTTCTCAGATTCGAGACTCTCTCGTCCCGAACGTGACTTCACTCAATCGCAAGGCCCCCAGCCAGCAAAGAGAATCCCCAGGTCGGCGGCATCCACCAGTCCATCACCATTGAGATCGGCGATCTGGTTGGATGTATCCCAGTTCGTCAGAATCATCGCGAGATCCGCACCGTCCACCATTCGGTCGTAGTTGAGGTCCCCGCTGCAGAATGGATAATTCTCGATCGGCGGTCCGGGGGTCAGATCCTTGCCCGCGAAACCATCGAAGTCCGGTTCATACCGCTCTGCACGGAATATGGTGTTCGGCGCCCCGCCCGGACCTCCTCCGCCTCCACCTGAAGGTGGGTTCTCACCCTGATTCATGACGCCACCGTTGTCGAGCGGGACGATGTAACGCCAGATCTAGGTTCCGTCGGATTCGACTTCGAACACCTGCCCATTCGCTCCCGAGCAGATCAAGGTGTTCCCGTTGCGTTGCCGCTGAGCGCCGGGGATGTAACTGGAATAGAAGTTCGATGGAATCGCGGCGACGTAGGACCAGGAAAGTCTGGTCGGGCCAAAGGGATCGGCCGAATCGATCTCATACGTGCCGTCGCGAAGAATCGGCGGCATGAGTTCATCGATCGAGGTGTAGTCGACGCCGGGACGACCATTCCCGTTGTTGAAGACGGTGATGCCGGGGTATCCGGGCATCCCCGGCCGGATCCATTCGGGATCGTGCTGGCCGAAGAATCGGCGATCCGCCGTGGAACCCCGGCCATACGCCGCAGGGTTGCCCCAACGATACAGAAGGTCACCGGCAACGCCCGCGGCTTCTGCGGTCGTCGTATCGTGATCGATGATCCAGATCTCGTTGAAGTTTCGCGAACTGATCATGATCTGATCGAGGTCGGCGTTGTAGTCCAGCCCGTTGCAGTGCATCCAATCGGATGAGTTGTTGGCCCGGTAGTTGACGTCGATGCGATGAGGAAAGTCCGCGGGGTCGCCGTAGTTCGGATAGCTCGTGCTCCGATCTTGAACGAGATGGTCCCAGGCGTGCCATTCCCACACGATCGTTCCGCCGGAGCTTCCATTCGGCTGCACTTCGATGATCTTGTCCGGCCAGAGCGAGCTCCCCAAGGTTCCCGGAATCCGTCCGGCCGCAATCGCCTCCGCGGAACTCTTCGACTCCCAGGCGATGCACAGGATGTTTCCGTTGGGAAGCAACTCGATGTCATGGTGCATTCGGTAGGAATTGCTGATGTGCGAGTAACTCCACTCGAGCTGATCGTCCCAGCTCCGACGCTCGATCCGCCCGCCTGCAGCGCCGCCGTTGATGGTGCTTCCACCGCCGGGATTCGCGGTGCGAATGAGATCGCCCTCGCTCGTGATGTAGACCGAGTTCGCGGGACGATATGAACTCGTCCAATGATTCACGACCCGACCGTTGGAATCCATGAGGTAGGTATCGGTGTTTGCCGTGAGGGGTGCGAACAGCCAGTACCCGGGCTGCGTGCCTCCGTCATTTCGAACCACCCCGATGGTGTTGCCATTCTGGGCGACGGCCGGAAGCGCCATCGAAGCCGCCAAGAACGAGGTGGCCAGCCTTTTTTTCAAATTCATCATCACGCTCAAGGTCGTTCCAAGGACTGATACGTCTGCTTCACGGGGTCTCGCAGAGACCCCACGCCGCCAACATGAGGCCGATGTCCGCACCATTGGTCGTGCCATCACCGTTGAGATCACCGGCTCCGGGATCTCCCCAAAATGCGAGAAGGAGACCGGCGTCTGCGCCATCGACCATGCCGTCACCGTTGAGGTCCGCCGGGCAGGGATCTTCGGGGTACAACTCGATGGGTTGGCCGGGAGTCATGTCCCGCCCCTTGAAGCCCTCGTAATCGGGGTCGTATTTGAAGCAGGCGAAGACATTCTGAAGACCACTTGGATCATCACCCTGAGTGAGGACGCCGGCTGGGCCTGAAGGATTGACATAGAGCCAGGCCTGATCACCACTCGGTGTGATCTCACTGAAGAAACCACCGAGTTGACTTGCCCCGCTGTTGCGACCCTTGCAGATCAACGTGTTCCCATTGGGTAACCGCTGGACACCGGAAAGACCACTGCTGTAGAAACCGGTCGGAGGATCACCGATGTAGATGAGATCCGCCGTCTCCGGACCGAAGGCCTCTCCCGGGTCGATGTCGTAGCCACCACTCCGATTGAGCGGGAGAGTCAACTCCTCGATCGTGGAGTATGCCCCGTCGGGTCGACCGTTGCCGTTGTTGAAGACGATCAGATTGCCTTCGCCGGGCAACCCCGCCGGAACGAACTCGACACCATGATTGAAGAAGAACTTCTGATCATCGGCGGTGCCACGCCCGTACGCCCGGGGGTTTCCCCATCGGTAGAGCAGATCGCCGGCAGGCCCGGCCGCTTCTTCCGTCGTGATGCGATGATCGATGATCCAGGCCTCGCTGAGGAAAGGCGAGCTGATCACGATATGGCCGAGATCAGGGTTGTAGTCGACGCTGTTCGCGTGGATCCAGTCGGCGTTTCCATTGCGAAAGAAGTTGATGTCGACCTTTCCGGGATCATCGGCGACCACGCCGTAGTTCTCCCTGGTCGGATCAAAGTCCTGAATCAGATGGTCCCAGACATGCCATTCCCAGACGATGTTGCCGCCGGTGAGCCCCTCGGGCTCGACCTCGATGATGTGCAAGGGCCAGAGGGAACCTTGCGAGATCGACGCGGGGTCTCGCCCTGCTTCGATCGCCTCCGCTTCGGTCTTGTATTCCCAGGCGATCATGAGAACGTTGGAACTTCCCGGGATGGGACAGATGTCATGGTGAAGGCGGACCTGTGGCGTGTTGTACGCGAAGTCCCAGGTGAGTTCGCCGTCCCAGTCGTATCGTTTCACGTTCGAGCCGTCACCACCAGCGATCATCACGCTTCCGGCCGCCGGCCCCTGATCGGAACAGCGGAGCAGGCTCCCGTCTTCGAGCAGGTAGACGGAGTTCCCAACCGGGAACGTGTCCGCGGTCCAGGAATTGACCAGACGGCCGTCGTTGTCGACGAGATAAGTGGGTGTCGAGTTCAATGGACTGAAGAGGGTGTATCCAGGCGCACAGTCCGGGCTTCTCTCGATCAGACCGACGGTCGGTCCATCGCCCGCGGTGGCGATTCCACCGACCGCCAGGGTGAGAAGAACGGCGGATGCGCCTCGTGCATGAATCATCATCTCTCTGATCTCCGGCTTTCCATTTCGATCTTCCTTGCGTCGAACACGACACAACCGGTTCCTGCTCAGCTCCCTCGACTTGATCTGCTCGCCCTGATCTGAATGATCAAATGCTCGAGACCCTGGTCGAGATCGATGAGTTCGCGTACACAGTGCCACTCCGCCACACCCGTCCCCTTGGGGACCGATTTCTCTCTCGCCTGCCAAAAAGGCTTCCAAGCTGGGAAGCGGAGCGAAATGCCTGCTCTCGCCGAGCGTCTCCGCCCGTCTGAATTTCGATCTCCGAGGAACCGTCGAGTTCCTCGAAATTCGGATATCCACGAGGCCGCCGACCGGACTGGGCCTCCTCGACCGCCGCAAGGCCGTCTGGGCATCCCGGAGTTCCGAGAAGTCCGGCCACGGGTCAAGACGGCAGAAGTTAGAGTGAAACCCCTCATGACGGATCGCTCAGAAGCATTTTCCAAAGCCCACCCCGCTCCGGACATCGACTCGGCCAGGCGTTCGATCAAGTCGGGAGACCTGCAACAGGCGCTGGATCAACTCGAACAGCTCCAGGCGAGCGGCGTCGCCGGAACCGAGATTCCACGACTCCGGAGCGAGGTGTCCGCGCGCATGGACGACCCGATCATGGCGATCGAAATGCTCGATCTCGCCATGAACCAAGGCTCCCCTTCCGACCAGGACCTCATCAATCGCGCCCAGTACTGCCATGTCGCGGGACGGCTTGAGGAGGCGCTGGCCACCCTGAGTCGCCTTCCCCGCAAGACCACGCCGAATGTCGCGGCCGCCGCGGCGCACCTTCGGACTCGGTGCCTCGCGAGACTGCGAAGGCCCAAAGAGGCGGAGGCGGCCCTCCGAGACCTCGCCGCGATCGAAGGACGATCGCCGAGAATCGAATGGCTTCGTTCGGAACTCGATCAGTCGGCCGGTGACTTCGCGTCCTCACGCCAACGATTGGAAGGCGCTCTTCGCACCCGTGGACTTCCGGCGTCACTCGTTCGACCGATGGCCTTCGATCTGGCCAAGGCCTGTGACCGGCTCGCCGACTTCGATGCCGCGTTCAAGTATGCCGCCGAAGGGAACCGACTCACGGGGTCGACCTTCGACGCCTCCAAGTACCGAGCGGAGACCGATCGCATCATCGACTTCTTCGATGCCTCGCGGCTGCCGAGTCTCCCCCGCTCGTCGCAAGCGAGCGAGACGCCGGTCTTCGTCGTGGGGATGCCTCGAAGCGGCACATCCCTGATCGAACAGATCATCGCCACGCATCCCCGCGGCGCCGGTATCGGCGAGCAGCGGACACCGCTGAACATGGCAGCTCGCATGGGCCATCTTCAAGGCGATCCATTCCCGGGTTTTCTCGAGCACATCGAAGTCGCGACGCTCGATGCCGCGGGTGAACGCTATCTGGAGATGCAGTCGACTTTCGAGCAGGACGCCGAGCGGATCGTGAACAAGGCGCTCGGACTGGATCGAATACTCGGCCTGCTTCCGCTCATGCTTCCGGGCTGCCGGATCATCCACGTCACCCGGAACCCCCTCGACAACATCCTCTCGATGTTCCTGCACTCGCTTCGGGGCGACACGCTCACCTGGGCGTGCCGACTCGAGGATCTGATCGTCGCAAGACAGGAGCACGATCGGCTGATGGATCATTTCGGCTCGATTCTCCCGGTGCCGTTCCATCGGATCCGGTACGAAGACCTCGTGGCCCGGCAGGCCGAGACGACCGATGAACTGCTCCATTTTCTTCAACTTGACCCTGATCCGGCGTGCCTGGAGTTTCATCTCACGCGACGAAACGTGATGACGCCGTCTCACGATCAGATCGACAAGCCGATGAACGAGGCATCGGTCGGCCGCTGGCGAAACTACGAACGACATCTCGGTCCTGCGATCCAGATCTTCGGTTCGGTGGACTGAACGGACTCGTGGGATCAGTCGGGGCGTCGCCCGAAGTGAAGCCCTCTCCCCGAAAGTCCCGGCTCGACGAACGACCATTCGAGCCCCGCCGCACGAAATGCGCTGCCGAACTCTTCGCGAGTGAAGAGCCCGACCCGGTGCGACTCGTGCACGTGGCGGACGCCCTCCGAATCGGCGATCAGGTATTCGAATTCCAATTGAAGGCAGCGACCCTCGACCCGTGGCACATCCATCCTGGCGATCTTGATTTCGGGACGATCGACGAAGGTCGCCCAGGGGCGACCGAGTTCGACGACGCCCGGCTCGAGAAAGGGCTCGATGGCCAGCACGCCGCCGGATCGAATGCACCGGGCCATCGAGCCGACGGCTTCGGCGAGCGATTGAAGATCGCGCATGTACGCGATCGACGCGAAGAGGCAACTCACCGCGTCGAACGGCGCGCCCAGTCCGCCGGGGTCCAACGTCCGCATGTCACCCTCGACGAGCATCACCCCGGGGCATCGCTCCGCCGCCCGCTCGAGCATTCCCGGATCGAGATCGACTCCCACTCGGTCGAAGTCGTCGAGCAACGCCAGATGGCGGCCGGTCCCGCAGGCGACATCGAGCAGTCTCGGTCGACCACCGGCGCCTCCGCGTGAAACGTCTCGGGAATGGAGCATTTGACGAATCGTCGCCGCTTCGACTTCATAGTCCTTGCCCTGGGCGTCGTAGACGAGGTCGTACCAGTCTTGTGATTTGGTGAACACGGCAACCTCCGATCTCGGAACCGCTCGTGAACGCACCCTACCACCAACTCGACCGACCCTCCGGGCTTCCTGCGAAAAACGGGACCCCTCGTGATCGAGGGGTCCCGCAGTCGACTTGAATGAACGGAACGATCGCTGAGAACGACTCCGATCAGGGATCGTCTTCGCAGGTCTGATTCCACAACGCCAGCATGAGTCCGAGGTCGGCGGCGTCGACGATGCCGTCGAGGTTCAGATCCGCGGTGGTCTGTGGCCCCGCCGGTCCCCATTGGACGAGCAGGATGCCGAAGTCCTCACCATTGACCGTCAGGTCGCCGTTGAGATCCGCGAAACAGGTTCCGTTGGCACATTCATCAGGAATGCCGTTTCCGTCGAGGTCCTGGGAATTCCCCAGATAGATGTCGATCGAGTCATCCACCAGGTTCTCGTTGCAGTCCGTGAATTCGATCTGGATCGCATAGACGACCCCGGAAAGGATTCCGGCATCACTGGCCTGCGGCGCACCGGCAAAGAGGATGTTGCCGACGATCGCGGCCGATCCACCGAACCGATCTCCTGCTTGAAGCCCGGTGGGCTGGATGTACTGTTGCCAGTCCCAGTCCGAGCCGTCACGCTCGTAGATGAAGACCGATCCGATCAGATCGACCGCGCTCGAATTGCTGTCCGGAGCGCCGACCGCGATGTAGTTCTCGGAAACCGCGACCGCGTATCCGAATCGGTCGCCGGGAACACTCCCCGGCGACGAGAGTTCCTCGACCGAATCGAAGTCGTTGGCGACCACTCGATAGGCGACGGCCGCCCCCTCGGACTGCGATGCATATGGCGCCCCGACCACGGCATCAGGCCCGGTCATCGCCATCGTCCATCCGAATTTCCCCTCGGAATCCCCGAATTGGAGATCGCTTCGTCGCACCGCATCCTCCCCGTCGAGGAAGACGAAGGGAATCACTTTGCCACGACCACTGTCGGCTTCCGGGGCCCCGATCATCGCGTACCGCACGGAAGAATCCGGTTCGGCACCGGCCGCCACGCTCCAGCCCGTCAGATCGCCCGGATCATCACCCGGAATGAACCCGTCGTCCGCGGGAAGCTGTTCGAAGATCCCCCCCGCCAGGCGATAGACGTAGACGGCACCCGTCTCGTCGTTCGCGTCGATGTCGGCGTCGCGGCGAGGCGCTCCCACCACCAGGAATCCATCCGCAATCGCGACCGAATGACCGAACCAGTCGTTGTCCACCAATTCGTCGGGTTGCAGACGTTGCAGGAGGCAGTAGTAGTCTCCCGTCCATTCCCACACCGAGACCTCACCCGCGGAAGCCGCTTCGAGAACATCGAACTCCTCGCCCGTGTCCTTGTCGATCTCCGTGACCCATCGCCCCGCCCGGGGCGATCCGATCACCACATGGTCGCCACTGGCGGCGACGCTTTCTCCGAAGCGATCACCTTCGCGAAGGTAGGTCGGCGTCATTTTCGCACTTTGCAGCCAACCCACGTCGGGGTCGTCGTCCAGGAGGTCTTCGAAGACGAACGCCGCGCCCGCATTCAGTCCGCGGGCGTCATGCCGACTCGCCCCGGACATCATTCGAGTTCCGTTGGTGGCGATCGAGATCCCGAACGAGTCGAATGGCTGCAGACCCGCGGCGACCAGTCGACCATCGGCCCCGGTCTGTTCCGGAACGGCGCAACGATACGCCGCGGTTCCCGGCATCGTCTCCATGACCCGGCGAGCGTTGTTGGCGACTCGATTGTCCTCGGACTCCTGCGGGCTTCCAGTCGCAACGCCGTCGTAGGCGATCTCCGGATTCGAGTAATGCAGGACCGTGCTGCCCGGGGAGTAGGCCATCACCGTCTTGAAGCAGAACGTCGTGCTTCCGACCCACCGCCAACCGTACTGATACGCCCTTTCATCATCGCCCGTTTCGGGACTCTCACCGGGAGCGCAACAGCCCACCCAGGCGGGATCCCAGGGATCGCAGGGCGGTCCGTCGCCGGTGGCACTGTCTCCGACAGCATGCAGCAGGCCGATGTTGTGGCCGAATTCATGGGCGAGCAGGGAGTACCCCATGCAACCACGAACGAGACTGCTGAAGGCGAACGCCGGACTGTTTCCGCCGAGGACGTAGGCAAGCCCGCAATAGGCGACGCTCGGATTCTCGCCATCGGTCAACGACACCAGGGCACAGGCGTCCGCACCGACCTCGTCCCGAGTCTCATGGACCTCGTCGATCACGCCGTCGCTGGAATTCTGGAACGGGCCCAAAAGACTCTCCGACTGCTCGTCCCACTCGACCATTCCGACGTAGACCGGCCGGGTGCCGTAGTTCAGGCCGGAGTTGTCCATGGTGATCGTGGTGTTGGCACATTCGAGTTCGCAGACCGCGGCGATGGCGAAGGGTGCATCTTCCGGATCACCACCATCGTTCTCGATTCGTTCTTCTTCCGCTTCGAGGCAGAGACTCGTATAGAAGAAGGCGATGTCGGCCACCGTCGCGGCACAGCCGGCACACTCCTCCACGTCCGGGCCTCCGCCGGCGATGCCACCCTCTTCGAGCGGGCCTTCCGGCGCACCTTCGGGAATGATTCCTCCACCGCAACCCGGCAGGTCGGACGCCTTGGGCTCGGGGCGAGCGAGACCGGGGCCGATCGGAACCAGAGTCCACTCCATGCCGCCCCCGTCTCCGGGTTCCTGCATCCATCCGGCGACGAGACCGTCGCGCTGGGCGAGCGTCGCCACGACCAGATCGCGGTCGAGCGAGCGGAGCTGCCACCAGCAGCCGGATGCCGAGGTCCGGTTGAATCGGATCACCTCGAACTGCTCGGGGGCGACCCGAGGCTTCCATCCGAGGCTCAGTCGATCTCCATTTCGAAGCGCATCGATCATCCCCGGATCGAACTTCACTCGGCCGTCTCGAGCGACCACCAATCCCGCTGAGGCCCGAGTTCGAGGATTCACGGCAGCCCGCTCGGAACTGCTCGGCGGAGTCAGCTCGCGCGGCGCGATGGACTTGGCGGTCTCTCGCGGTGCGGCGGCTTTTCGGGCGTCGGCGCGGCGATCCTTCGATGTCGGTTCGACGGCCACGGATGCCAGCGTGGCGGCACCGATGACGAGCGTGAATGCGATGGTCATCCTGATCTGCAGACTGTGCATTTTTGCCTTCATCTCCGAATGGACGCCTGGACGTCCCAACCCTGGTCATGGAAACGTGCTCGAGCGATGGTTCTCAGCCACGGAGGTTCGATCCTGACTGCCGAGAATACCGCCCACCGCCGTCTGATCGTAGCCTTGCCCTCCGCCGAGCCAAGTGGTCATCGGCCGGTTTTTCGGACCTTTCCGATCTGGCCTGCTCCTGAGGGTCAACCATGCCATCCACATTCCATCGGGGCCAGCCTCGAGGCGGGAAATCGCCTCATCAGGGGGCCTCCGCGCCCCGAATCAGCGTCGATCGCCATCTCAGGGTCCGGTAGCCCCCAGTTCCCCGCATGGAGTCACGGGGCGGCATGAGGCCCAAGAAAAAGCCCGCGCCCCCCAAACGCTGGACGAGCGTGGCGAGGACGCGGGTCGAGTTGATTCGACATGGCGCGATTGTCGGACGACAGGCTCGAACACCTCCGCCCATCGCCTCTCGTGAGAGAGGCTGTTCGATCAGTTCGGCACCTTGCTCAAGAGCCGGATCTCCGGCGTTTCCCCAGGGAGATCGCACTTCGAACGATCCACCACGAACACGTAGCGTGAATCGTCCACGATGAATTCCGCGTCGATGGCATTCCAGAGTCCGCTGACGGGATTCTGCCGGAAGGACCGAACCCGCATGTGGACCGTGAAGACGTCGCTTCGGACCGAGACCAGGTTCGAGATTCCGGCGAAGAGCAGGTTGGCCTCTTCCGCATCACTCGCCACCTCGTCCGGGATTTCGACCCGGGTCGATGCGTCCGCCTTGTTTTGGAACCAACTGATGTTCCGCCGGTCGGTCGAGAGTCGGGCATCGGCCTGGAGGGCCAGTTCGGAGGCTGCTCCGGTGTTCCCCACCTCCGGGCGCCAACCCAGACCCAGCCGGGTGTTGAGGTCGGGATCCAACGCAGCAGGATCCCACGGGGCGATGGAGGAACCATAGTTGGTACCAGCACCGAAGTCGTACTGATACGCGTAGGGATCGAGACCAGCTCCGGTGATCGACGTGGATCGTTGCGGCCAGGACTGGCCGGCGCCGTTGGAAACGCCGACTCGATCGAGCAGCATCAGTTCGCCGAGGCTTGCGATTCCCTGACCGCGACGCATGCCCGGGTACAGGCCGACCACGCCGTTGATTCCCAGGTCGGGGTAGACGACGTTGTCGTCGAGCCATGCCGCCATCTCCGGCGCGTCGCCGTAGCCGTAGGTGCCACGATCGTCGTAGGAGGGCATGGCCACGTTGCCGGTGAAGGGCATCGCGGTGTTCTGAGCGACCTGGACCGCCTTGATGTTCCCGTTGCTGAAGATGCCGCCACCATCGCGATATCGATCGATCGCTTCGGGGACCCGGACCCACTGCGGGTTGCGCGTGGCGATCGGCTTGGGGACCGCCAGGTTCGTGACGTCGCCCGAGAGCTGCGCCGCCGGCGCGTAGGCCCGCCAGATCGCATTCCCGTCGGCCGGAGACGAGCCAAGCCCGTCCCACCCGTCGTAGGTGTCGTTGTAGACCAGCCGACTCATGTGCGGAAGCGTCCGCATCACTTCGGTGCTCGCGGTGTTCACATTGATCAGACCGCGGGTTCCGGCTCCCTGGAATCCGGCGGCATTGCCGTACCGAGCGTCTTCGATGGCCAGCAACTCGACGGCGTCCAGCGATCCATCTCCATCAAGATCCATCCGGTAGTTCGCGCCAGGGCCGTCGCAGACCAGGGCGTCGAAGACGGAAAGGCCCGCGGGAAGCTTCGGCGTCCAAGGCGCTCCGACCGCGGAGACCTCGACCACCTGCGTGAACGGCCGGAAGGCATCCACCGACGCGCCGACGGGCGCGGTCAGGTTGCCCGGGGTGGGTCGGAATCGATTGGTGAACGCGCCAGTGGTGTTGGGAATGCCGACGTCGTCGAGATACTCCCGAGGCGCGACGGGAAGAAGATCCTCGTCGCCGACGCCATTCATGATCTCCCCGAAGGTGAAGACCGTCTTCAGCAAGGGCAGCCCGTTGAAGGACTGGGGTGACGTGATGCCTGGTCGATGACGGACGGCATGGCCCCACAGGAAGGCGTTGGTGATCTCACCGACTTGTTCGTAGTCGGCGTCCTTCTGGAGCATCTGGAGCGGATAGGCCCACTGGTCCTTCTCGAGCCAGACCCGCTGGTACTGCTCGAGGCCGTCGTCGACACCGTTGCCGTTGCCGTCGGAACCACTGGCGATCCCGGAACGGGTTCCGGGCAGGGTCTCGTCGGGCGACTGCCCCTTGTCCATCATGACCCAGCGGAAGTTGCTGGCGGGCTGGCCGGGCCAGCCGGACGAATCGGTCGAAAGCCGGATCGACCCGTCGGCGAACACCGGGAAGCCGGCATCGAAGTCGATGGTCGGGGTACCCGCACCACCCACCAGCGCGGTCGCGGTGGTGAAGTTGAACGGCTTGCCACGGACCGAATCGAAGTCGAAGGCGAATCCACCCGCCCCACCCGAGGCGCGGGTCGCCAGTGGGAGAAGGTAGGAGCGGGTCAGCCAGGGTGCTCCGGCGGCACCGCCGGTGTCGGGATCGTCATCGAGATCGATGGTGTTTCCCTTGACCTGCGCGGATCCGCTGCTGAGCACCACCGCGTCGACCTCGGTCTTGACCCAGTCGTCTTCGGGGATCTCCGCGAAGACGTACCGGGGGTTCACCTCGGTCATGTCGTAGACGCCGTTGCGGTTGACGTCCCAGCCCCACGGCCGGCCCGCCCGCACCCAGCTCACGAAGAAGTCGTCGCCCTCGAGTCGAATGCCGTTCCACTCGCGTCGATCGTTGCTGTTGAGATCGAAGATGTAGTCCTGATCCATGGTCGGCGCGAAGTCATCTTCCACCAGCCGTTTCATCTGATCCTTGAACTCGATCTCCGCTCCGGTGTGCTCGTTGTCGAGCCGGTCGATGACGTAGAGGTAGCCGTTGTTGTTGATCGATCCAGGCCCCGGAACGAAGGTCGTGGGGTTCTGGACGAACTTCAGCAGTTCGACCGAACGATCCGGATCATCGAACCAGTTCTGGGGATCCGAAGACAGCAATGGCGGAAGGGCCGGCTGGATGGACACCGGCGTGGACGCCGGCGTCGCTCGCCGGAATGATCGAGGCGAGGCATCGAAGACCATGGTCTGATGCGAGTCCAGCGGAAGGTTCGCATCCCAACCGAAGAGGTTTCCGGGTTCGAGATCCAGGAAGTCGACCCACTTGGCATGGAACTCCTCGAACTTGACGCCGAATTCGTATTCGAAGTCGCCGTTCGCGGTGCCATCGTTGGTGTTGAACCCCGGGGGAATGATCCCGAAGACGATGGCGGTTCTCGGTGCGTCCGGACGGGTCGGCCCGAGGAAGAGTTCGCCGGGCCGGTAGTACGGCTGGGTGCGATCCGCGACGCCCTGCGGGTGCGGGCTGGGAAGCCGCCCGAGGTTCAACGGGCGGATGTTGTCGCCCACGCGGATGTAGACGTCGTGCAGTCCGACCGGCTCTTCATAGGGGTTGGCGAGCTGGATCGCGAACACGATCGCCGGCTCGCTCTCCTTGTCGACCCATGAATCACCGGCATCGATGAAGCCGGTGGGAATCGTGTCGTCACCGGCGGACGCGCCGTCGATGCCTTCGCTCAGGAGGTACTGCTGATAGTCCTCGTCGTTGTCGAGCTCGTTGGCGGTGGTCGAGGAGATCCGGCTCTTGGGATACACGAGCGCGAAGAAACTCTCCATGATGAAGGGCTGCCGCTCCATTCCCGGAAACGTCAGGTTCTTGAGGTCCTGATCGATCGCACCCAGGTATCCGTCGAGTTCCTGCGAGACTCGCGGTGCCCAGTCCGGATAGATGGGCTGGTCCAGGATCTCGAGACCCTCCACCGATGCGGGGCCGGTGGAGTCCGCGTAGTTGAAGGCGTTGGTGCCTCGCAACCGGTTGTCTCGATTGGTATCGATGTTCGCCGCCCAGCTGGCGGCCATCAGCTGCGTCTTGAGGTACGCGTTCTGGTTCTCGGTGATGTTGGCGTAACTGTTGCCCAGGTAGCTCTGGGTGTAGTTGGTCCCGTCGACGGGATCCCGGAACAAGCCGGAAAGCGCCGTGCCGAAGGTCTCCTGGAGTTCCTGCCGGAACCGGAAGGAACGATCCAGCTCCACCCGGAACGCGAACGGCCCTCCGAGGATCGGCGGCCAGACACCGGCGTAGAGATCATCCGGATCGATGGCGCCGACCACGTTGAACGGATCGGCGAATTCGCCGCTGTAGAGCAGCGACTCGAACTCGGTGATCGGTGCGTCGAGCGCGGAGCCTCGAAGGTCGAGCTTCCGCTTGCGCACGTCGAACGCGGTCTGATTGGTGGTGACCAGCAGATCTTCGGGTGCCGTCGAGCGAAGCCGGCCGAAGGCGTAGTCGTAATCGGGATCGAACAGCGCGGTCGGTCGGAGATGCAACGGCCGAAGGTCGTTGCGTACCGCGCCGTAGGTGGTGACTCGATGCCGGAGGTCCCGCAGCAGCTGGTCCGCGGAGAGCTGGTCGCCGATGGGAATTCCCGCGGTCGGCGGCCACGCGCCGTTGGGGTTCGAATCGTAGTAGTCGAGAAAGTTCTCGACCGATTCGGACCGGGCGAGGGTCGATCGGAACGGGTTGCGCTCGCGTTGCCACGGACGGTTCACGGTTCGTTCGAACGCCGAGACCACCGGGCCGTAGTTGCTTCCGGTGAACATCCGCAGTTCGAGTTCGTCGGCATCGGTGAAGCCGCGCGGCGGCACGTTTCGGACCGTCCACTGGTCGACCGGGAGCGACTGGCCGATGTCGTCGGTGCGACGGACGAAGAGACCACCGTCGGTCAGTCGGCGCTTGAAGTATCGACGCCGATCGAATCGGGCCCGGTCCGGATCGCCATCACCGAAGGCCACCATCAGCGAGCGATACGGTTGCTCGAGGGCGAAGTACCCGGTCGAACCGACATCCTGGTTCAGGACGCCGGTCTGCCGGAGCCAGCTCGACGCCTCGCTGGTGGAGTCGCCGAAGAGCAGCGGGTTGTACTGGGTCGAGAGGGTCTCGGTCCCGTCGAAACTCCCGATTCGATACTGATACGAGGTGTCGTAGGTGTAGTTGAAGTTCCAGTTCGTCGCCGGCCAGGTGTTCTGGGGATCACTGAAGATTCCGACCCAGGTGTCGGTGGTGTCGTAGACGTTCGCGTTGTCACCGAACTGCGTCGCCTGAGCACCGGGCTGGACCAGTCGGCTGGTCAGGGCGATGTCCGCCGGAGTCTGACCCGCGGTGCTCCAGCGATCGAACCGCGTCGCCACGTTCATGTCGACCATCGACGCGTTGTCGACGATCGAGACCGCCGCGACCTGACGAAGTCCGTCTTCGCTGGCACCGGGGAGCAGGAACCAGAACGAATCCGTGAAGCCGTCGCCGTCGGCATCGGCCAGCGTGCGTCCGACCACGTTCCGATCGGTTCCGAAGACGAATTCCTCGCGCTTCGGGCCGAGGTCGTTCATCTTGATGAAGTTCGGGAGCGGACCATTGCCATTTCCGAGCACCGCGTTGAAGTGCGTGTTGGGTATGCCGAACCAGTCGGCACGCCGGGCAAGGAAGTCCCCGGTCCCGTTGTATCTGGCGGGCACCACGCCGGGAAGCCACTGCTCGTACGGCGTCTGCAACGCGACCGGCTCCTGGAAGAGGCCGTACTCGGTGAAGCCCTGTCGGTAGAGATCCGATGAAGTGGCGGTGATCGTGAATCCGGCCTCCGGGAAGGCGAGAGGATCATTGACATTCGAGATGGTCGGGTTGAAGGCCGCGATGTTGGCGATGTCGAAGCAGACCCGCCAGCCGTTCTCGGCGGTCGCCGGCCACGAAAGGTGACTGAAGTGCGTGAATCCGGATGAGCCGACCACGTTGTCGTAGCCGAGGTTTCCGTTCTGGTCATAGGCCCGCTGCGGCTCGGTCGAGCGAAGCCAGCGGGTGTCGGCGAAACCGGGATTGCCGACGGGGTTGTCGTCGCCGATGACGAGCCCTCGCCCGTCGTAGAGGATCCCGTTGGGCGCGCCGGGCCCGAACGGTGATGCGTTCCCGAGCGTGTCGGGCCAGTTGGTCCACGCCTTCGTCTCGTAGGGCGCGAAGTTGTACGCCGCGATGGGATTGCCGTCGCCGCCCACCTGCGGATCGACCATGTATCGGTCGAGTTTCTGCCCGAGCCAGAACGGCCGGGACAGGCGAGGCGTGCTGGAAGTGGCGACTCCCCCGTTGAAGACAGACGGATCGTTCCCTTGATCGACCAACTTGGGGAACAGGTTCGAGGCGATCTCGTTCGCCACCACCCCCACCGCCAGTTGCGCGCGGTCCTCGCGATCGATCGCCTTTCGCTGGGCGGCGGCGATGATGCGACCCCCCTGGGCGCGGGTGATGTACGCGGTCGCGATGATCACCAGCAGCACGAGAATCGCGGTGACCAGCACCAGCGTGTTGCCGCGCCGGGCTCGATCATGATGCACCGCACGGGTGACCGTTCCGAAGACTGATTGATTCGTATGCATGGTCATGGCTCAGTTCTCCGGAAGATCCTGCACCCGCGCCGGAAGCGGGATCGTGAACTGCACGAGTCGTCCACCTTCGATCGCATCACGGTTGTCGTGAAACGTCGCACTGATCCGCACCGCGGACGGCCACGGTGTGTAGTCGGTCCGGTAGATCGGCCACGGTTCGCCACCCGTCGCGGCCTGGGTGATCGGACGACCGGCGCCGTCGCGGATGAACGGCTCCTTGCCGTTCAATCCGAAATAGGCGCGGTAGCGGTAGACCGGCACGCCCGAACCGAACGGCTGGTCGACCACGCCGCCTCCGGCGCCACCGATGCCCTCGACGGTCGAGACCGCACGGGGACGCAGACTGCCGGTGCCGTTGAAGACGTCGACGTCGGCGGGCCCGCCGTCGATGACGCCATTGTTCGGGTGGTAGGCCAGTGGTGCGTGCAGTCGAACCTCACGGTCGTAGAACGTGCCGCCGAGATAGGCGGAGGCGAAGGTCACATCAAGGTTCGGGTTGCCTGAATCGGAACTGTTGTCCGCGAATCCGAACCAGGGCTGGGGAAGCGATGCTTCGACGACCTCGTCGGGCTCGTTGCCGACCCCGGATCGATATCCGCCGCGATGCGACACGCCTCGGAGCACGCCTTGGAGATTCCGCTTCGGATCGAAGTCGAGGTCGAGTTCGCGGCCGACCCCGTCGGACCAGGTCCAGTCGATCACGAAGTTCGAGCAGTTGCTCGCCAGCACGCTGGTGGTGAGCAGCACGTCGCTCTTGTCCAGAGTGGGCGGCCTCTTCTCGGCACGAGGCCGGTAGTTCAGGAGCGTCTGCACCACGCCTTGGGGACCGAGGGTGCGGATCGAATCCCGGAGCCGGCCGATGTCGGTCGCGACGACGTCCACCCGTGACGCCTCCATCGCGTCGTCGAAGATCGCTTCGGCGGAATTGCGGTTGGCAGGCGTGGAGAGGAAGGTGCGACTGTTGCCCTGCCGGTCGTCCGCGATCAAGGTCTCCTGCCGCGCGAGCGTCCAATCGCTCGCGTCCGGCTGGGAGCCGTTGTACTGACCCGGGAGCGCCGTCCCCTGCGGCCAGCGTTGCAACTCGACCCGGGCCGAGGTGTTCGACGGTGAAGGCCGGAACCAGGGCTGGATGTTGTAGGACGGATCGACGTCGGCGGTCAGACCGAGGTTCTTGGGAAGGAACGGGAACTGAATGCCGTGCCCGTAGTAGATGATGCTCGAGGTCGCCTGCGGGGTGGGCGAGGTCTCACCCCCGTAGGTGCCGATCGTCGATTCCGTGAACGACCCCATGGTCTGGGTCTGTCGGCTGATCGCGAGATCGTCGGCGACGAATGCCATCTGGTCGCAGCGGAAGATGTGTCCCGCGGGCTTGGTCGGATCGAGAAGCTGTCCACCGCCGAGCGACGCCATCACGTCGTTGCGGACCCCGATGCACTGGATGATGAGGAATCCCTCGTCGGAGATTCGAGCGAGATCGCTGCGGATCAACTGCTCGACCGCCGAGGTCTCCTGAAGGATGTCCGCGTTGGCCTCGCCGTTCTTCACCACGGTGCTCGCGGTGCCGAAGATCCGACCGACGGCGAGAATCACCACCAGAAGCACCACGATGGCGACCAGCAACTCGGTGAGCGTGAAGGCACGGCCACTTCTCCGGCCACGGCCGGAGGAGCGAATCGCATCGATGAACGGTCTGTGAACTTGGATCAGCATCAAAGGTCCCTCACCGTGACGTAGATCGGCGTGAGCGACACGCCGCGACGATCGACCGGAGGCACGAACCAGAGCGATCGGACCTCGTTCGTCTCCGTCTGGATGACGTCCGGGTCGGAGTAGGGTCCGCCTTCCGCGGTCGCCGGGTTCCAGATCGCGGAACTCGGAGCCTGCGACGGAATCGGACGAGCGAGTCGGACCGGGCCCTGCCGCTTGTTGCGACGCCCCTGAGTGACCCGATGAATCCGATTCGACGGATCAAGCAGCCACTGCCCCGGTGCCTGCCACCCCTCGAAGTACGGATCGAGGGTGGGGTTCGGTTCGTTGAACTGAGGACCGGTCCCGATGATTTCCACCCGATCGAAGTCGTCGAGATTCGGCGGGCCGCCCGGGGTCGGATCAGCGCCGTACGGGGTGAGCGGGCGATAGGAACTCCCGGCGACCGACATGAAGAAGTCGGCCCTCGCCGGTATCGCCGGGCGAAGCCCGTCCCGGTCATAGATGTTGTTCCCAGCGTCCTGGGCGACCGCATACCCGCCGGCGGCGGCGCCGACCTTCACCCGGTAGACGAAGATCGCAACCTGAACCCGCCCCTGGAACCGACGGAACATGCAGTCCCAGGCATACTGCGGTCGATTTCGGCCCGCCCCGTATCCGGATCCGGCGGGCCAGAACCGCTCTTCCTGGGTGACCGTGACCAGCGGATCTTCGAGATTTCCGAAGAAGTCGAACTTCGATCGATTGAACGGAACTCCGAAGAGGAATCCACCCACATCACCGCTCTGGTACTCGGAACCGATCACCGGGAAACCATTGGAGAACCGCAGTTCGGTGGTCTTCCCGATCTGCCAGTCGAGATTGGAGCTCCCGGGATATTCCGGGGCGAAGACCGAGTCGCGAGCGACCCGGGCGCTGAAGATGTCGATGTCGCCGAAGTAGTCCTGCGAATCGGCCGCGACGCCCGCCGGGACGACGGCCATCGAAGGCCGGAGCCAGGGCCAGTCGCCGCGCTGGGTGAATTCATCACCACCGCGCAACCAGGTGTTCGGAAAATCACCGTCGAGCAAGGCGAACGTCGCCGGGGTGTAGATCCCGAATTCCTCGAAGGTTCCGAAGTCCGACTGACCCACCTTCGAACGGATCGTCGACATGGCCGCTTCGGCGATCACCGGGCCGAGAACGTCGTCCTGCGCCCGGCGCTGTTGAACGATGCCCGCCGGGAACACCGCGGAGATCGAGATGATCCCCACGCCGAGAATGAAGATCGCCAGCAGCAGTTCGATCAGGGAGAAGCCGCGTGACATGCCGCGGCGCCCCCGCGAACCGGTCGCGATCGAGACACTCGGAAGACTCGTGATGGTCATCGCATTCAGGATGTTCATGGATTCACGGTCTCCGCGACGCCGGTGTATCGATTGAAGAAGATTGGAATGCCGAAATCGTCGACCCAGTCGGTGATGCGACTGTTTCGAATCTCCTCACCAGCCTCGCCGGTCCAGTTGGCATCCCCCCGGGCGCGACGCAACTCCTCATCGTCGTAGACCGCGAGCCACTGCACGGGGTGCACGTCGCACTCGTCGCCGACCGCGTCGTAGGCGACGTACTGGAGAATCCCGCCGTAGCCATTGGGATTGATGATCTCGGGCACGTTGTTGCGATCCGCGTCGAGGAAGGGCCAGACGACCGCGCCCGAACCTCCGGCGCCCTGGACGTTCCGCGTGATGAGCGTCCCATCAGGACCGAAGATCACCCCGATCTGCCGACCGATCTCGCTGGTGAAGATGTCACCGCCGACGGCCCGCCAGTAGCCGCCCGGCT
>JABABZ010000189.1 GCA_014237965.1 Phycisphaerales bacterium | reverse complement strand
GGAAGGGCGACCGCCGGGAGTCCGGGGACCGGAAGGAAGCGTTCGTCGTACCACTGAATTCCCGAGTACCGCGTGGAGATCTGACCTGTGGACTCCGCCAGCACCAGTTCGACGGTCTCGCCTTCGGAGACCTTGTTCGGATCCACATTCACCACGAAGGTGAGCATGACGGTCTTGTTGTTCTGGATGGCGTAGGCTCGAGCCGCACCGAGGGCGGCGATCACCTGATTGGAACCGGAACTGAGTCGCGCCCCCCGGCTGATCTGCCGCACGCTGATTCCCGTCAGCACGGCGAGCAGGATCAGGATTCCCATGACCACCAGCAGCTCGATGATCGTGAAACCGATCCGAACCGAGCGATGGTCGGCCGCCAGCCGGGAATGTCGGCGAAGGGTGCGATCCGGATGCATCATTGGTTCTCCGGGATGTAGGAGTAGATGTTGTCGATCGTCGCCTCGAATCGAACCGAACTTCCGCCAGCACAGTCCAGGCAACCGATGTCGCCATCGGGGCCCGCGCTCACGAAGAGCGGCTGGCCATTGCGACAGACGCCCAGCTTGATCTCCATCGAGGTCCGGATCGTGCCGTCCGAATCGATGTCAAGACCGCCCGCGTCCGAATCCCGCCACTTCCGACCCGGCATCACCACCGCGATCGCGGATCCCCAGGGATCGACGAGCGAGGTGAGGTCCTGATTGCCGGGAAGCGGCAGACCGTTGGCCAGCTTGACCGGAACGAAGAGCGACGGATCGAGTTTCGCGACCACTTCCTCCGCGGACTCGGTTCGCGACAGGAGTTGGAAGAGTCGAACGATCGACTTCTCCCAGCCGTGACTGTCGAAACCCGATCCGCAATTGCAGGCTTCTCCGGCTCCGCCGGTTCCGTAATAGCCTTCGAGACCGGCGATTCCGAAGTTGATGTTGTAGGGGATGTCGTAGGCGCCGGGAACGCCCTGCTCGCTTCGATCCTGATAGGTGAGCGGACGTCCGATCGCCTGTTCGTACTCCTGGACCGCGGTGTTCAGGTTCGCGAAGGCGGACTCCAGCTGACGCGCCTCGTTGGCCTGGATCAACAGCGTGCTCACCGCCAGCACCAGCGAGATCAGCGAGATGATCACGCCGACCACCACCACGAGCTCGATCAGGCTGAAGCCGCGGCGCCGCACGCCACCACGATGAAGGTTGTGGATCTTCGGCTGGTTCAAGGACCGACCTCCTGAATGTTGTCCTGGTTGAGTTCATCGACGTCGAATCGACGAGCGTCGTCGACGCGACGATTCGGCCCGGCGCTCAACAGGCCGAATTCGGCGCTCTTGAGCTGCGGCGTGGTCGAACGATCACCGTCGGCATCCTCGACGCCATTGGACTCCAGCCCTTCCTCGAAGGTCCAGGGCCGCATCGCGAAGATGTCGCCGATGTCGAATGAGGGGTTGTCGGCACGAGGATCGCCGCCGTAGTACGGCCGGCGGTAGTAGCGGATGGGTGTGCCCCAGTAGTCAAGGATCACCTTGGGACGATTCACGTAGTCGTCGTCTTCGGGGCCGGCGATCGACCCGTCGGGACGAAGGCCGCCAAGGCTGTTCGCATCCTTGACTTCAAGATAGGGACCGAAGATTCGTCCCTTGATCCGAACCCCGTTGTCGTTGATGTTCGGAGGAAAGGAGGTGCCGCCGTTCACGAAGCCGCCGGGATTGCGAGCGGCGAAACTCCCGATGAAACTCTCGAATCCACGGCGGGGATTGAAGACCGATCCCCATGCCCCGTCGAGACCCGGCGAACGGAAACCCAGGGTGGGCGATTCGATGTTTCCTGGAGAGATGTCGGGGAACGGCGCGGAATCGGAAGTGACGATGCCGTACCCGTCACCACTTCGATTGCCGTAGCCGAGAAGGTATTCGGCCGGGGTCGTCACCGAGAACCATCGCTGGTAATCGACGATCTCCGACCCGGACGGGGTGCCGTCCCAGGCGGGCGGGGTGATCGCATCCCGTGACCAGCCGGGCTGGTCGTTGGGCGTACCCCCTCCGCCGAACGCGTTGGCGTCACCAAGCACCGGCGGAACGTATCCGTGATCGCCCTTGAACTGTGCGAGACCGGCCACCATGGAGTTCATCAGGAAACGAGTCTGGGCCCGTTGCGCCGTGCCTGAGGCCTGCGAGAGCGCGACGACCAGGATCCCGACCAGCACGATGATGATGGCGAGCGTCACCAGCATCTCGACCACCGTGAAACTGGCGCGTCGGCTCGGAGTCGTCGACCGGCGGTGGTCGTTTCGAAGAAGTTGAATGGCCCGAATGGTCATGGAACGTTTCCCGGCGACCCCCTCCCGGGAAATTCCCGGGAGGACGATCGCGACGCGGTCGGAGTCAATTCGCCTGTGAGACGGATTCGATCATCTTCACGAGGGGAAGGAACAGGGCGAGGACGATGGTGCCGACGATGCCGCCGAGGATCACCACCATGAAGGGCTCGAGCAGTGACAGCAGCGCCGCCACGGCCACGTCGACCTCTTCGTCGTAGTTGTCTGCGATCTTCATCAACATGATGTCGAGGTCGCCGGTCTCTTCACCGACGTCGATCATGTTGACCACGATCGGGTCACACACCTTCGATTCCCGCAGCGGACCGGCGAAGGTCTCGCCATCCCGGATCGAGTCGTGCACGCTCGACAGCGCCCGTTCGTAGATGTAGTTGCCCGAGGTGTCCCGGGTGATGAGGATCGCTTCGAGGATCGGCACACCGGCGCTGATCAGCGTGCCCAGCGTTCGCGTGAACCGGGCGATGGCCGTCTTCCGAATCAGTGGCCCGATCACCGGGATCCGCGAGAACACGATGTCCGTCGCCGCCTTTCCGGGGCCGGTCACGCGAATCAGTTTGTAGAGGCCGAAGACCAGGAAGGGCGACAGGAGGATCCAGACCGCACCCGGCACCGCCTGATCCTCGCTCGAACCACCGGCCACCCACTTCGATGCATTCACGAGCCAGACCGTGAGGCCCGGAAGTTCCACGTCGAAGTCGTTGAAGATCTCCTGGAACTTCGGAATCACGAAGTACATGATGCCGGTCACGATGAGGACCGCGATGCTGATCACCACCGCGGGGTAGATCAGGGCACCCTTGATCCGTCGACGGAGCCGTTCACCCTTCTCCATGAAGTCGGCGAGACGCTGGAGGATGATGTCGAGCACGCCGCCGACCTCGCCGGCCGCCACCATCTTCGAATAGAGACGATCGAACGCCTTCGGATGCTTCGCCATCGAGTCGGAGAGCGATGAACCGGATTCGACGTCTTCGGCGACGTCGGCGAGGATCGACTTGAGCTTGCCGGGTCGCTGCTGCGATTCCAGAATCTGCACCGAACGCAGGAGAGGAAGGCCCGCATCCTGCAGCGTCGAAAGCTGACGGGTGAAGGTGGTCATCTTCTTCAATCCGATCTTGCCGATCGAGATCGAGAAACCGCCGCCCTTCTTCTTGGCCTTGCCCGGACTCTTGGAAGCCTTCTTCTGCCTCCCCTTGAGCTTCGCCTCCTCGACGAGCGTCGGGAAGTATCCCTGGGCCTTGAGCTGCGACTGGGCATCGCCGCGGTCGGGGGCCTCGATGACCCCTTTCTGCTCCTTGCCCGCTGCGTTGACTGCCTCGTACTGGAAGGTCGGCATGGTCGTGTCTCTCAGAATCTTTCTGGACTTCGAATCTTGCTCTGCCGCCGAATGCGGCCCGTTTCTTCATCGCCGGAATTCCGGCCTGTCTCGACGAGGCCACCCGGCCTCCAACCCGGTGACGATCGGCGTCACCATCAATCGTCACGTCCACTCACTCTTCCGCGATGGTCTCGCGAACCACTTCATCGATCGTCGTCTGGCCCTCGTAGATGC
Source organism: Phycisphaerales bacterium (assembly GCA_014237965.1). Classification (GTDB taxonomy): domain Bacteria; phylum Planctomycetota; class Phycisphaerae; order Phycisphaerales; family SM1A02; genus UBA12014. Next base: position 1,425 of record JABABZ010000189.1, on the reverse strand, counting down.
CGAGCAGACCCGACTCTCGCAGGGTCCGCATCCCCCGCCGCTTCGCTTCATCCCGGAGAACCGCCGTAGACGCCTGCGCCATGATCATCTCGCGGAGCGAGTCGTCCATGATCAGGATCTCGAAGATCGCCATTCGCCCTCGATAGCCGGTCTTCATGCAGTTGCTGCAACCGCGACCCCGGAAGAACGTCCGGCCTTCGACATCGCGGGGAAGCAGCGACAGTTCCATCAACTGCTCCTCGGTCGGAACGTACTCCTCCTTGCACTTGTCGCAGATCTTCCGAACCAGCCGCTGTGCGACGATCGCCTCGATCGTCGCGGTCAACAGGAAGCTCTCGATGCCCAGATCGACCAGTCGAAGGATCGAACTCGGCGCATCGTTGGTATGCAGGGTCGAGAACACGAGGTGACCGGTCAGCGATGCCTGAATCGCGATCTGCGCCGTTTCAAGGTCTCGAATCTCACCCACCAGGATGGTGTCGGGGTCCTGCCGAAGGAACGACCGAAGCAGCCTTCCGAAGGTCAGATCCTGATCGACGTTCACCTGGCACTGGATCAACCCGTCGATGTCGTACTCGACGGGATCCTCCGCGGTGAGGATCTTTCGATCCGGAGTGTTCAACTCGGCGAGCGCCGCATACAGGGTGGTGGTCTTGCCCGACCCGGTCGGGCCGGTCACCAGCATGATTCCGTTGGGCTTGCCGATGAGTCCGCGGACCTTCTCGAGATCGTCGTCACGAAGGCCGACTCGATCGAGACTCAACTGCACGTTGGACCGGTCCAGAACTCGAAGCACGACCGACTCGCCGAACATCGTCGGCAGGACCGCCACACGAAGGTCGATCGGCGCCCCGGTGCCCGGAAGCGACATCTCGATCCGGCCGTCCTGCGGAAGCCGTCGCTCGGCGATGTCGAGCTTCGACATGACCTTGATTCGACTGACGATCGGAAGCGCCAGCCGCTTGTCGGGCGGCGACATCTCGTAGAGCACGCCGTCGATTCGGTACCGGATCTTGAACTCGTCCTCGAACGGCTCGAAGTGGACGTCCGACGCCTTGTCCCGGATCGCGATCATCAGCGTCTCCTGGACGAGACGCACGATCGCATTGTCATCGGAGGCCTCCATGACCAGGTCCAGATCGAGCGAATCACCTCGTCCTTCGAGGGCCGCGATCGTCGCCGAGTCGCCGGCGTCGGCGTAGATTTCGCTGAAGCCGCTCCCCTTCGCCGCGTATCGCTCCTGCAGGAGTTCGTCGATCTCTTCGGCGGATGCCAGCACCGGCTTCACACGCTTGAAGTTGAGCTGGTTCCGCAGGTCATCGACCGCCGCGAAATTGTCCGGGGTCTTGACCGCGATCGCGATCGCGTTCTTGACCGGGTCGAACTTGATGGGAACGATCTGGTAGGCGATCGCGGTGGTCGCCG
>JABABZ010000188.1 GCA_014237965.1 Phycisphaerales bacterium | reverse complement strand
CCCGAGATGGCCGCGATCGCCGTCAGGCGTTCGACCCGGGTGTCGATCAGGCGCACGATGTCGTGCGGCGGGGATTCCTCGACGGCTCGATTCATCCTGCACCTCCGTCACCGCCGGGCGGGAAGAGCTGAAGCCATCGATCAAGCGAACCACTTCCCCCACCGATGAAGAGATCGGGACCGTGATCCGCCATTCGGTCCGATACCGGATCCGCGAAGACGTCGGAATCCTGATCCCGACCGGCCCGCGCTCGACGTAGTTTTTCGATTCGTTGCAGCTTGATCCGAGCCCTTCGCGTCGCCTTGCCGGCGGTCTCGTCATCGCCAAGACTCGAGGCGAGATTGGCCAGGCAGACCAACGCCTCGATCGCCACCGGCTCCTCCGCGAATCGTTGTTCGACCTCGCGGTAGACGGCCATGGCGCGATCCGACTCGCCCAATCGCTCGAGCACCTCGCCGCGCTGCAGCCCGGCGACGCGAAGCAGGTGCCTCTGAATCGGCGTGAGCCGCGGGGAATCAGGACCGTCAAAGGCCGTGACCACGCCTTCGAACCGATCGAAAGCCTGATTCAAGGACCGACGATAGGACGCCTCGAGCTCCGCCCGATACCCGGGCGAGATGGGCGCCGCTTCGAGCCCCGGCGTCTGGTCATCATCCAGCAGGAGATCGAGTTCCTTCGCCCGGCTTGCCCAGGCGATGCCGGCCATGGCGGCACATTCGCCCCAACGATCATCGGATGCATATCGCTCGAGCCATGGTTCGAAGATCTCCACCGCTTCGAGCCATCGCTCCTGGACGATGTAGAGCCGCCCGAGGTGGAAGGTCGCGTCTCGATAGTCCGACGAACGCGGGTCGACCTCCCGGCCTTCAAGGAAGTCCCGAAGCAGGCCTTCCGCTTCCAGGCGGCTGCCCGAACCCGGAACCACCAGAAGCACCCTGGCGAGCCCGACCTTGGCCTTGGTCCAGTAGTCGGACTTCTCATCCGGCCGCTCCGTCCCTTCCTCGAGCAGCTTGCGATACCACGTCTCCGCTTCCTCGAGTTTGAGGAGTCCATGGAGACCGATCGCGATGCGATACATCGCCTCGGGTCGATTCTTGTGGTCCGCCCGGCTCTCCACGAATTGCTGATACAGCGCCAACGCCTGCTGCGGGCGACCCCCCGTGTCATAGAGCACGGCGGCCTGCCAGAGCAGATCGTTCTCGTAGGTCTTCGAGGGAGTGAGAAGATCCAACTCGAGAACGGCCTCGGCCGCGGCGACGAAGTGCTCGTTGGCCTCGACTCTCACCGCCAGCGGAAGGGACTCGTAAGGGAGATCACGAAGATCAAGACCCGCGAATTCCGGGCCGATCAAGAGATCCGCGGATCGACGATGGGAATCGGCGACCAGAAGGAAACCCTGCATCCGCACATTCTGGTCGTCACTGAATTGGAGCCCGAAACTGGCGAATTCCCGAGCCAATCGGATCATCGCCGACCGTTCCCCGGGACTGGAAGCTCCTTTGGCCCGATCGATGGCCATGGCCGCCCCTCGCATCGCCGTGCGAACCGCCTGCTCGACGACCTGAGACGAGAAGTCGGGATGAGAAGCGATGATCGTCGCGGCGTCCCGAAAATGCCGGGAGGAGGTGGCATGATCACCCCGAAGGATCGCCGCTTCTCCGAGCCCGATCCTCGCTTGCAATCGATGCCGAGCCGTCGGTGATGACAGCGCATCGATGGCGTCGAATCGTGACACGGCTTCCGCCATCTCCCCGCGAGCCAGCAACAGACGGCCGAGGGAGATGCCAGCCTCCGCTGCCACGTTGGAGTTCGCATCCAGGCGGTCGAGGGCGAATTCGTATCGATCCGCCGCCGGAACCGGACGCCCGTCCGCCAGATACGCGTGACCGAGCAGGACATGCAGTTCGGACCAGTCGACCTGCTCGGCCGACTGTCCTTCCAACTCCGCCTCGAGTCGCTGCATGTCGATGATCAACCGAGACACCAGCCCGGAGACATCGCCCTCTCGGATCCTCACGCGTGCCCGGAAACCGACCGCCCACGCCTCAAGCCCGGTACCCGGAGCCTCGGCCAGAAGCGCCTCGACACCGGCCAGCAATTCGACCCCATCCACATCGTCATCGAGATCTTCCAACAGCCGTCGCTGAAGCAGGTGATGCCGACGTCGCTTCGAGTCGGTGGCGATGCCGAGATCCCTGGCGTGCAGCAGATCCCGGAAACGATCCGCCGCCTCGGCTCGGCCAGCGTTCATTTCGCAGATCGCCAGCCGATGAACCTGCTGTTCCCCCAACTCCGCACCGGCCGAAACCGCGTTTTCATACGCATCCGCGACCCGAGCGGACACCGCCGGGGTGGCCTTGTCCAAGGGTGCGTGAAAGGCGGCGAGATGGTCCGCGACCAGAATCCGATGGGGAATCAGAAGCTCCGGAAACGACTCTTCGTTCGCCGCCACATCATTCAGCGAAGCGGCGACGGCCTCGAGATCTCCAGCCGCAAGTCTCTCTTGAGCGAATTGCAGGGCCGAACTCGGATCGATCTCCGCGGCGACGCTCTGGGTCCGATGCCACACCGCCGCAAGAATCGCCAGCAACGACATCGCGATGAGCGGAAACTGCCAGGAGCGACCACGAATCGAGGGCTCCTTCTCACCGGCAGCCTGTGTGACCACCTCATCCCGAGGGTCTGACTCCTCAGAGCGGTTTCCGCTTCCATTTTCCAGTCGATCGTCTGGCACGAGATCCTCTCATTTCGCGCCTGAGACCCCTCGGAAGGGGCCATCACGACACGGCGATCTGCGGCGACTCCATTCGCCAGCGCAACATTCATCGGCTGCAAGGTCGAGAATCCTCCAAACCTGCGGATTATTCGCGCATCGACTGCGCTTTTCGGGTTTGAGCTCAGCCGTCGACGGATGACGAGGACGAATCGCCCTCGTCCGGCCCGGCCGGGGGCACCTCGGAGGCCGGGCGAGCCGCGACGCAGGTTCGGGAGAGCAGTTCCGACATTCCGCGGCCGACGGGATCGATGAGAACGAGAAAGCCCAGCGGAGGCAACAGCAGCACCACCAGCTTCAGGGTCGCTCGCAATCCACGTTGAACCATGCTCGCCGGCGAGCCGTCGAGTGCGACCACCTGCCCTCCGACCAGGGCTTTCCCCATCGATCGAGCGAAGAGGACCTCCGCGATTCCCGCGATGGTCGCGGTGACGAAGATCGCGAACACCGCCGGAAGCGCGGTTTCGGGATCCCCGGTTCGGAAACTCTCGACGAACTGGCCGGGGTCGATCTCGAACACCAACACGGTGATCATGGCACCGGGAATGAAGTCGATGCAGAGTGCCGCCAGCCTCCGGGGGATGGCCAGCGGCCGAAGCCCCGCGACCGGTTCCTTCGGTGCCCGCTCGATGAGCGGCCGAAGAAGCAACGCCGCGATGAGCGACGACACCATGGCGATTCCGGTCAGCGGGTAGTGGAGCAGTGAGAATTCGCCGGTTTCATCGACCGGCCGCACTGATGCCCCCGGGGCACCGCTCAACGGGTCGACCGGAAGGATGCGGATCTCGTTCTCTTCGATGTCGAGAAGCCATGGCCCCATCGAAGTTCCCACCACCGCGAGCGGGCTGGTCACCCGCTCCGCAGGAATTCGAGCAAGCCGCAGCATCGACGGATCCTGACCCGCCAGGAGCCGGATGTAGTCGAGCGAGACGCCGTCTTCGGAGCCGTCGATGTCACTGGCGAGCAGAATGCCCCCCTCCGACTCGACGATCCCGATCGGACGAACGCCCGCGTCGAGCGGCAGAACGGATGTGCTCCAGCCGTCCCCGGTCAGACGCGAAAGACGCCACTCGGCGTCATCGGACGTCCAAGCCACGAACGCCTGCGTGCGACCGGACTCTCCGCCCTTCCCGACCACGGCTGCCACGGCATTCTCGAACCCTTTCGGCATGACCACGTTCGTCCAACGCCATCGCTCGGGCGGGGCGATCAGGAATCCCGCCCCCGCCCCCGACCCCTCGGCGACGTCTTCGGGTGCCGATTCGGAATCGCTCTGCGGCGACGTGGCGGATGCCTCATCACCGGGGATCGACTTCCGATCCCGCGATATCCCTCTCGCCGCCTTCTGGGAGGGAAGCGTGACCGCGAACGGTTCGTCATCGGTCGCCGTGATGCCGGCGAGCACCGGATCCTGAGGAAGGACCGGCAGGACCTCGAACCGCCCGATGGGTTCCGCGAACCAGAGTTTGGTTGCCGGATTCAAGACGATCCGGAATGAAACGACCTCGCGTTGCGGACGAACCGCGTCGAAGGGCGGAAGCACGACCCAGCATCGTTCGCCATCCGCCGCGATCGACTCCGGCCGACGAGGAAGCCTCGTCACCGTCTGAGCGACCCCCGGACCGACTTCCGCATCCAGATGCATGAGTTCGAACCCGGCGGCGACCGTCCCACCCGGTCGAATCAGGAAGACGTGCCGTCCGCCGGAAGCGGCGAGCAGTCCCGGCTCCGCGTCGTCGGTCGAGGTCGCGGCGGAAATGTCCGATCCACCCAGCATCGCCGCCATCAACGCGGTCGCGATCACAAGCCATCTGGGAAGTCGGAAGACGCTCGAGACCATCACTCCTCCTCGGGCCCACGGATCTCGTCGATCCGAACGGGTTTCGATCGTTCGATCTGGACATCGAGGTCGAAGAGTCGATCGCTGATCCGCCCGCCGGCGAGTGGCGCGTCGAAACTCATCACCAATCGCTCACCGCGATCACGGCGGATCTCGACTCGGTGAGGAACCCTCGGCCAGGCGCCGGGAGGTGACCCGATCCGATCGACGGACTCGACCCTGGTGAGTTCCGACCAGGCCACCTCGGCCCCCGACTCATCAAGCAGACGAACCGCCGCGGGACCATCGAGCGGGCGGTGAACCCGGATCTCGACTCCTCCGGGGAAGAAGAGACGGTCGCTTCCGTCGCCCACTTCGATTCCGCGGAGGGTGAAGCGAAAACCCTCGCCGATGCCCACGAAGTCCTCGGGAACGACCGCGGGAAAAGGCACCAGCCCGATCATCGCCATCAGGATGGGCGGGGCCAGCAGTCGATCCGTTCCTCGCACCGACGACCGAGCACCCACGGTCCGGATACGGAGGGTCACTTCGTCGCCGGACTCGTCGAAGATCCACCAGCGGGGGCCGTTCCAGGCCGCCGAGATCAGAGTCGATCCGAGCTTCGAGATCTTGATGGCGGACTTGGCGGCACCGCCTCTCCAGATGCGATGGTCCGCCTGCTCCCGTTGCATGCGGTCATCGTCAT